>NZ_CP151276.1:645000-1012500 GCF_046736325.1 Paracoccus sp. ME4
GACCGCATCATGCGCAACCCCGGCATGGGCTGGCCTGCCGACATGGTCGAGGAGGCTCGCGACCTGCGCGGGCAGGCGCTGCGCGAGGGCCTTGGCCCGATGCCGCCGCACCTGACGGTGACCGGCCCCACCGCCACCGAGCGGCTGGAGCGCCGCGCGCAGGTCCGGGGCATCATCCAGGGCCTCGCCCTGGCGGCGCTGGCCCTCGGCATCGTGCTGGGTATCGCGGCCACCCTCGACGCCCATTGGCCGGTGGCCTGCGACGGCACCGCGACCTTGGGCGCCTGCGCCGCCCGGCTGATGGGGGTGGCGTGATGGATACCCTGATCCTCTGCAACGCCACCGCCGTCTCGGCCGCGATCATCGCCGATCAGGGCGATGATGGCCCGACCGCAGACCGGCTGGTCACCTTCGCCGTGGGCTGCGTCCAGGACGACGGCGCCCAGGAGATGATCGCGGGGATCATCCTGGCGCCCGAGGAGGCGCGCGAGCTGGCGCAAGAGCTTTTGACCGCCGCGATCGAGGCCGAGGGAAGCGTGGCGCTGCCCGTCCAGACGCTGACCGATCAGCCTGCGGGCCGGTGCTGACATGAACTACAGCGCCATCAACTATCGCGGGGCCTCCCTGATGCTGACCGACATGCCGGGCGGCGTCTGGAGCTGGACCCACGACGCGACCGACGGCCATGGCACCGCCTGCAGCCTGTCGCGCGCCCACGCCGACATCGACGCCCATCTCGCGCGCCATGCCGCGCACAGCCAGAAGGTGACGACATGCCCTGCCTGACCCAGGACGAGAAAGACGACATCGCGGTGGCCCTGCTGGAGGTGGCCGATCGCTTCGGCGGGAATGCCCCAATCGACATGCTGCTGATCCACCGGCAGGCAGCCGAGGTCTGCCGCATCATGGAGGCCCGCGACCGGTCGCGGATCGCGCTGCCGGTCCAGCTGCCGCCGATCACCGCCCTCTCGGATTTGGCCCAGCAGATGTGGAGGCGCAACGCATGACCCTTTCCGCCAAGTGCTTGGCCGCCCTCCGGTCCGCGACCATCAACGGCCGCTGCTCCGCGACGGCCCCGGCCGCGACCGCCGGCGCGCTGGCGAGGCTCGGCTATGCGACCCTGACGCATGCCCACACAGGCCAGCGCGGCCAGTGCTGGATCACGATCACGAAGGCCGGGCGCGAGGCACTGGCGAAGGAAGGCCAGGCATGACGATCCGCCCCATCCTCGACCCCTGCTGCGGCAGCCGCATGTTCTGGTTCGACCGCCAGGATGGCCGGGCCGTATTCGGCGACATTCGTCAGGAAGCCCATTCCCTGCAGGACCGATCCAGCCCCGGCGGCTCCCGCCAACTGGTGATCGCGCCGGATGTGCTGCTGGACTTCCGTGCGCTCCCGTATGGGGATGCGTCGTTCCATCTCGTGGTCTTTGACCCGCCGCACCTCGTCCAGAATGGGCGGTCCGGCTGGCTGGCCAAGAAGTATGGCAAGCTCGGCGCTGACTGGCGCGATGACCTGCGGGCGGGGTTCGCCGAGTGCTTCCGCGTCCTGCGTCCGAACGGGACGCTGATCTTCAAGTGGAATGAGCATGAGGTCCGCGTCTCCGAGATCCTGGCGCTGACCGACCAGAAGCCGCTGTTCGGGAACCGGTGCGGCAAGACCGCCAAGTCGCACTGGATCGTCTTCATGAAGCCGGAGGCCACGGCATGACCCCGCATCCCCACCTGCCCATGATCATCGACAGCTTCGCCGGCGGCGGCGGGGCGTCGACCGGGATCGAGCTGGCCCTGGGCCGCAGCCCGGACGTGGCGATCAACCACAGCGCCAAGGCGCTGGCCCTGCATGCCGCGAACCACCCCGAGACGCTGCACTTGGACAGCAACATCTGGGACGTGGACCCGCTGGCGGTCACCCGGGGCCGCCATGTCGGGCTGCTGTGGGCCAGCCCGGACTGCAAGCACTTCAGCAAGGCCAAGGGTGGCGCGCCGCGCGACCGCAACATCCGCGATCTGGCCTGGGTCGTGGTCCGGTGGGCCGAGTTCGCCAAGCCCGACGTGATCTGCATGGAGAACGTCGAGGAGTTCGTGACCTGGGGCCCGGTCGACAATGACGGCCAGCCGATCAAGGAGTTCGCGGGCCAGACCTTCGAGCTCTGGATCGGGCGGCTGAAGAAGGCCGGATACAAGGTCCAGTGGCGCGAGCTGCGGGCCTGCGACTATGGCGCGCCGACGATCCGCAAGCGCTGGTTCCTGGTCGCGCGCCGCGACGGCCGCCCGATCGTCTGGCCGAAGCCCACCCATGGCAACCCGGCCTCGGCCGAGGTCCGCAAGGGCCAGCTGCTGCCCTGGGTCGGCGCGGAGACCTGCATCGACTGGTCGCTGCCCTGTCCGTCGATCTTCGACAGCTCGGCCGAGGTGATGGCGAAGCACGGGCTGCGCGCGATCCGCCCGCTGGCGGCCAACACGCTGGCCCGCGTGGCGCGCGGCATGAAGCGCTATGTGCTGGAGGCCGAGCGGCCGTTCCTGGTCAGCCTCAAGGGCACTGCGCGCCGCTACAGCGCGGTCAGCGCGCCGCATCCGACCGTGCTGGCCGGGGGCGGGCATAGCGCCCTGATCGCCCCAAGCCTCATGCGCACCGATATGACCAGCGCGGTGAAGCGCAATGGCATCTACTCGCTCGCGGATCCGGTGCGCACGCAGATGACGTCGCAAAGCTTTGCCTTGATCGCCCCCCTGCTGGCGACGATGCGCAACAGCCAGAAGCCGTGGCAGCGCGCCGACGAACCGGCCCACACCATCACCGCGGGCGGCGCGGGGCTGACTGTCATCGCCCCGGTGCTGACCTATGCCCAGCAGGGCGGCGGAAACCGGTCTGCGACCGACCCGCATCACACGATCTGCGCCAGCAAGAAGGACCAGAACAGCCTGATCGCCGCGACGATGGTCCAGACCGGTTATGGCGAGCGCCCGGGCCAGCAGCCCCGCGCGCTGGACGTGGCCGCGCCCCTCGGCACGGTGGTTGCGGGCGGGGTCAAGCATGCGCCCGTGGCGGCGTTTCTGGCGCAGCAGAACGGCGGGCCGCGCATGGAGGCCCATGCCGGGCACGACGCGCGGGGTCCGCTGTCGACCGTCGCCGCCTCGGGCAGCCACCAGACCCCGGTCGCGGCCTGGTTCGCGAAATACTACGGCACCGGCGACGGCGCCCGGACCGACGAGCCCTGCCACACCGTCACGGTCAAAGACCGCATGGGCCACATGCAGGCTGAGCTTGTCGCCCCGCCCTTCGCGCCCGAGCATCACGCCCGGGCCCGCGCCGTGGCCGGTTTCCTGCGCGCCCACGATGCTTGGGACGGGGGCGAGTTCGTCACCCTGACGATCGGCAGCGAGTCTTACGTCGTGATCGACATCGGCATGCGGATGCTGACCCCGCGCGAGCTGTTCCGCGCCCAAGGCTTCCCGGCGGATTACGTCATCGAGGGGGTCTGGGACGGCCTCGACACCGACAGCCCGACCTGGCGGCCCTTCGCCAAGGACGTCCAGGTCAGCTGCTGCGGAAACAGCGTCTGCCCCCCGCTGGCCGAGGCGCTGGTCGCGGCCAACTGCAGGCACCTGCGGATCACGGAACAGGGCGGCCATGCCGCCGAAGCGATGGAGATGGACGCATGACGACCGAACGACTGACCGACGAGGCACGCCAGACGGGCTGGCTGATCCACAAAGAAGGGCGCGGATGGTATCGCCCGAATGCCCAAGGCTACACCAGCCGACCCGAGGAGGCGGGGCGCTATTCCTACAAGGACGCCCTTTCCTATTCGCACCCGAACGGATGGAGCGGCCCGCGCGACGGCATTACGATCCGGCATGAAAGCGACATCGGGCGCCGTGCCACCCCTGCCGGCGATCTGCGTGCATGGCGTGACGGCGCGCCGCCATCGGGCGCTGATGTCGCTTGGCTTCTGGTGGAAAGCCCAGATGGCGACGGCGGCACCACCCTTGAGGTATTCTTGGGGTGCCATGACGGCGAGTGGTGGTCGAACGCGGCTGATTACAAGGGCGAAAGCTACGATGACTATATCATCGGCAATGTGATCGCGTGGCAGCCGCATTATGTGCCGAAGCCGACCCGCGCCGCCCTCTCGCAGCCTGCCGATGATCTGCGGACGGCACTGGAAGCGGCCGAGCGGTTCATTTCCGGGTTCGAGGGCGACGAGGCCCAAGACGGGATCGCGGATCTCCTGTGGAAGATCCGCGCCGGGCTCGAGGCATCTGCCGTGGCCGACTGCGGCAGTTTCAGCGCGGGCTATGAGGCCGGCGAGCGCGACGGGAAAGCTGAGCGGACTGCCGTAGATTGGAACGCGGCTCTGGCCAAGCTGCAGGCCCTGAAAACTGCGGCACGGCAGGCCGGCCTGCAGGAACGCCTTGACGGCATCCGAGACGCCGAGGACGCCGTTCGCGCGCTCCGCTGCAGCCATGAAGATGGTTTCACCGACCGCCAGCTGCGCGACCAGATCGTCGGCGAAGGGTAAGGAAAACATGACCTCAGCCCTTCACCAGTTCCACGCGCTGCGCCCCTTCGGTGGGTTCGACCTGATCATGGCCGACCCGCCCTGGCGCTATGAGATGCGGTCCGAGAAGGGCGAGGCCAAAAGCCCGAGCGCGCATTACGACTGCATGTCGATCAACGACATCTGCGCCCTGCCGGTCGAATCCCTCGCGGCGTCCGATTGCCTGCTGTGGCTCTGGTCGCTGAACACGATGCTGCCCCAAGCCCTGAAGGTGATCGAAGCCTGGGGCTTCACCTACAAGACGGGCGGCCACTGGGTGAAGACCACCGTGAAGGGCAAGCTGAACATGGGCACCGGCTACATCCTGCGCGGCGCAGGCGAGCCCTTCCTGATCGCCACGCGCGGCGCGCCGAAGATCAAGGACCGCGGCGTCCGGTCGGTGATCATGGGCCAGATCCGCGAGCATAGCCGCAAGCCCGAGGAGGCCTTCCAGGCGGCCGAAAAGCTGATGCCCGACGCCCGGCGGATCGAGGTGTTCAGCCGCCAGAGGCGGGCAGGGTGGTCCAACTGGGGCCATGAAGTCGAGAAATTCGAGGAGGCGAGCTGATGGGCGCACCGGCAGCAAGTCAGGCAGCCATTCGCCGCGCGCTGGAGGCGGCGAAGGAATGTGGCCTGCAGATCGCAGGATATACCGTCTCGAAGGACGGGACGATCACCGTCACCACCGCGCAGGCGGTAGACTCGGCCAAGGAGGCCGGGCAAGTTGTGAAGCCTAAGCAATGGGCCAAACGGTGATGGATGTGCGGGTAGATTTTCCGGGGCTGCTGATCGAGCGCAATCGCAACGGAACCATGCGCTATCGCGTCCGCGTCGAGGGCGACAAGACCCGCCGGATCCATATCCCGGTCGGCCCCGAAGATCCTGCTTTCGCCCACCATTACTACGCAGCGCGGGCAGGCGAGACGTGGGTGCCCAGCACCCCGCGCCATGTGGAACGGTCGCTGGACTGGATCTGCGGGCGCTATCTCGATTTCCTCGGCAAGATGGTCGATGCCGGCCAGATGTCAGCCGCCACGCTCAAGCAGCGGCGCAGCGTCCTGTCCCGCCTTTGCGACCATCTGGACGATGACGGCGACCGATACGGTAGCCTCGACATGGATGCCCCGACATCTGCCTTTGTGGCGGTTCGCGATGCCTGGGCGGCCCATCCCGGCGCGGCCGACAACCTGATCAAGTCGATCCGGGCCGTCTACAAATGGGCGATGGAGCGCGACGAGATCGGCCATAACCCGGCCGCCGGCATCGGCGTGATCAATACGCAGCCCAAGGGCGGCGCCGTGCCCTGGACCGCGGCGGACCTGAAGAAGTTCAAGGATCACCATCCCGCTGGAACGACAGCCCATCTTTGGCTGACCCTGCATGCCTTCACCGCCTGCAGGATCGGCGATGCCCTCTGGCTGGGCCGCGATCAGGAAACGACCCGCAACGGCCAGACCTGGCTGGAATGGCAACCGGCCAAGAAGGGGTCGGCTTTCGTCTCAATCCCTATGCTGCCGCCCCTGATGGCCGCGACGCGGGCGGCAAAGGTCGTTGGCCCCACCTATCTTCTCAGCGAGAAGGGCAAGCCGTTCACCTCGGTCGAGGCACTGCGCGTTCGCGTCCAACGGTGGTGTACGGCTGCAGGCCTGCCTGGACGGTCATCGCACGGGATCAGGAAAGCCGTTGCCGAGATGATGTCTGAGAACGGCTGCACCCAGTATCAGATCATGGCGGTCATGGCCCACACTCAGGCGAAGACGTCGGAGATCTACACCAAGGGCGCTGAGCGACGAATCCTCGCCGCTGACGGTGTCCGGGCGCTTGCCGGGATCGACTGGTAATCGCGGGACACTCGTCGTGTAACCCATTGATTCCCATAACGCCCCCTGAAGAGGCAGCGGGACACTTCATCGCTGAAATTACTAGCTTATTTGGGGAAGTGGTGGGCGACCCTGGAATCGAACCAGGCATGGGTCTCCCCGGCGGAGTTACAGTCCGCTGCCGCACCTTGCAGCACGTCGCCCGCCGGATCGCTCTCGGCGTGCGGGGTGATTAGCCGCCCTGCCGGGGGGCGTCAAGGGGGCGCGGAACGGATTTCCGGGGCTTGCGCGACGGCGCCGCCGCGCGCAGAGAGGGGGCCACAGGAAAGGAGGCCCCGCATGGCCGAGAAAAGCGGAAACGCCAAGAAGCCCAGCTGGGTCATCGACAAGGAACGCGCCCGCCGCGCCGCCGCCGCCGAGACGGTCTGGCTGTTCGGCCTGCACGCCGTGCGCGACGCGCTGGCCAATCCCGAGCGCCAGAAGCTCCGGCTGGTCGTCACGCAGAACGCGCTGGCGCGGCTTGGCGAGCTGCACGGGATGGAGCCCGAGATCACCGATCCGCGCATCTTCGACAAGGCCGTGGGGCTGGCCGCCGAAAGCGTCCATCAGGGCGCCGCGCTGGAGGTCAAGCCGCTGAAATGGGGCAGCCTCTCGGAGGTCGCGCTGCGCGAGGCGCCCGGAGAGACGCGGCCGCTGCTGGTCGCGCTGGACCGGGTGACCGATCCGCACAACGTGGGCGCGATCCTGCGCTCGGCCGAGGTGTTCGGGGCGCGGGCTGTCATCGCCCCGCACCGCCATTCCGCGCCCGAGACCGGCGCCCTGGCCAAGACCGCCTCCGGCGCGCTGGAGCGGCAGCCCTATCTGCGCGTGCCGAACCTGGCCGAGGCGCTGACGCAGCTGAAGAACATGGGCTTCATCCTGGTGGGCCTGGACGGCACCGGCACCGAATCGCTGCCCGACGTGATGGGCGCGCTGTCGGGCCGCGCGGTCTGCCTGGTCATGGGCGCCGAGGGGCCGGGCATGCGCGAGCTGACCATGAAGCTGTGCGATCACGTGGCGCGCATTCCGTTCGCCGCGGATTTCGGATCGCTGAACGTGTCGAACGCGGCGGCGGTGGCGCTCTATGCCGCGGGGCGTGCCTGAATATCACATCCCTGCGACGCTTTTGCCGCGCGTGTTGAGATTCGGGTGCCGGCCTGTCAAGTAGGTCGGACCCCGGCATGCCCCAACCCACGGAATCGCCATGCGCGCCCTTGCCCTGTCCCTGCTGATCGTCCTCGGCGCCGCGCTGCCGGGTCAGGCTCAGGAATGGGCGGTGGGCGGTTTCGATCCGGTGGGCTATGCGCAGGCGGGACGCCCGACGCCCGGGCGCAGCGACATCGCGACCATGTGGAAGGGCCAGCTGTGGCACTTCGCATCGGAGGAGAACCGGGCGCGATTCGAGGCCGATCCCCGCGCCTATGCGCCTGCGCTGAACGGCATGTGCCCCGTCTCGATCGTGGACGGTCGGCCACAGCCGGGCGACCCGCGGTTCTTTGCCCGCGTGGGCGGGCGGCTCTACCTGCTGGAATCGGGCCGGGCCGAGAGCAGGCTGCGTCAGGATGCCGAGGGAATCGTCCGTGCCGCGCGCGAGATCTGGCGCCGCTGAAACCGGAATCACGAATTCGCGAGCACACTGGAACTTTTCCGGGGTGATGCTCATTTTCATCACATGGCATGACCCCGGAACGGTCTTGTCAAGATCACTGTCCCTCGTTCCGCGACTTGCGCCCGGCCATCGCTGATGGACCGGGCGCTTTTTCTGTGACAGGCTTCAACCCGAAGCTGCAGGCACAGGGAGCAGGACCATGGACATGCAGATCGACGAGGATCGCGACATCGCCCGCATCGCGCGGGACACGCGGGTGGTGGCGATGGTGGGGCTGTCGCCCAACGAGGCGCGGCCGTCCTGGGGCGTCGCGCGCTATCTGCAGTCGCAGGGCATCCGGGTGATTCCCGTCAATCCCGGCCATGCCGGCGGCAGCATCCTGGACGAGCCGGTCTATGCCACCCTGTCCGACATCCCGAAGGATGCCGGCGTGCAGATGGTCGACATCTTCCGCCGGTCCGAGGCCGTGGGCGCGGTCGTCGACGAGGCGCTGGCCCATCTGCCCGACTTGGCGGTCGTGTGGACCCAGATGGGCGTGCGCGACGACAGTGCGGCCGAACGCGCCCGCGCGCGCGGCGTCACCGTGATCCAGGACCGCTGCCCGAAGGTCGAGTTTCCGCGCTTTCTGTGAGGGCTGCGGGGCAGGGCGGTTATCTGCTTGACGCCCCCGCGCCTGCGCCGTAATCAGACCCGACCTCAGGGGTATAGCTCAGTTGGTAGAGCATCGGTCTCCAAAACCGAGGGTCGTGGGTTCGAGTCCCCCTGCCCCTGCCAGGTCCTTCCGCCATCCGCGACCTGCGCCGTTCAGGGTTGAAGTGCCCCGCCCGGGGCGCTAGACCCGGCATCGCATCTGCCCAAGGAGCCGCCCGTGGCCAATCCCGTCCAGTTCATCAATCAGGTCCGCGCCGAGGCCGCCAAGATCTCGTGGCCGACGCGGCGCGAGGTGATCACCACCACCATCATGGTGCTGATCTTCGCCTCGATCACCAGCCTGTTCTTCTTCCTGGTCGATCTGGCGATCCGCACTGGCCTGACCCAGGGCCTGCGCCTGATCAGCGGCTGATCGGGGCTTGCAATTTCCGGGCCGGGGCGGTATCTGCCCCCGACTGTCCGGGACACGGCGTGCATCGAATCCGCATGCGCGCCGATTTCGATTTTCGCGGACATGATGGAATTCAACGGGTTGGCGCGGCTTCCGCGCGATTCCCGGCAAGAGCAGCAGGGGTCGATCGAGACATGGCAAAGCGTTGGTATTCGGTCAGCGTCCTGTCGAACTTCGAAAAGAAGGTCGCAGAGGCGATTCGACAGGCCGTCGCCGAGAAGGGTCTCGAGGATCACATCGACGAGGTCCTGGTGCCCACCGAAGAGGTGATCGAGATCCGTCGTGGCAAGAAGGTGACCTCCGAGCGTCGCTTCATGCCTGGCTATGTGCTGGTCCATATGGAGATGTCGGACCGCACCTATCACTTGGTCAACTCGATCAACCGCGTCACCGGGTTCCTGGGCGCGCAGGGCAAGCCGATGCCCATGCGCGACGACGAGGTGAACGCAATGCTGCACCGCACCGGCGACGGCGAGCCCGCCGCGCCGCGCAACCTGATCCGCTTCGACGTGGGCGAGAAGGTCAGCGTGACCGACGGGCCCTTCGAGGGCTTCTCGGGGATGGTCGAGGAGATCGACGAGATCTCGTCGCGCATCAAGGTGACGGTCTCGATCTTCGGCCGGCCGACGCCGGTCGAGCTGGAATTCACACAGGTCTCCAAGACCGCGTGATGCAACTGCGGGAGGCCGCCAGGCCGCACCGCTAAGTCGGCCCCGCATCCCGGGGCGTGATGATAAGGAGAAGGCCAGATGGCCAAGAAAGTTGTCGGCAGCCTCAAGCTGCAAATCAAGGCGGGTCAGGCGAACCCGTCGCCCCCCGTCGGCCCGGCCCTGGGTCAGCGCGGGATCAACATCATGGCGTTCTGCAAAGAGTTCAACGCCAAGACCCAGGAGATGGAGCAGGGTTCGCCCGTGCCCGTCGTCATCACCTATTACGCCGACAAGTCGTTCACCTTCGAGACCAAGACGCCCCCGGCGTCCTTCCTGCTGAAGAAGGCGGCCGGCCTGAAGCCCGTGGGCAAGCGCAACCGCGCCAAGGGTTCGGACAAGCCGGGCCGTGCCACTGCCGGCACCGTGACGGTCAAGCAGATCCGCGAGATCGCCGAGACCAAGATGAAGGACCTGTCCGCGAACGACATCGACGCCGCGATGAAGATCATCGTCGGCTCGGCCCGTTCGATCGGTATCGAGGTGAGGGGCTGATCATGGCGAAACTGTCGAAGAAGAAAGCCGCCGCCCGCACCGCATTCGAGGGCAAGGCGAACCTGACCGTCGAGGACGCGATCAAGCTGGTCAAGTCGGCCGCGACCGCGAAGTTCGACGAGACCGTCGAGATCGCGCTGAACCTGGGCGTCGACCCGCGTCACGCCGACCAGATGGTCCGCGGCGTGGTGACCCTGCCCGCAGGCACCGGCAAGGACGTCCGCGTCGCCGTCTTCGCTCGCGGCCCCAAGGCTGACGAAGCGAAGGCCGCAGGCGCCGAGATCGTCGGCGCCGAGGACCTGATGGAGACCATCCAGTCGGGCAAGATCGAGTTCGACCGTTGCATCGCGACGCCGGACATGATGCCGCTGGTCGGCCGTCTGGGCAAGATCCTGGGCCCGCGCAACCTGATGCCGAACCCCAAGGTCGGCACGGTGACGATGGACGTCAAGGCCGCCGTCGAGGCCGCCAAGGGCGGTGAGGTCCAGTTCAAGGCCGAGAAGGCGGGCGTCGTCCATGCCGGCATCGGCAAGGTCTCGTTCGACGAGGACAAGCTGGCCCAGAACCTGCGCGCCTTCGTCGAGGCCGTGACCCGCGCCAAGCCGACGGGTGCCAAGGGCACCTACATGAAGAAGGTCTCGATCAGCTCGACCATGGGTCCGGGCGTGTCGGTGGACGTCGTCTCGGCGACCGCCAACTGAGACCATGAGATTTCCCCGCCCGAAAGGGTGGGGGATGGCGGGGCCGCGCGCGGCCCCGTCCTGTCCGAGACGGAGGGTGCGGAGCGATCCGCTTAATGTCCTTCCTGAGATGGGGAAGCGTTTTTCCGGAGGTCCCGACCTTCGGGTGATCTTGCCCTAACGGACCCGACCCGGCTCCCGAGGCCGGGAAAAGTGAGAGCCGGGGGGATACCCCCCTACTTGGAGTGAAACCGTGGATAGAGCACAGAAAGAACAGCTGGTCGACGAACTCGGCCAGATCTTCGAAAGCTCTGGCGTCGTGGTGGTTGCCCACTACGAGGGAATGACGGTTGCACATATGCAGGACCTCCGCGCGCGCATGCGCGAAGCGGGTGGTTCGGTTCGCGTTGCCAAGAACAAGCTCGCCAAGATCGCCCTGGACGGGAAGCCTTGCGCAAGCATCGCCGACTATCTGACGGGCATGACCGTGATCACCTATTCGGAGGATCCGACCGCAGCTGCGCGGATCGCCGACAAGTACGCCAAGGACAACGACAAGTTCGTGATCCTGGGCGGTGCGATGGGTGATCAGGCTCTGGATCCGGCCGGTGTGAAAGCCGTCGCCTCGATGCCGTCGCGTGATGAGCTGATCGCTCAGATCGTGTCGTGCCTCGGTGCGCCCGCCTCTAACATCGCCGGCGCCATTGGCGCGCCTGCCTCCAACATCGCGAGCATCCTCACGACCCTCGAGGAACGTGAGGCTGCGTAAGCAACCCTTTCCCGACTGGTGGTTGAAGACCCGACGTTGGAACATTAACTGGAAAGAACGGAAAAATGGCTGATCTGAAGAAACTCGCCGAAGAAATCGTGGGCCTGACCCTGCTGGAAGCCCAGGAACTGAAGACCATCCTGAAGGATGAGTACGGCATCGAGCCCGCCGCCGGCGGCGCCGTCATGATGGCTGGCCCGGCTGCTGCCGCGGAAGCCGCCGAAGAGAAGACCGAGTTCGACGTCGTCCTGGTCGACGCCGGCGCCAACAAGATCAACGTGATCAAGGAAGTGCGCGGCATCACCGGTCTGGGCCTGAAGGAAGCCAAGGACCTGGTCGAAGCCGGTGGCAAGGTCAAGGAAGGCGCGTCCAAGGCCGACGCCGACGAGATCAAGAAGAAGCTGGAAGCAGCTGGCGCCAAGGTCGACCTGAAGTAATCGACCCTTTGGTGGATTGACAGAAGGCAGGGTCCGGGGTTTCCCGGTCCCTGCCGAACCTGTCTTGAAGGGCTGTCCTGCGCGGACCATCCTTCAGGGCATGTTCGAGGTTCGGGAGCCGCGCGGTGGGACGCGTGGCACGAATGGAACCTCACCCCTGCATTCGTAGGCGCGTTCCGGGGGCCCCGACCCGGCCGCGCGCGAAGACGAAAGGTGACAAGACCCCATGGCGCAAGCTTATGTCGGCCAGAAGCGGATCCGCCGCTATTACGGCAACATCCGTGAAGTTCTGGAGATGCCGAACCTGATCGAGGTTCAGAAATCCTCCTACGACCTGTTCCTGAACTCGGGCGACGGCACCGGGCACAATGACGGCGAGGGCATCCAGGGCGTCTTCCAGTCGGTCTTCCCGATCAAGGACTTCAACGAGACGGCGACGCTGGAATTCGTCAAGTACGAGCTGGAGCGGCCGAAATACGACGTGGACGAGTGCCAGCAGCGCGACATGACCTATGCCGCGCCGCTGAAGGTCACCCTGCGTCTGATCGTGTTCGATGTCGACGAGAACACCGGGGCGAAATCCGTCAAGGACATCAAGGAACAGGACGTCTTCATGGGCGACATGCCCCTGATGACGACGAACGGCACGTTCATCGTGAACGGCACCGAGCGCGTGGTCGTCAGCCAGATGCACCGCAGCCCGGGCGTGTTCTTCGACCATGACCGGGGCAAGACCCATTCCTCGGGCAAGCTACTGTTCGCCTGCCGCATCATTCCCTATCGCGGCTCGTGGCTGGACTTCGAGTTCGACGCCAAGGACCTGGTGTTCGCGCGCATCGACCGCCGCCGCAAGCTGCCCGTGACGACCCTGCTCTATGCCCTGGGCATGGACCAGGAGGCGATCATGGACGCCTTCTATGAGACCGTGACCTATACCCTGCGCCGCGAGGGGCGCGAGCAGGGCTGGGTCACGCGCTTCTTCCCCGAGCGCGTGCGCGGCACCCGTCCCGCCTTCGATCTGGTGAACGCCGATACCGGCGAGGTCATCACCAAGGCCGGCGAGAAGGTCACCCCGCGTCTGGTCAAGAAGCTGCTGGAATCGGACGGCCCGCTGAACCTCTATGTTCCGTTCGAGCGGATCGTCGGGCGCTTCGTCGCCAAGGACATCGTCAACGACCAGACCGGCTTCATCTACGCCGAGGCCGGCGACGAGATCACCGCCGAGTACAACAAGGAGGGCGACCTGTCGGGCGGCCTTCTGAAGGTGCTCTTGGACAACGACATCACCGACGTGCCGGTGCTGGACATCGACCATGTCAACGTGGGTCCCTACATCCGCAACACCATGGCGGCCGACAAGAACATGGGCCGCGAAGGCGCGCTGATGGACATCTATCGGGTCATGCGCCCGGGCGAGCCGCCCACCGTCGAGGCCGCGTCGAACCTGTTCAACTCGCTGTTCTTCGACAGCGAGCGTTACGACCTGTCCGCCGTGGGCCGGGTCAAGATGAACATGCGCCTCGATCTGGACGCGCCCGACACGCAGCGCACGCTGCGCCATGACGACATCGTGGCCTGCATCCGCGGCCTGGTGGAGCTGCGCGACGGCAAGGGCGAGATCGACGACATCGACCACCTCGGCAACCGCCGGGTGCGTTCGGTCGGCGAGCTGATGGAGAACCAGTACCGCGTGGGCCTGCTGCGCATGGAGCGTGCCATCCGCGAGCGCATGTCCGGCGTCGAGATCGACACCGTGATGCCGCAGGACCTGATCAACGCCAAGCCCGCAGCGGCGGCGGTGCGTGAATTCTTCGGCTCCAGCCAGCTGTCGCAGTTCATGGACCAGACCAACCCGCTGTCCGAAGTGACGCACAAGCGTCGCCTGTCGGCCCTGGGGCCGGGCGGTCTGACGCGCGAGCGTGCGGGCTTCGAGGTCCGCGACGTCCACCCGACCCATTACGGCCGGATGTGCCCGATCGAGACGCCGGAAGGCCAGAACATCGGTCTGATCAACAGCCTCGCGACCTTCGCGCGGGTGAACAAGTACGGCTTCATCGAGACCCCCTACCGCAAGGTCATCGAGGGCAAGGTCACCGACGACGTGGTCTACATGTCCGCGACCGAGGAGATGCGCCACACGGTCGCTCAGGCCAACGCGACGCTGGACGCCGAGGGCAACTTCGTCGACGAGCTGATCTCGACCCGCCAGTCGGGCGACTTCATGCTGAACCCGGTGGATGCGATCGACCTGATCGACGTGTCACCCAAGCAGCTGGTCTCGGTCGCCGCGGCGCTGATCCCGTTCCTTGAGAACGACGACGCCAACCGCGCGCTGATGGGGTCGAACATGCAGCGTCAGGCGGTTCCGCTGCTGCGCGCCGAGGCGCCCTTCGTCGGCACCGGCATGGAGGCGACCGTCGCCCGCGATTCCGGCGCGGCCATCATGGCCCGTCGCGGCGGCGTCATCGACCAGGTCGATGCGCAGCGTATCGTCGTGCGCGCCACCGAGAACATGGGTGCGGGCGACGCAGGCGTGGACATCTATCGTCTGCGCAAGTTCAAGCGTTCGAACCAGTCCTCGACCATCAACCAGCGTCCGCTGGTCAAGGTGGGCGAGAAGGTCGTGGCCAACCAGGTCATCGCGGACGGTCCCTCGACCGACCAGGGCGAGCTGGCCATCGGCCGGAACGTGGTCGTGGCCTTCATGCCGTGGAACGGCTACAACTACGAGGACTCGATCCTGATCTCCGAGCGGATCCACCGCGACGACGTGTTCACCTCGATCCATATCGACGAATACGAGGTGGCGGCCCGCGACACCAAGCTGGGGCCGGAGGAGATCACCCGCGACATCCCGAACGTGGGCGAAGAGGCTCTGCGCAACCTGGATGAAGCCGGCATCGTCTATATCGGCGCCGAGGTCGGGCCGGGCGACATCCTGGTGGGCAAGATCACCCCCAAGGGCGAAAGCCCGATGACGCCGGAAGAAAAGCTGCTGCGCGCCATCTTCGGCGAGAAGGCCAGCGACGTGCGCGATACCTCGCTGCGTCTGCCGCCGGGTGCCTATGGCACCATCGTCGAGGTGCGGGTCTTCAACCGTCACGGCGTCGACAAGGACGAGCGCGCGCTGCAGATCGAGCGCGAGGAAGTCGAGCGCTTGGCGCGCGACCGCGATGACGAGCAGGCGATCCTGGACCGCAACATCTATGCGCGTCTGAAGTCGCTGATCCTGGGCAAGACCGCGCTGAAGGGCCCCAAGGGGATCAAGGCCAACACCGAGATCACCGAGGAGCTGCTGGGCACCATGTCGCGTGGCCAGTGGTGGCAGCTGGCGGTGTCCGAGGAGGACGTCGCCAAGGAGGTCGAGGCCCTGAACGGCCAGTACGACACCCAGAAGAAGCTGCTGGAGGCGCGTTTCGAGGACAAGGTCGAGAAGGTCCGTCAGGGCGACGACCTGCCGCCGGGCGTGATGAAGATGGTCAAGGTCTTCGTCGCTGTGAAGCGCAAGTTGCAGGCGGGCGACAAGATGGCCGGCCGTCACGGCAACAAGGGCGTCGTGTCCAAGGTCGTGCCGATGGAGGACATGCCGTTCCTGGCGGACGGCACCCCCGTCGACCTGGTTCTGAACCCCCTGGGCGTGCCGTCGCGCATGAACGTGGGTCAGATCCTGGAGACCCACATGGGTTGGGCCAGCCGCGCCCTGGGCCTCAAGATCGACGAGGCGCTGGAGGATTATCGCCGCAATGGCGACATGACTCCGGTCCGCGAGGCGATGCGCATCGGTTACGGCGACGAGCTGTATTCCGAGATGTTCGACGGCCTGGACGACGAGACCCTGCGCGAGCATGCGGGCACGGTCCGCACGGGCGTGCCGATCGCGACGCCGGTCTTCGACGGCGCCAAGGAGGCTGACGTGAACGACGCGCTGACGCGTGCCGGTTTCGACACCTCGGGTCAGTCGGTGGTCTTCGACGGCCGCACGGGCGAGCAGTTCGCCCGCAAGGTCACCGTGGGCATGAAGTACGTCCTGAAGCTGCACCACCTGGTCGACGACAAGATGCACGCGCGTTCCACGGGTCCGTACTCGCTGGTCACGCAGCAGCCTCTGGGCGGCAAGGCCCAGTTCGGCGGCCAGCGTCTCGGCGAGATGGAGGTCTGGGCGCTGGAAGCCTATGGCGCGGCCTACACGCTGCAGGAAATGCTGACCGTCAAGTCGGACGACGTGGCCGGCCGCACGAAGGTCTACGAGTCCATCGTCAAGGGCGAGGACAACTTCGAGGCGGGCGTGCCGGAATCGTTCAACGTGCTGGTCAAGGAGGTCCGGGGTCTGGGCCTCAACATGGAACTCCTGGATGTGGACGAGGACGAGTGAGGGCGAAAGCCCTCACCACCCCTTCCTCCATGCCCTTCATTAGGAATCGAGAATGAACCAGGAACTCGCCACCAACCCCCTGAACCCGCTGGCCCCGCCGCGGCAGTTCAACGAAATCAAGATCTCGCTGGCCTCGCCGGAAGAAATTCTGGCCTGGTCCTTCGGCGAGGTGAAGAAGCCCGAGACCATCAACTACCGCACGTTCAAGCCCGAGCGTGACGGCCTGTTCTGCGCGCGCATCTTCGGTCCGATCAAGGATTACGAATGCCTGTGCGGCAAGTACAAGCGCATGAAGTATCGCGGCCTGGTCTGCGAGAAATGTGGCGTCGAAGTGACCCTGCAGAAGGTCCGCCGCGAGCGGATGGGCCATATCGAGCTGGCCGCCCCCGTCGCGCACATCTGGTTCCTGAAGTCGCTGCCGTCGCGCATCGGCCTGATGCTGGACATGACGCTGCGCGATCTGGAGCGGATCCTTTACTTCGAGAACTATGTCGTCATCGAGCCGGGTCTGACCGACCTGACCTATGGCCAGCTCTTGTCCGAGGAGGAGTTCCTGGACGCGCAGGACAACTTCGGCGCCGACGCCTTCCAGGCGGATATCGGGGCCGAGGCGATCCGCGCCATGCTGGCCAACATCGACCTGGCCGCGACCGCCGAGCAATTGCGCCAGGACCTGAAGGCCGCCACCGGCGAGCTGAAGCCCAAGAAGATCATCAAGCGCCTGAAGATCGTCGAGAGCTTCCTGGAATCGGGCAACCGTCCGGAATGGATGGTCCTGACCGTGATCCCGGTCATTCCGCCGGAACTGCGCCCGCTGGTCCCGCTGGACGGCGGCCGGTTCGCCACGTCGGATCTGAACGACCTGTATCGCCGGGTGATCAACCGCAACAACCGCCTCAAGCGGCTGATCGAGCTGCGCGCGCCCGACATCATCGTGCGCAACGAAAAGCGCATGCTGCAGGAATCGGTCGATGCGCTGTTCGACAACGGCCGTCGCGGTCGCGTCATCACGGGCAACAACCGTCGCCCGCTGAAGTCGCTGTCGGACATGCTGAAGGGCAAGCAGGGCCGCTTCCGCCAGAACCTTCTGGGCAAGCGCGTCGACTTCTCGGGCCGTTCGGTCATCGTGACCGGCCCCGAGCTGAAGCTGCATCAGTGCGGCCTGCCGAAGAAGATGGCCTTGGAGCTGTTCAAGCCGTTCATCTATTCGCGGCTTGAGGCGAAGGGTCTGTCCTCGACCGTCAAGCAGGCCAAGAAGCTGGTCGAGAAGGAACGTCCCGAGGTCTGGGACATCCTGGACGAGGTCATCCGCGAGCATCCGGTCCTCTTGAACCGCGCGCCCACGCTGCACCGTCTTGGCATCCAGGCGTTCGAGCCGATCCTGATCGAGGGCAAGGCGATCCAGCTGCACCCGCTGGTCTGTTCGGCCTTCAACGCCGACTTCGACGGCGACCAGATGGCCGTGCACGTTCCGCTGTCGCTGGAGGCGCAGCTGGAAGCGCGCGTCCTGATGATGTCCACCAACAACGTGCTGTCGCCCGCCAACGGCGCGCCGATCATCGTGCCGTCGCAGGACATGATCCTGGGCCTGTACTACGTCTCGATGCAGCGTGACGGCATGAAGGGCGAGGGCATGGCCTTCGCCAATATCGACGAGGTCGAGCATGCCCTGGCCGCCGGCGAGGTGCATCTGCACGCCAAGATCCAGGCGCGCCTGAAGCAGATCGACGAGAACGGCAACGAGGTCTGGACGCGCTTCGAGACCACCCCGGGCCGCCTGCGGCTTGGCGGTCTGCTGCCGCTGAACGCCAAGGCGCCCTTCGAGCTGGTCAACCGCCTGCTGCGCAAGAAGGACGTGCAGGTCGTCATCGACACCGTCTACCGCTACTGCGGACAGAAGGAATCGGTGATCTTCTGCGACCAGATCATGGGTCTGGGCTTCCGCGAGGCCTTCCGCGCCGGCATCAGCTTCGGCAAGGACGACATGGTCGTGCCCGACAACAAGTGGACGATCGTCGAGGAAGTCCAGGAGCAGGTGAAGGAGTTCGAACAGCAGTATCTGGACGGCCTGATCACCCAGGGCGAGAAGTACAACAAGGTCGTGGACGCCTGGTCGAAGTGCAACGACCGCGTGACCGAGGCCATGATGTCGACCATCTCGGCCACCAAGAAGGACGCGGCCGGCGCCGAGATGGAGCCGAACTCGGTCTACATGATGGCGCATTCCGGTGCGCGGGGTTCGGTCAACCAGATGAAGCAGCTGGGCGGCATGCGCGGCCTGATGGCCAAGCCCTCGGGCGAGATCATCGAGACGCCGATCATCTCGAACTTCAAGGAAGGCCTGACCGTTCTCGAATACTTCAACTCGACCCACGGCGCCCGGAAGGGTCTGTCGGACACCGCGTTGAAGACCGCGAACTCGGGCTATCTGACGCGTCGTCTGGTCGACGTGGCGCAGGACTGCATCATCCGCGAGCATGACTGCGGCACCGAGCGCGCGATCACCGCATCCGCGGCCGTGAACGACGGCGAGGTCATCAGCCCGCTGTCCGAACGCGTGCTGGGCCGCACCGCGGCCGAGGACGTGCTGGTCCCGGGCGAGGACGAGATCATCGTCCGCGGCGGCGAGGTCATCGACGAACGCAAGGCCGACGCCATCGAGGCGGCGGGCGTGCAGCAGGTGCGGATCCGTTCGGCGCTGACCTGCGAATCCGAGGACGGGATCTGCGCGCTCTGCTATGGCCGCGACCTGGCCCGCGGCACGCTGGTCAACATCGGCGAGGCTGTCGGCATCATCGCCGCGCAGTCGATCGGCGAGCCCGGCACGCAGCTGACGATGCGGACCTTCCACATCGGCGGCATCGCGCAGGGCGGTCAGCAGTCGTTCCAGGCCGCCTCGCACGAGGGCACGATCGCCTTCCGCAACGAGAGCATTCTGGAGAACGCCAACGGCGAGCAGGTCGTGATGTCGCGCAACATGCAGATCCTGGTCATGGACGACCAGGGTCAGGAGCGCGCCAGCCACAAGCTGTTCTACGGCTCCAAGCTGTTCGTGAAGGAGGGCGAGCGCGTCATCCGCGGCGCCAAGCTGTTCGAATGGGACCCCTACACCCTGCCGATCATCGCCGAGAAGGGCGGTATGGCCAAGTTCGTCGACCTGCTGTCCGGCATCTCGGTCCGCGACGAGACGGATGACGCCACCGGCATGACCCAGAAGATCGTCACGGACTGGCGGTCGGCGCCCAAGGGCAACGACCTCAAGCCCGAGATCATCGTGATGGACGCCAACGGCGAGCCGGTGCGCAACGACCAGGGCAACCCGGTCAGCTATCCGATGTCGGTGGACGCGATCCTGTCGGTCGAGGACGGCCAGGACATCCGTCCGGGCGACGTGGTGGCCCGCATCCCGCGCGAAGGCGCGCGGACCAAGGACATCACGGGTGGTCTGCCGCGCGTGGCGGAACTGTTCGAGGCCCGTCGTCCGAAGGATCACGCGATCATCGCCGAGATCGACGGCTATGTGCGCTTCGGCAAGGACTACAAGAACAAGCGCCGCATCACGCTGGAGCCGTCCGAGGAGGGTCTGTCGCCCGTCGAGTACATGGTGCCGAAAGGCAAGCACATCCCGGTGCAGGAAGGCGACTTCGTGCAGAAGGGCGACTACATCATGGACGGGAACCCCGCGCCGCATGACATCCTGCGGATCATGGGGATCGAGGCGCTTGCCGACTATCTGATCGACGAGGTGCAGGACGTCTATCGCCTGCAGGGCGTGAAGATCAACGACAAGCACATCGAGGTCATCGTCCGGCAGATGCTGCAGAAGATCGAGATCCTCGACGGTGGCGACACCACCCTGCTGAAGGGCGAGCATGTCGAGCGCGACGACTTCGCCGAGGAGAACGCCAAGATCGAGGCGCGCGGCGGACGTCCCGCCACGGGCGAACCGGTCCTCTTGGGCATCACCAAGGCGTCGCTGCAGACCCGCAGCTTCATCTCGGCGGCGTCCTTCCAGGAGACGACGCGGGTCCTGACCGAGGCTTCGGTCCAGGGCAAGCGCGACAAGCTGGTCGGTCTGAAGGAGAACGTCATCGTGGGCCGCCTGATCCCGGCGGGCACCGGTGGCGCGACCACCCGCCTGCGTCGCATCGCGACCGAGCGGGATGCCGAGGTGATCGAGGCGCGCCGCGCCGAGGCCGAGGCCGCAGCCGCCCTGGCCGCGCCCGAGCCGACCCGCGGCACCACCGCGCCCGAGACGATGACCGAGGGCGCCACGGTCGATCTGCCCGAGACCAACGGCGAGGAGTGATCCCGCCCGCATGACCACCGCGAAGGCCCGGCCCCAGTGCCGGGCCTTCGGCATTGTATCGGCACGTCTTTGCGGTTGACCGATCAGGGCGGCTGCACATACTGCACCTGCCGGTCGGCGGGGGCAGGATGGATCATCCGGACATGGCGGGGACGCGACCCGCTGCGGCATGCCCCGGCACGGCGATCGTCCGATGCAGTCCAGCCCAGTCCCGAAGGCCGCCCATGTCCACGCCCCTGATCTCTCCGCTGCGCCGCACGCGGCCCGCCTCCATCCGCCCCGAACCACTGCAGCCGGGCGACAACCTGCGGGGCGCGGGGCTGATGACCCTGTCGATGATGGGCTTCACCTGCAACGACACGATCATCAAGTTCGTGGCCCAGGACCTGCCGCTGTATCAGTCGATCACCATCCGCGGGCTGTTCGTGCTGGTCGCGCTGGTCCTGCTGGCGCAGCGCACGGGGGGGCTGCGGCTGCGCATCCCCGTGCCCGCGCGCCGGCCCATGGCGCTGCGCCTGGTCGGAGAGATCGGCTCGACGCTCCTGTTCCTGAACGCGCTGACCCGCATGGAGATCGCCGACCTGACCGCGGTCATGCAGTCGCTGCCGCTGGTGGTCATGCTGGGCGCGGCGCTGTTCTTCGGCGAGACCCTGGGCTGGCGGCGCATCCTGGCGGTGCTGGTGGGCATGCTGGGCGTGCTGATCATCCTGCGGCCGGGCAGCGGGGCCTTCGGCATCTGGTCGCTGGTGGCCCTGGGGGCGATGCTGCTGGTCGCGCTGCGCGACCTGTCCACGCGGCAGTTCGGGCGCGATGTCAGCTCGAACACCATCGCCTTCTATGGCGCGGTGCTGGTCACGCTGACCGGGCTTGTCCTCAGCCTGGGGCAGGGTTGGGTGATGCCCAACCTCACGCAGCTGGCCCTGCTGGCCCTGGGCAGCGCCTTCCTGACGGTGGGCTATCTCTGCGCGGTGGCGGCGATGCGGGTCGGAGAGATCGCGGCCGTCTCTCCGTTCCGCTACACCTCGCTGCTGGCGGCGATCGTGCTGGGCCTCCTGGTCTTCGGCGACTGGCCCGACCTGTGGACCTGGATCGGATCGGCGCTTGTCGTGGGGGCGGGCATCTATACCATCTGGCGCGAGGCGCAGATGGGACGGAGACGCTGATGCGGGTTCAGATGCTGGGGCTGTGCCGTTTCTCCTATCTGGGGCTGCGCGGCTATCAGGTCGAGCATGACAGCATCGCGGCGCGCCGCGCCTATCTCTATGACCCCGCGCGGCTGGAACGGCGCTGGCTGTGGTTCACGACCGTCGCCCTGCCGGGCTGGCTGGCGCAGACCGATCCCGACTTTACGCTGGTGGTCATGACCGGCCCCGACCTGCCGCAGCCCTGGCTGGACCGGCTGCACGACCTCTGCGCGCGCCTGCCGCAGCTGCGGCTGTCGCTGGTGGCGCCGATGGAGTACCACCTTCAGGCTTGCCGCGCCGCCGTGGCCCCGCATGTCGACGGGACCGCGCAGGTGATCGGGCATTTCCGCCATGACGACGACGATGCGGTGGCCATCGACTATGTCGCCCGCACGCGCGCGGATTTCGCGCGGGTCGCGCCGCTGTGGCAACAGCACGGGCGCCTGTCGCTGGATTACGGCCGCGGGCTGATGGTCGAGGCGCGGTCGGGCCAGCTGAAGATGACGCCGCGGATCTGTCACAACATGGGCGTCGCGCTGACCATCTTCCTGCCCCCCGAGGCGCAGCAGACGGCGCTGGACTTCAACCACACCCGGCTGGCGCAGTGGATGCCCGGCGTGCAGATCAGCGAGCCGCTGATGTTCCTGCGCTCGATCCATGCCGACAGCGACTCGGGCGACATGGGGCCGGGGCTGCCGTGGCAGCCCGAGGAGGGCGGGCTGAACCGGCTGCTGCGCGAGCGGTTCGACCTGCGCCGGGGGGACCTGGCCCGGCTGGCGCGGCAGCTGGCCTGAGGCGCGCGGCCGGGCCCCGGCATGGGGCGGCGGGGCAGGGGGCGCCGGTTGACAGCGCGGGGGATTCCCCCTATAGCCACGCGACCCGGCGGGAAACCGCCTCGGGGACCAGAACCCACGAGGTCAGGGTCCGGGCCAATCGCCCCGATCCTCTGGAATTATGCCCGTCAGCCCGTTATGGGCGGGACGGGCTTGGCATTTTGCGATTCGCGCAAGGTGCCGTCGAGAAGCGGCGCAACCGGTCGGTTGCGAGTATTGACAGAGCAAGACGGGGAACCGAATGCCGACGATCCAACAGCTGATCCGCAAACCGCGGCAGCCGAAAGTGCAGCGCTCCAAGTCGCAGCACCTTCAGGGCTGCCCGCAGAAGCGCGGCGTCTGCACGCGCGTCTACACCACGACGCCGAAGAAACCGAACTCCGCTATGCGCAAGGTGGCCAAGGTCCGCCTGACGAATGGCTTCGAGGTCATCTCCTACATTCCGGGCGAGAAGCACAACCTGCAGGAACACAGCGTCGTGCTGATCCGCGGCGGCCGGGTCAAGGACCTTCCGGGTGTCCGTTACCACATCCTGCGCGGTGTGCTGGATACCCAGGGCGTCAAGGACCGTCGTCAGCGTCGTTCGAAATACGGCGCGAAGCGTCCGAAGTAAGGAGAGGCATCCATGTCCCGTCGTCACGCCGCTGAAAAGCGCGATGTCCTGCCCGACGCCAAGTATGGCGATCGCGTGCTGACCAAATTCATGAACAACCTGATGGTTGACGGCAAGAAATCGACCGCCGAGCGGATCGTCTACAACGCGCTGGAGCGCGTCGAGACCCGCCTGAAGCGCGAGCCGATCGAAGTCTTCCACGAGGCGCTCGACAACGTGAAGCCCTCGGTCGAGGTGCGTTCGCGCCGCGTCGGCGGTGCCACCTACCAGGTGCCCGTCGAGGTCCGTCCGACCCGCCGCGAGGCGCTGGCGATCCGCTGGCTGATCACCGCCGCGAAGAACCGCAACGAGAACACGATGGAAGAGCGCCTGGCCGGCGAGCTGTCCGATGCCGTCAACGGCCGCGGCACCGCCGTGAAGAAGCGCGAAGACACGCACAAGATGGCCGACGCCAACAAGGCGTTCAGCCACTACCGCTGGTAAGGCGAAAGGATCCGACCCATGGCACGCGAATATCCGCTGCAGCGTTATCGCAACTTCGGCATCATGGCCCACATCGATGCCGGCAAGACGACGACGACCGAGCGTATCCTTTACTACACCGGCAAGTCGCACAAGATCGGCGAAGTGCATGACGGCGCCGCGACCATGGACTGGATGGAGCAGGAGCAGGAGCGCGGCATCACGATCACGTCTGCCGCGACCACCACGTTCTGGCAGCGCCAGGAGGACCCCACCACCGAGGGGACCTCGGACACCAAGTTCCGCTTCAACATCATCGACACGCCCGGCCACGTGGACTTCACCATCGAGGTCGAGCGTTCGCTGGCGGTTCTGGACGGCGCGATCTGTCTGCTGGACGCCAATGCCGGCGTCGAGCCGCAGACCGAGACCGTCTGGCGTCAGGCCGACCGCTACAAGGTTCCGCGGATCGTGTTCGTCAACAAGATGGACAAGATCGGCGCCGACTTCTTCAACTGCGTCCGCATGATCAAGGACCGCACCGGCGGCACCCCCTGCCCGATCGCGTTCCCGATCGGCGCCGAGGACAAGCTGGAAGGCATCGTCGACCTGATCAAGATGGAGGAGTGGGTCTGGGAAGGTGAGGATCTGGGCGCGTCCTGGGTCCGCCGTCCGATCCGCGCCGAACTGCAGGATCTGGCCGATGAATGGCGCTCGAACCTGGTCGAGATGGCCGTCGAGCAGGACGACGCGGCGATGGAGGCCTATCTGGAGGGCAACGAGCCCGACGAGGCGACCCTGCGCGGCCTGATCCGCAAGGGCACGCTGTCGCTGTCCTTCTTCCCGGTCACCGCCGGTTCCGCGTTCAAGAACAAGGGCGTGCAGCCCCTGCTGAACTCGGTCATCGACTTCCTGCCCTCGCCCCTGGACGTGCCGGCCTACATGGGCTTCACCCCGGGCGACGAGACCGAGACCCGCAACATCGAGCGTCGTGCCGATGATGCGCAGCCCTTCTCGGGTCTGGCCTTCAAGATCATGAACGACCCGTTCGTCGGTTCGCTGACCTTCACGCGCCTCTATTCGGGCGTGATGAAGAAGGGCGACCAGATGCTGAACGCCACCAAGGGCAAGCGCGAGCGCGTCGGCCGCATGATGATGATGCACTCGATCAACCGCGAGGAGATCGAAGAGGCCTTTGCGGGCGACATCATCGCGCTGGCCGGTCTGAAGGACACCACCACCGGCGACACGTTGTGCGATCCCGCCAACCCCGTCGTCCTGGAGACGATGACCTTCCCCGAGCCGGTGATCGAGATCGCCGTCGAGCCCAAGTCGAAGGCTGATCAGGAGAAGATGGGCCTGGCCCTTCAGCGCCTGTCGGCCGAGGATCCGTCCTTCCGCGTCGAGACCGACATCGAATCCGGTCAGACGATCATGAAGGGCATGGGCGAACTGCATCTCGACATCCTGGTCGACCGCATGAAGCGCGAGTTCAAGGTCGAGGCCAACATCGGCGCGCCGCAGGTGGCCTACCGCGAGACCATCTCGCAGCCGGCCGAGATCGACTACACGCACAAGAAGCAGACCGGTGGTACCGGCCAGTTCGCGCGCGTGAAGCTGCAGATCACCCCGACCGAGCCGGGCGAGGGCTATTCGTTCGAGACCAAGATCGTCGGCGGCGCGGTGCCCAAGGAGTACATCCCGGGCGTCGAGAAGGGCATCAAGTCGGTCATGGATTCGGGCCCGCTGGCCGGCTTCCCGGTGATCGACTTCAAGGTCGCCCTGCTGGACGGTGCGTTCCACGACGTCGACTCGTCGGTCCTGGCCTTCGAGATCGCCTCGCGCGCCGCGATGCGCGAGGGTCTGCGCAAGGCCGGCGCCAAGCTGCTGGAACCGATCATGAAGGTTGAGGTGGTCACGCCGGAGGAATACACCGGTTCGATCATCGGTGACCTGACCAGCCGTCGCGGCATGGTCCGCGGTCAGGACAGCCGCGGCAACGCGAACGTCATCGACGCCTTCGTGCCGCTGGCCAACATGTTCGGCTACATCAACAACCTGCGTTCGATGTCGTCGGGCCGCGCGGTGTTCACCATGCTGTTCGACCACTACGAGGCCGTGCCGCAGAACATCTCGGACGAGATCCAGAAGAAATACGCCTGATCCTGTGGCGGGGCGCCTGTCGCCCCGCCCCTTTACCAAGCATTGAAGAACAAGGAGCCATTCCATGGCAAAGGCAAAGTTTGAACGGACGAAACCGCACGTGAACATCGGGACCATCGGTCACGTTGACCATGGCAAGACGACGCTGACGGCCGCGATCACGAAGTACTTCGGCGAATTCCGCGCCTACGACCAGATCGACGGCGCGCCGGAGGAGAAGGCCCGCGGGATCACGATCTCGACCGCGCACGTGGAATACGAATCGGAATCGCGCCACTACGCGCACGTGGACTGCCCGGGCCACGCCGACTACGTCAAGAACATGATCACCGGTGCCGCCCAGATGGACGGCGCGATCCTGGTCGTGAACGCCGCCGACGGCCCGATGCCGCAGACGCGCGAGCACATCCTGCTGGGTCGCCAGGTGGGCATCCCCTACATGGTCGTCTACCTGAACAAGGTCGACCAGGTGGATGACGAGGAGCTGCTGGAGCTGGTCGAGATGGAAGTCCGCGAGCTGCTGAGCTCGTACGACTATCCGGGCGACGACATCCCGATCATCAAGGGTTCGGCCCTGGCCGCGATGGAAGGCCGCGACAAGGAGATCGGCGAGGATTCGATCCGCGCGCTGATCGCCGCCGTCGACGAGTACATCCCGACCCCCGAGCGTGCGATCGACCAGCCGTTCCTGCTGCCGATCGAAGACGTGTTCTCGATCTCGGGCCGCGGCACCGTGGTCACCGGCCGCATCGAGCGCGGCGCGGTGAACGTGGGCGACGAACTGGAGATCGTGGGCATCCGCGACACCAAGAAGACCACCTGCACCGGCGTCGAGATGTTCCGCAAGCTGCTGGACCGCGGCGAGGCCGGCGACAACGTGGGCGTCCTGCTGCGCGGCATCGACCGTGACGGCGTCGAGCGCGGCCAGGTCCTGGTCAAGCCGAAGTCGGTCACCCCGCACACCCAGTTCGAGGCCGAGGCCTACATCCTGACCAAGGAAGAGGGCGGCCGCCACACGCCGTTCTTCGCGAACTACCGCCCGCAGTTCTACTTCCGGACCACGGACGTGACCGGCACCGTCAAGCTGCCCGAGGGCACCGAGATGGTGATGCCCGGCGACAACCTGAAGTTCGAGGTCGAGCTGATCGCGCCGATCGCGATGGAGGAGAAGCTGCGCTTCGCCATCCGCGAAGGCGGCCGCACCGTCGGCGCCGGCGTGGTCTCCAAGATCCTGAAGTGATCCTGAAGACAGCATAAGCGAGAGGGCCGCCCGAGAGGGCGGCCCTTTTTTTGATGGGACGAAGGGATCGCGATGGGGCGCCTGATACGCATCTGGTGGGATGGCGAGCGCTGGCCGAAATGGCCGCGATGGTTGGGTTATCTGTGGCTGCTTGTCTCCATGGGGCCTCTGTTCGCTCTTACCTTGGGGTGGGGGCCGCTGGTGCTGACTTGGCCGACCGGGCCTGTCATCGTCTCAAGCATCGCCTATTGCCTGATCGGAGCCGTCCTGCTGATCCCTTTGAGGCGGGGACGGGTTGCCAAGACGTCAAGCCAGCGCCTGCTCGAGAGGATAGGCCTCTGGATCGTCACGCCGATCATGCTGATGCTCGGTGGTTACTCGGCCGCCATCGCTGGATTGCCGCTGGCCGCAGCCGTCCTGACCGGCGGTCCGACCGAAGTTATCCTGAAAACCGATGGTGCTGCTGGTGGGAGCGGGCGCTATTGCGTCCAGAGCGTCGCTTTCCTGGACCTTGTACCGCCGTTTCATCGGATTTGCCGGGCACCGATAGAGGCCGTCATACAGTTGAAATCCGACAGGACCGTCATTGTCACCGGATGGGGCACAGAAGCGGTGATGATCGCGCGGGATATCCGATTGGCCGATTGATGAAAGCCGCAGGGATCGGCGCGTGACGCTTGGCCCGACTTTTCTTGGCTCCCCCGTCTTTGCAGGCCCGCGACGATCACGGGCAATTGCCTTGGATTGTCCGCGTCAGAGCGACGACCCTGCCGCGCATCCTGCCCAAAAAGTCGCGTTGACCGCAGGGCGTGGCGGCGCGACAGTGAGGGCGCGCAACCACATCGAGATCAAGCTCATGTGCCAGATCTTTGCCGGACAGCACCCGGACCGCTATGAGACCGTCACCCGCCGCCTGCGCCTGAACGGGCAATCGACCTCGATCCGTCTGGAGCGCGCCTTCTGGCACATCCTCGACCGGATCGCCGCGCGGGAGGGGGTGACGACGCCCGCCTTCATCTCGCGGCTGCATGCCGAGGTGCTGGAGCTGCATGGCGAGGCGCGCAACTTCACCTCGCTGCTGCGCTGCGCCTGCACGATCCATCTGGGCGAGGAGGACGCGGTCCCCGCCATCGCCGCGGAATGATCGTGCAAAAAATACGCTTGTAGTATTCCATTACTACCCTACCGGCCCGCGCCCGCCCTAGCCTGAACCCATGACGGCAAGTGCAGGGAGGGCCTGATGGCCAAGTACATCCACTCGATGATCCGCGTTCTGGACGAGGCGGCCTCGGTCGATTTCTACGACCGCTGCTTCGGCCTGAAGGTGGCCGAGCGGCTGGATTTCGAGAAATTCACGCTGATCTATCTCGCCAACGGCGAATCCGGCACCGAGCTGGAGCTGACCGTGAACAAGGGCCGCACCGAGCCCTATGACCTGGGCGACGGCTATGGCCACGTCGCCTTCTCGGTCGAAGATGTCGACGCGACCCATGCCCGGCTGGAGGAGATGGGGTTCGCCCCGCGCAAGCTGGTCGATTTCGCGCCCGGCGGCGAGGTGATCGCGCGGTTCTTCTTCATCAAGGACCCCGACGGATACGAGATCGAGGTCCTGCAGCGCGGCGGCCGCTATCAATAGATCGGCCCCACGTCCCGGGGAGGGGGCGCGGCGGCATGACACAAGGGAGGAGGAACCCATGTCGGAAGCAAGGACCAAGGGGCTGACCCGGCGGGCGCTGCTGTCGCGTGCGGTCGCGGCCGGTGCGCTGGCGGTGACCGGGGCGGGCTTCATCGCCGCCCCCGACGCGGCCTGGGCGGTGGAGGTCACCGCGATCAGCGAGCATGAGATGGCGACGCTGCTGCAGATGGCGCGCGACATCTATCCGCATGACCGGATCGGCGACCGTTACTATGCGATCGCGGTCAAGGGCTATGACACGCCCGAACAGAAGGCCGTGGTCGCCGAGGGCATCGCGGCGCTGGACGCGGCCGCCAAGGCGGCGGGCTTCGACGACTATCTGTCGGCGGGCTGGGAGGCCGATCGCGTCGCCATCCTGCGCGGCATGGAGGACAGCCCGTTCTTCCAGACCGTCCGTGGCGGGCTGGTGACCGGGCTCTACAACCAGAAGGAGGTCTGGCCGATCTTCGGCTATGAGGGCGAGAGCTTCTCGCAGGGCGGCTACATCTATCGTGGCTTCGACGACATCGACTGGCTGTGAGGGGACGGATCATGGCAACGGCTGCGAAATTCGAACTGACCGACGACAGTGTGGTCGTCATCATCGGCACCGGCGCGGGCGGCGGGGTGCTGGCCAACGAACTGGCGCAGAAGGGCGTCAAGGTCGTGGCCCTTGAGGCGGGCGGGCGCTATCTGCCCGAGGACTACATCAACGACGAATGGGAGAGCTTCGGCCAGCTGGCCTGGACCGACCCGCGCACGACCAGCGGCGACTGGCGCGTGGCCAAGGATTTCAGCGGGCTGCCGGCCTGGATCGTCAAGGCGGTGGGCGGCACCACGACGCATTGGGCGGGCGCCTCGATCCGCTTTCAGGAGCATGAGTGGAAGGCGCTGACCACCTATGGCGCGGTGGAGGGGGCCAATCTGCTGGACTGGCCCATCGACGCGGCCGAGATGGCGCCCTGGTACGAGAAGGCCGAGGCCAAGCTGGCCGTGACGCGCACCGGAGAGTTTCCCGGCCTGCCCGGCAGCAACAACTACAAGGTGTTCGAGGCGGGGGCCAAGGCCATCGGCTATACCGAGGTCTCGACCGGGCGCATGGCGATCAACAGCGTCGACAACGACGAACGGCCGGCCTGCCAGCAGACGGGCTTCTGCTTTCAGGGCTGCAAATGGGGCGCCAAATGGTCGGCGGCCTATACCGACATCCCCAAGGGCGAGGCGACCGGCAACCTTGAGGTCCGCGACCACGCGCATGTGGCCCGCATCCTGCACAACGATCAGGGCCGTGTCACCGGGGTCGAGTATTTCGACAAGGACGGCGCCCTGCAGTTCCAGGCCGCGCGTCTGGTGGCCGTCGCGGGCAACAGCTTCGAAAGCCCGCGCCTGCTGCTGAACAGCGCCAGCAGCATGTTCCCCGACGGGCTGGCCAACAGCAGCGGCCAGGTCGGGCGCAACTACATGCGCCACACGACCGGGTCGGTCTATGGCATCTTCGAGAAGCCGGTGCGCATGTGGCGTGGCACGACCATGGCGGGCATCATGCAGGACGAGGCGCGCCATGACCCGTCCCGCGGCTTCGTCGGCGGATACGAGCTGGAGACGCTGTCCCTGGGCCTGCCCTTCATGGCGGCCTTCCTGGACCCGGGCAGCTGGGGGCGCGAGTTCACCTCGGCGCTGGACCAGTACGAATACATGGCCGGGCTGTGGATCGTCGGAGAGGACATGCCGCAGGAGACGAACCGCGTCACCCTGTCCGACACCGTGGACAAGTTCGGGCTGAAGGTCGCGAACGTCAACTTCAGCGACCACGCCAACGACATCGCCATGCGCAACCACGCCTATGAGCGGGGGCAGGCCATGTATCGGGCGATGGGGGCCACGCGGACCCTGCCGACACCGCCCTATCCCTCGACCCACAACCTCGGCACCAACCGCATGTCGGAACGGGCCGAGGACGGGGTGGTGAACCGGTGGGGGCAGTCGCATGACATCCCGAACCTGTTCGTCTCGGACGGCAGCCAATTCACGACCGGAGCGGCCGAGAACCCGACCCTGACCATCGTGGCGCTGGCGATCCGCCAGGCCGACCACATCGCCCGCGAAATGAGCGCCGGCAACCTGTGACGATGGCGTCCCCGGCGGCACCCTGCCGCCGGGGACGATCGGCGATCAGCCCTGGGCCGCGGCGTCGTTCACCTCGGTCTCGGCGATGCGGGTCATGTGGAGGTCGCCGTCCCGCGTCCGCTCCAGGCAGTCGCGCAGCACCGCGCCGTCGCCGTCCAGCCCAAGCCGGTTCGCAAAGCTCAGCACGCAGCCATATCCCGCGATCGCGTAATGGGTCAGGCGCTGATACTGGGTGATGATCGCGGCGTCGCGCACGTCCGCATTGCCGAACTCGGCCTGCAGGGCGTGCTTGCGCGCCTCGGTCACCAGCCCCTCCATGCCCTTGCAATGCTCTCCGGTCGGGTCCTCGCCATGCTGGTTGCACAGGCCGGCCAGCGCCTCCATGCCGCGCGCGATGCCCTCGTTGCCCGCGATCAGCGCCTCGGCCAGCTCGCGCGAGGTCGCGGCGCGACCCATCTCGGTCACCACGGGCATGGACTGCTTGCAAGCGGAGTAGAGGTCCTTCAGCTGGTCCAGATACAGATCCTTCAACGTGTTCATGCTCATCGCTCTCGCCCTTTCGCGGTTGTCCTGCCGTCCCAACCGGGGGAGCGGGCGCCCGTTCCCTGCGACAGACAAAGATCAGCCGCCGCGGGGCGCTTGACTTCGCCGGCGGCAGGGGCCAGCACTGCGTCCCATCCCGACCGCGAGAGGCTGCCCCATGTTTGCGTGGTTCGAACGCCGCATCGACCCCTATCCCGACCACCCGCCCAGCATGCCCCCGCCGGGCCTGTGGCGGTTCGTCCTGCATTACAGCCGCGGCACGCTGCCTTGGCTGGTGGCGCTGGCGATCGGGTCGGGCCTGATCGCGCTGATCGAACTGGCGCTGTTCAACTGGCTGGGGACGCTGGTCGATCAGCTGGCCGACACGCCCCGCGACGCGTTCTGGGACCGGCACGGCACCGGGGTGATCGTGATGGCGGTCGTGCTGCTGGTCGTCATGCCGGCGCTGAATACGGTCACCTCGCTGATCCTGCATCAGTCGCTGATGGGCAACTTTCCGCAGCGCATCCGCTGGCAGGCGCATCGCTGGCTGCTGCGCCAGTCGGTGGGCTATTTCCAGGACGAATTCGCGGGCCGCATCGCGCAGCGCCTGATGCAGACCGCGCTGGCGGTGCGCGAGGTGTCCATGAAGATCATGGATGTCGGCAGCTATGTCCTGATCTATTTCCTGGGCGCGCTGGCGCTGGCGGCGTCGCAGGACTGGCGGCTGGCGATCCCCTTCATGCTCTGGGCCGCGGCCTACGGGCTGCTTCTGTCCTATGTGGTGCCGCGCCTCGGCCGCGTCGCGCAGGAACAGGCCGATGCCCGCAGCGCCATGACCGGGCGGATCGTGGACAGCTATACCAACATCGCGACGGTCAAGCTGTTCTCGCATTCCGACCGCGAGGAGGCGTGGATGCATCAAGGCATGGACCGCTTCCTGGGCACGGTCCATCGGCAGATGCGCCTGTCCAGCCTGCAGGACATCGTGCTGAACCTGCTGAACGTCTGGCTGGTGGCCTCGGTCGCGGGGCTGGGGCTGTGGCTGTGGACCCAAGGCCTGATCGCGGTGGGGGCGGTGGCCATCGCGGTGCCGCTGGCGCTGCGGCTGAACAACATGTCGCATTGGATCATGTGGGAGTTCGCCGCGCTCTTCGAGAACATCGGCACGGTCCGCGACGGCATCACCAGCCTCTCCCTGCCGCGCGAGGTCCGCGATGCGCCGGGCGCCGTGGCCCTGCGCCCCGGCCCTGCCGAGATCCGCTTCGACGGCGTGACCTTCCGCTATGGCGGGCCGGCGGGGGCGCAGCCCATGGCGGTCTTGGATGACCTGACGCTGCACCTGCGGCCCGGAGAGCGCGTGGGTCTGGTCGGCCGGTCGGGGGCCGGGAAATCGACGCTGATCAACCTCCTGCTGCGCTTTCACGACATCGACGCGGGGCGCATCACCATCGACGGCCAGGACATCGCGACGGTCACGCAGGACAGCCTGCGCGCGGCCATCGGGGTCGTGACGCAGGACAGCTCGCTGCTGCACCGCTCGGTGCGCGAGAACATCACCTATGGCCGCCCCGACGCGACCGAGGCGCAGATCCAGGACGCCCTGCGCATGGCCGAGGCCGACGGCTTCGTCCCCGCCCTCAGCGACAGCCAGGGCCGCCGGGGGCTGGAGGCGCATGTGGGCGAACGCGGCGTCAAGCTGTCGGGCGGGCAGCGCCAGCGCATCGCCATCGCGCGGGTCGCGCTGAAGGATGCGCCGATCCTGATCCTGGACGAGGCCACCAGCGCCCTGGACAGCGAGGTCGAGGCCGCGATCCAGTCCCGGCTGGAGCTGCTGATGCAGGACAAGACAGTCATCGCCATCGCGCACCGCCTGTCCACCATCGCGGCGATGGACCGGCTGGTGGTCATGGACCAGGGCCGGATCGTGGAGCAGGGGACCCATACGCAGCTTCTGGCGCAGGGTGGCATCTATGCGCGGCTGTGGCACCGGCAGTCGGGCGGCTTCCTGGCCGCCGACGACTGAGGCGGCTCAGGCCTTGCGGGCCTTGCGCGCCTTGCGCGCCTTCTGCCAGGGCGCGCCGTGCTGCAGCCACAGGACCGACAGCCACCACAGCGTGACGCAGGCCCACAGGTCCACGGCCAGCCTGCGCCACATCGGCTGATCGGCGGGCGTCATCTGGAAGGCGTCGCCCGTGACCGACAGCAGCACGCAGGCCACGAAGGAGAACAGCCCCCCCTTGCCGATCTGCTGCAGCGCGACGCCGGGACGGCTGGCGGCCAGCCATTCCGCCACCCGCGCCAGCGGCACCGCCACCAGCCAGGCCGCCGCGGCGATCGCCAGATAGCGGGTCCCGTCCAAGCTCCACTTGTCGATCGTGCCATAGACGCGCATCAGCGCCTGCCGGAACTCCAGCGCGGGCTCGCCGATGCGCGCGCCGATGACGATGGCGCTGCCGAAGGCGAACATGCCGATGGCCAGCACCGTCACCAGGTGCCGCCACGGCCACAGCGCCGCCATCAGCCGTTCGCGATAGAGGCCCATCGCCGTGCCGGTATAGAACAGCATCTGCCAGCCGAAGGGGTTGAACAGGAAGCCGTTCTCGGTCCGGTGGTTGGGGATCAGGGCGTTCAGCTGCGGCGCGTGCCACCACAGCGCCACCGACCCCGCCGCGACCAGCAGCGGCCAGCGCAGCATCAGCGGCACGACCACGATCGCCAGCGTGATCAGGATGACATAGACGGCCAGCACGTCGATGATGTTGGGCTGCACCCAGAAGGTCGCGACCGTGCCGATGAAGCCCAGGGGGTTCTCCAGCACCCAGACCGCGTACTGGTTCCAGATCGCGGTATGCGGCCGGTCCAGCGCCCAGAGCGCCGCCGACAGCAGCGCCATCAGCACCGCGCCGATGATCATGGCGCGCCAGACCTCGAAGGCGCGGCGGGCGAAGCGGCGGCGGGCGGCCGCGCGCCCCTCGCGTGCCTCGATGCTGCGCCAGACGATGCCGACCAGGAAGCCCGACAGCAGGACGAACATCTCGGATGCATCGAAGATCGAGAAGTTGGGCAGGGTCCAGCCACGCATGACCGAGATCGGCATGTGATTGACCATGATGCTGACCAGCGCGTAACCGCGCAGCATATCCAGAGCGATGAGGCGGTTCATGCGGGCAGTCGGCTCCAGCGGGTCAGCAGCGCCGGGTCCAGCAGCATCGCGTCGGTCTCGGCGCGGTCCATGTCGTCCAGCGCCTGGTGCCGGGTGGCGGCATGGGCGATCTTGGCCTCGGCGGTGATCCGGGCCAGGCGCACGCCGCGCGGCAGGTCATGGGGCAGGGGGGCCAGCATCGCGCAGTGGCGCGCCAGCAGGGTGTCGTCCTCGGCCAGCCGGGTCAGGCTGTCGCGACCGGTGACGGCCTGGGGCAGGCTGCGGGTGATGGCCGTGGCCTGGGTCAGGATGGCGGGCGGATCGCGCTCCTCCGGGGTGACCAGCAGGCCGCGCATCCGCGCCCACCGCCCGAAGACCGGGCTGGCCGACAGGCGCGAGGTCAGCGGCGACAGGATCAGTCCCGCCAGGATCGGCGACAGCCAGATCAGCTGCCCCGGAGAGAAGGTCGCCAGCACCACCAGCGTGCCCGCGCCCAAGGCGACATGCGCCCAGTGATGGCGCAGCACGACGCCCCAAGGCGGCATGGACCCGGCACGGGTCTGGGCGTTCCAGCCGCTGTCGCGGCCCGACAGGATCTCGAAGATCTGGCGGGTCTGGACCAGCATCTGCACGGGCGCGATCAGCGCCGACAGGATCGTCTCGAACAGCGCGCTGGCAAAGATGCGCACCCGGCCGCCCGAATTGCGTGCCAAGGGACGCGCCCAGGCCCGGAAGGTGGCGATGAATTTCGGCAGCAGCAGCAGCCCCATCGCCACGACGAACAGCCACAGCATCCGGCGGCTGTCGAAGACCGGCCAGTCGGGGAACAGCTGATAGGCGGTCGGGAAGTATTCCGGCGTGGACAGCAGCACGGTGGCCGACAGGATCAGGCCGACCAGGATCAGCGCCAGCCACAGCGGGCTCATCAGGAAGCCCATGATGCCGATGATCATGTGCGCCCGGCTGATGCCGCGCAGGCCGCGGGTGCCCAGCAGGCGCGAATGCTGCAGGTTGCCCTGCGCCCAACGGCGTTCGCGCACCGCCATGTCCAGCAGCGTCGGCGGGCAGCCCTCGAAGCTGCCGCGCAGGTCGTGGTCCAGCCGCACGCTCCAGCCCGCGCGGCACAGCGCCGCCGCCTCGACGAAGTCGTGGCTGAGGATCGTGCCGCCGAAGGGCGGCTTGCCGGGCAGGCGCGGCAGGCCGCAGGCCTGGGCGAAGGCCGTCACGCGGATGATCGCGTTGTGCCCCCAGTAGTTGCCCGTGTCGCCCGACCAGGCCGCGACGCCGCGCGCGATCATGGGGCCATAGACGCGGCCCGCGAACTGGGTCAGGCGCGCAAAGATCGTCTCTCCGCCGACCAGCATCGGCATGGTCTGGATCAGTCCCACGCGGGCGTCGGCGGCCATGCGCGCGGACAGCGCCCGGATGGTCGCGCCCGACATCACGCTGTCGGCGTCCAGAACGACCATGTGGTCGTAGCGGCCGCCCCAGTGGCGCACGAATTCGGCCAGGTTGCCCGACTTGCGGTCGTCGTTCGTCAGGCGGCGGCGATACCACATCGGCACCGGGCATCGGGCGCGGGCGGCGTCGATGATCAGCGTCTCGTTCACGGCGACGGCCGGGTCGCGGGTGTCGGACAGCACGAAGATCTCGGTCCGGTCGGCCATGCCCTCGGCGGCCAGCTCCTGGCCCAGGGCGACCAGCAGGCCGGTGCTGGTGGCGACATCCTCGTGATAGATCGGCATGACCACGACCACGCGGGCGGCGTTCGGACCCTCCGGAGTGCGCAGGCGCGGCGCCAGAAAGCCCGCCAGCGTCCCGCAGAACGAGAAGCCGACCCAGGCAAAGGTCGGCACGAACAGCACCAGCAGCGCGATCTGCATCGGCGTGGGATCGGCCCCGAAGGCCGCCAGCATCTGCGTGAAGCCCACCACCGCCAGCGCGGCCGTGCCGCCGAAGGCGATCAGGCGCGCCATCCAGACGCGCAGGCTGTTCATGCGCCGTCCCGGACCGCCCGCGGGCGGGGCCGCGAAATCCTGGACCGGCATGGTCAGGGGGGCGGGCGGCGGAACGACGGCGTCGCGGGCCGGGGCGTCGTGCAGACCGGCCGGGGTGTCGTGCTGATCCATCATCATGCCGTCCAGCGCGTCATCCAGGTCTCGCTGAGCGCGAGGCCGTCGGAATCGGTCAGCAGGGCCTGAAGCTCGACCAGGGCCGCGCGGCCCGGCTCGAACTCGAAGGCCAGGCGCAGCACGCCCTGTTCGGGCAGCGGCTTGACATAGGCATGCACGATGCGCCCGTCCGAGGCGCTGACCTGATAGTTCGGCAGCGTCTCGCGGAACAGGCCCAGATCGAAGTCGATGATGTAGCTGCGCGTCGTCTCGACGTTGATCGAGCGCCCGGAGCGGACCTGACGCACCTTGGCCAAAGGCAGGTTCGTGGGCGGCAGGGCGGCGAAGCTGAGGCGATAGCGGAACTCGGTCCGCTCGCCGCCCGGAATGACGCCGGAGGGCAGCCAGTAGCTGACGATGTTGTCGTTGAACTCGTTCTCGACCGGGATCTCGATCAGGCGCACCTCGCCCTCGCCCCACGCGCCCTCGGGCTCGATCCAGGCCGAGGGGCGCAGGTGATAGAGCGCCTCGGCGTCCTGATAGGTCTCGAAGTCGCGGGGCCGCTGGACCAGGCCGAAGCCCTTGGGGTCGCGGTCCACGAAGCTGCTGATCTGCAGGTTGCGGGGTGACATCAGCCCGCGCCACAGCGCCTGGTTGGCGCCGGTCTGCATCTGCAGCCCGTCGCTGTCATGGCAGGCCGGGCGATAGTCGTCGACGACCCGGCGCGAGGCCGGGCTGAACCAGAACATCGAGGTCAGCGGCGCAAGCCCGGTCTCGCGCAGGTCCACCCGCGGGAACAGGGCGACGCGGGTGCGCACCATGGTGACCGCGCCGGGCGTCACGTCGAACTGGAACGCGGCCGAGACCGAGCGGCTGTCCAGGATCGCATAGATCCGCACGCTTTCGGACCCGGCCTCCGGCTCGACGATCCAGAAGTCGGTGAACAGCGGAAATTCCTCGCCGTCGGGGCTGCCGGTCTTGATGGCGAGGCCGCGCGCGGAGAGGCCGTAGATCGTCCCGCGCGCCACCGCCCGGAAATAGCTGGCGCCTTGGAAGACGATGAACTCGTCCATCACGCCGGGCCGGTTCAGCGGCGTGCGCATGCGGAAGCCCGACCAGCCCATCTCTCCGATGGTGGTCAGGTCGGGGCCGTCGGGAAAGACGGCCGGGTCGAAGTCCAGCATGGCCGGGTCGAAGGGGATCGGGCGGCTGACACCGTCGCGCACCAGGTTGATCTTGACCGGTTCGTAGAAGATCGAGCCGGGCGACAGCAGGTCCAGCCGGAAGGCCGGATGCGCGGCCAGCGGGTCGGCCTCGCGCTTGAAGCGGATGCCGCGATAGCTGTCATAGTTCAGGTTCTCGAAGGTGCCGACCAGATCGGCCACCGGCTGCACATAGATGCGGGCCGAGCGTTCCTGCGCCAGCGTCGCCACCTGCTCGAAGCCGAAGGGCTCGGGCATGGGGGGGCCGTAGGCCGCGGGATCGGTTTCGGCGGGGGCCTGCGCCTGCGCGGGGACCGCCATCAGCGATCCGCCGGCGGCCAGGGCGGTGGCGGCATTGAGAAATTGGCGACGCTTCATGACCGGGGATATCTCGACAGGGATGAGGGAATATAGGGCGGGCGCCGCAGCGCAGCAAGCGTACGGGATGGTTTGACCGGTTATCCGCCGATAATGGCGCGCCGGGCAAGCGTCAACTGCGCGACGCGCGCGCGAAGCCGGATCATCGTGGCGTCATTGACGCGCCAGCCAGGCGGTGACGACGGGGCGCAGGTTCTCCTCGCCGCGGGCCTCGGCCTCCTCGATGAGGCGGGCCAGCGCGGTCAGGTCGACCCGGCGGATCAGGTGCTTGACCGGTCCGATCGAGGCGGGGCGCATCGACAGGCGGCGGATGCCCAGGGCGGCGAAGGTCAGCGCCTCGATGGGGCGCCCGGCATCCTCGCCGCAGAAGGACAGCGGCACGCGCGCCTCCTCGCAGCGGGCGATGATCTGGCGCAGCAGCGCCAGGAAGGACACGTTCAGCGTGTCGTAGCGACGGCGCACGCGCTCGTTCTCGCGGTCGGCGGCGAAGAAGAACTGCTTGAGGTCGTTGCCGCCGATCGAGATGAAGTCGCACATCTCGAAGAACCGCTTGGGCGCGAAGGCCAGCGACGGCGTCTCCAGCATGGCGCCCACGCGGATGTCGCTGGGCATGGAATGGCCAAGCCGCTGCTCGCGCGCCATCTCCTGCATCAGGATGCGGTGCGCGGCCTCGTATTCGGCCATGTCGGCGATGAAGGGGAACATGACGTGCAGCGGCCGCCCGACGCTGGCGCGGATCAGCGCCTGCAGCTGCATGCGCAGCACGCCGCGCTTGTCCAGGCCCACCCGGATCGCGCGCCAGCCCATCGCCGGGTTGGGCTCGTCCTGGGGCTTCATGTAGGGCAGGACCTTGTCCGACCCGATGTCCAGCGTGCGGAAATGCACGGGCTTGCCCTGGGCGTTGTCCATGACGCGGGCATAGAGGCCCGCCAGCTCCGCCCGGCGGGGAACGTGGTTGCGGACCAGGAACTGCAGCTCGGTCCGGAACAGGCCCACGCCCTCGGCGCCCGATCCCTCCAGCGAGGGCAGGTCCGCCATCAGGCCGGCATTCATGAACAGCTGCACCGTCGTGCCGCAGGTCGCGGTCGCGGGCAGATCGCGCAGCCCGGCATAGCGGTCCTGCGCCGCGGCCTGCATGGCGATCTTGTCCATGAAGGCCTTGTGGACCGATTCCTCGGGGCGCAGGTGGATCACGCCCTGGTCGCCATCGACCAGGATCGGGTCGCCGTTCAGCGCCTCCGACACGATGCGCCCGGCATGGATGACCAGCGGGATGGCCAGCGCGCGCGCGACGATGGCGGCGTGGCTGCCGACCGACCCCTCCTCCAGCACCACGCCCTTCAGGCGGCGGCCGTATTCCAGCAGCTCGGCCGGGCCGATGTTGCGGGCGACCAGGATCGGGTTGTCCGGCATCTCGGCGCCGGTATCGCTGCCCTGACCGGTCAGGATGCGCAGCAGGCGGTTCGACAGGTCGTCCAGGTCGTGCAGTCGGTCGCGCAGATAGGGGTCGGCCGCCATCTCCAGCCGGGCGCGGGCGAAGGACTGCTCCTTCTCCACGGCGGCCTCGGCCGAGAGGCCAAGCCGAATGTCCTCCTCCATGCGCTTCAGCCAGCTGCGCGAATGGGCGAACATGCGATAGGCCTCGAGGACCGCGGCATGCTCTCCGCCGCCGCCCATGTCCACCGCGCCGAGCATCCGGTCCACGGTGCTGCGCAGCGTCTCGACGCCCTCGTGCAGGCGGGCCAGCTCGCGGTCGGGATCGTCGCCCACCGGGTTCGCGACGACCACGCGCGGCTCGTGCAGCCAGACGCGGCCCTCGGCGGCGCCCTCCTGGCCGGTGGCGCCGCGGATCATCAGCGGAAAGCGGTGCGCCAGCGGCAGGCTGTCGGACTGGCTGCCCTGGAAGGCGCCCAGTTCGGTCATCTCGGCCAGCACCATGGCCACCACCTCGAGGCCATAGACCTCGTCCTCGGAGAATTGCCGCGCGGTCGCGCATTGCACGACCAGCACGCCAAGCCGCTCTCCCACGCGCTGGATCGGCACGCCGAGGAAGGCCGGAAAGACCTCCTCGCCCGTCTCGGGCATGAAGCGGAAGCCTGCCTCGGCGGGGGCGTTGGCGGTGTTGACATGGCGTCCGGTGCGCGCGACGCGGCCGACCAGACCCTCGCCGAGGCGCAGCCGCGTCTGATGGACGGCCTCGGGGCGCAGACCCTCGGTCGCGCACAGTTCCAGCGTGTCGGCGTCGCGGAACAGGTAGATCGAACAGACTTCGGTCCCCATCGAATCGGCGATGTGATGGGTGATCTGGTCCAGACGGTCCTGGCCCCCGCCCGCGGCGGCCAGGATTTCCTTCAGCCGCCGCAGCAGCTTGCGCGAGTCGCTGTCCGTGCGATCCTGCATCGCCTGCCCGCCTTCCGCCTGCGTCTTGGCCCCGGCACCGGGGCCGGACCGGATGGCTTACGCCTTGTCCAGCTCGAAGGCATCATGCAGCGCCTGCACGGCCAGTTCCATGTATTTCCGGTCGATCAGCACCGAAATCTTGATCTCGGAGGTGGAGATCACCTTGATGTTGACGTTTTCGTCGGCCAGCGCCTTGAACATGCGCGCAGCGACCCCCGCATGGCTGCGCATGCCGATGCCGACGACGCTGACCTTGGCGACCTCGGTATCCACGACAAGCTCGTCATAGGCGATGGTTCCGGCCTGGCGGGCCTCCTCCATCGCGCGCTTGGCGCGCTCGACCTGGTTGATCGGCACCGAGAAGGTCATGTCGGTCACCGACCCCGGATGGTCGTCGTAATCCTTTTCCGAGATGTTCTGCACGATCATGTCGACGTTCACGCCGGCCTCGGCCAGAGGCGCGAAGATCGCGGCCGAGATGCCGGGCCGGTCCTCGACCGTCACCAGGGTGATCTTGGCCTCGTCGCGCGAAGAGGCGACGCCGTTGACGACTTTCGATTCCATGATTTCATCCTCATCGCAGATCAGCGTGCCGGAATTTTCGTCGGTATCCTCGAAGGAGGACAGCACCCGCAGCCGCACCTTGTAGCGCATCGCCAGCTCGACCGAGCGGGTCTGCAGCACCTTGGCGCCGAGCGAGGCCAGCTCCAGCATCTCCTCGAAGGCGATGCGCGGCAGCTTGCGCGCCTTGGAGGTGATGCGCGGATCGGTCGTGTAGACCCCGTCCACGTCGGTATAGATGTCGCAGCGCTCCGCCCCGAAGGCCGCGGCAAAGGCCACCGCGGTCGTATCCGACCCGCCGCGTCCAAGCGTCGTCACGCGCCCCTCGGGCGAGACGCCCTGAAAGCCCGCGACCACTGCGACCTTGAAGCCTTCGGCAAACTTCTGGTCCAGGTTCCTGCGGGGGATGTCCACGAAACGCGCGGCCGAATAGGCGGCGGTCGTGTTGATCGGCACCTGCCAGCCCTGCCAGCTGCGCGCGGGCACGCCCATCTCCTGCAGGGTCAGGGCCATCAGGCCCGCGGTCACGTTCTCTCCGGAACTGACCACCGCGTCATATTCGCGCGCGTCGAACAGCGGCGAGGTCTGCTCGACCCAGCCCACCAGTTCGTTGGTCTTGCCCGACATGGCGCTGACGATGACGATGACGTCATAGCCCCGTTCCACCTCGCGCTGCACCTTGCGGGCGGCGTTCTTGATCCGGTCCAGATCGGCCACCGAGGTGCCGCCGAATTTCATTACCAGAAGCGGCATCACGGGCCTCCAGCCTAAGGATGTGCGTCGGCGGGGCTTTTAGGGGTGGGTGCGGCAAACCGCAAGGGGCGCGATCAGTTCGCGCGCCGCCGCGGCAGGAAGGGCAGGGGGGCCACCGGCACGCCGTCCTCGATCAGCTTGCGGGCGTCCTCGGGGCGGGCCTCGCCATGGATCGCGCGGGCCGGGCGCTGGCCCTCGTGCATGGCGCGGGCCTCCTCGGCAAAGCTGAGGCCGACGTAATCGGAGTTCCGCTCGACCTGCTCGCGCAGCGCCTCCAGCGCGGCCTCGGCAGGGTTGCGCGCCTCGCGCAGCGACTGCTTCTCGGCGACGGCCGGTGCCATCAGCGCGCGGTCGACCCGCGCCGATCCGCAGGTCGCGCAGCTGACCTGACCCGCGTCGCGCATCGCCTCGAACCCGTCCGAGGACCGGAACCAGCCGTCGAAGTCATGGCCCTTCTCGCAGCGCAAGGCATAGCGGATCATCGGAACGCTCCCGTCATCACCTTGGGATATCGGGTCGGCCGCGCGCGCTTGCAAGCCCGTCCGCCAGCGCCTCCAGCCGCGCGATCAGCGGTTCCGGATCGCCCGCCCGCGCCTCCAGCAGGGCGCGCGCGGCGCGGCCCATGGCGCGGGCCTCCGCGGGTGCATCGACCAGCCGGGCCAGGGTCGCGGCCAGATCGCCCGCCTCGCGCGCCGCGCCATGCGCCTCCAGCATCGCGAAGGGCTCGACGAAATTGCCGACATGCGGGCCGTGGATCAGCGCGCAGCCATGGGCGGCGGGCTCCCAGGGGGTGTGGCCGCCGTGATCGACCAGGCTGCCGCCGATGACGCAGATGCCGGCGCGATCGTACCAGCGCGCCATCTCTCCCAACGTGTCGGCCAGCAGCACGCCGCCGGGGGCCACGTCCGCGGCACCCGCGCTGCGCCGCGCCAGGGGCAGGCCGCGCGCGGCGATCAGCGCGGCCACGGCGTCGCCCCGGTCGGGATGGCGCGGCGCCAGGATCAGCCGCAGGTCGGGCCGCGCGGCGCGGAGTTCGGCAAAGCCGTCCAAGACCTGCGCGTCCTCGCCCTCATGGGTCGAGGCGGCCAGAAGGGTGCGGTCGCGGCCCGCATCCCCTTGCGGGGCGGGCAGGGCGGCCGGGGCAAGCAGCTTCAGGTCAAGGCGCGGCAGCACCGCCCCGGCCCTGAGGCCCAGCCCCAGAAGCCGCGCCTCGCTGGCCTGATCCTGGGCCGACAGCGCCGCGATGCGGTCCAGCATCGGGCCGATGATGCGCGGGAACCGCCCCCAGGTCGCGGCCGAGCGTTCCGACATGCGCGCCCCGATCATCGCCTGAGGCACGCCCCGCCGCGCCAGCAGGCGCGAGCGCAGCGGCCAGAACTCGCCCTCGACCGTGACGGCCAGGCGCGGGCGGGCCGCGTCCAGGAACCGCGCCAGCGCGCCAGGCAGGTCCAGCGGCGCCAGCCGTGCGGCCAGGCCCCAGCCCTGCGCCAGCGCGCGCCCGGTCTCGCTGTTGGTGGTGACCAGCAGGTCGTGGCGCGCGGCCAGCGCGGTGATGACGGTGCGCGCCGAGGTCAGCTCTCCGACCGATGCGGCATGGACCCAGATCGCGGCCGGGCCGGGCCGCGCCCCGCAGACCAGCCGCTCGCGCAGCGCCGCCGATCCGCCCAACCGCGCGCGCAGGCACAAAGCGGCCTCGGCGATGCGGGTCGTGGCGTCATAGAGCATGGGAATTGGTCCCTCGCGGAAAGTCGGTGGAGGCGGGTACCGGAATCGAACCGGTCTTCACGGATTTGCAATCCGGTGCGTAACCTCTCCGCCAACCCGCCGCCGTCGAGAGTGGCCGTGTCCTAGCGGATTGCCGCGACCCTTGCAAGACGCGATCGCCCGCGCCGATGTCCGGCGTTGCTCCGTATGGGAAAACATGGCAATAGTCGCCCAAACAGCCCAAGCAGAGGTTCCCCCAGATGAGCGATTTCGCCGCGCGCCGCACGATGATGGTGGACACGCAGGTGCGCCCCGCCGACGTCACCAAGTTCCCGGTGATCGAGGCGATGCTGACCATCCCGCGCGAGGATTTCGTGCCCGCCAGCCGCCGCGCCGTCGCCTATACCGGCGAGAACCTGGACATCGGCCGCGGCCGGGTGCTGCTGGAGCCGCGGACGCTGGCCAAGCTGGTCGACGCGCTGGACATCCAGCCCGACGAACTGGTCCTGGATCTGGCCTGCGGGCTGGGCTATTCGGCCGCCGTCGTCGCGCGCATGGCCGAGGCGGTCGTCGCGATCGAATCCGACGCCGAGCTGGCCGCCGAGGCGGAGACGCGCCTGTCCGAGGCCGGCATCTTCAACGTCGCCGTCCTGCGCGCCGAGCTGACCGAGGGCGCCCCCAAGCAGGGCCCCTATGACGTCATCCTGGTCGAGGGCGCGGTCGAGGAGATCCCCGCCGCCATCGTCGATCAGCTGCGCGAGGGCGGCCGCATCGCGGCCCTGTTCACCGAGGGCGCCCTGGGCGTCGCCCGCATCGGCACGCGCAAGGGCGGGGTCATCGGCTGGCGCTATGCCTTCAACGCGCGCGCGCCCATGCTGCCGGGCTTCGAACGCCAGCGCGGGTTCACGCTGTGAGGGTGCGGGCGCGCCTCGCGGCGGCGATCCTGGTGCCGGGGCTGGCCCTGGCGGCCCTGCCCGCACGGGCCGAATCGCTGGCCGACACGATGGTCGCCGCCTATCGCCATTCCGCGCTGATCGAGCAGAACCGCGCCGTGCTGCGCGCCGCCGACGAGGATGTCGCGGCCGCCGTCGCGGCCCTGCGCCCGGTCGTCGAATGGGTCGCCCGCCAGAGCGCGTCGCGCGACGAGGGCAGCACCACGGTCCGCTCGACCTCGCTGTCGCTCGGGGCGCAGCTGACGCTCTACGACTTCGGCCGCTCGCAGCTGGCCATCGACGGCGCCAAGGAGCAGGTCCTGGCCACGCGTCAGGCGCTGGTCGGGGTCGAACAGGACATTCTGCTGGCCGCGACGGTCGCCTATTTCGACGTGCGCGAGGCGATCCAGCAGGTCGGCCTGCAGCAGAACTCGGTCGAGGTGCTCAGCAGCGAGCGTCAGGCCGCCCAGGACCGCTTCGACGTGGGCGAGATCACCGTGACCGACGTGGCCCTGGCCGATGCGCAGCTGGCCGCGACGCGGGCCGCGCTGGCCGCCGCGAACGGTCAGCTGGAGGTCGCGCGCGAGACCTATCTGGCCGTGACCGGCCGCCAGCCCGGCCGTCTGGACGCGCCGCCGCGGCTGCCCAGCCTGCCCGCCACCCTGGACGAGGCGCGGCTGATCGCGCAGCGCAGCCACCCCGCCATCGGCCAGGCGCAGCGCCAGGCCGCCGCGGCCGAGATCGCCGTGGCCGCCGCCGCCGCCGAACGCAACCCGACCCTGTCGGCCACCGCGGGCATCGGCGTGACGCGCAGCCCGCAGGCGCAGCTGGGCGGCGAATACGGCAGCCGCAACTCCTCCTCGGTGGGGCTGGAGCTGAGCCAGACGCTCTATTCCGGCGGGCGTCTGTCGGCCGCGCATCGTCAGGCGATGGCGCGGCGCGATCAGGCGCGGGCGGGACTTCTGAACGTCTCGCGCCAGATCAGCCAGCAGGTCGGAGAGACCTGGGCCAACATCGCGGTCGCCCGCGCCCAGATCACCGCGATCGACCAGCAGATCTCGGCTGCGCAGCAGGCCTATGACGGCGTGCGCGAGGAGGCCCTGCTGGGCGCGCGGACGACGCTGGACGTGCTGGATGCCGAACAGTCGCTGCTCGAGGCGCGGGCCGACCGGATCTCGGCCGAATCGAATCTCCAGTTAGCTCATTATCAACTTCTGGCTGCTATGGGTCTGTTGACGGTAGAAAACCTGCAACTGGGGATACCCACCTATGACCCATCGCAATATTACAATGCGGTCCGCGATGCGCCCGCAACCAGCAAGCAGGGCGAGAGCCTCGACCGCGTCCTGCGCGCTATCGGCCGGAACTGATCCGGCATCGGCGGTGCGCCATGGCTAAGGCGCGCCGCACCCCCGCCACCGACACCGATACGACGGTCGTCGAGGCCGCAAAGCCCCGCCGCAGCCGCGCCGCGAAACCCGCGGCCGAGGCGGTCGCGAAACCCGCCGCCCCGCGCCGCGCCAAGGCCGCCAAACCGGCGGAGCCCGCGCCCCCGAAGCCTGCGGGCCGCAGCCGCGCCAAGGCCGCCGTGGCATCCGATGCCGCCCCCCGGAAGCGCGCGCCGAAGCCCGCAGCGACTGCGCCCGCGGCCCCGCCGATGCTGATCGACGATCAGCCCCTGGGCCAGGCCGCGCAGGAGATCGCGCAGATCCGGGCGCAGATGCGCTATATCCGCCAGATGGTGGACAGCCGCGCCGATGTTCAGCCCGACGCCCATGCCATGCTGCAGCGGCTGTGCCAGGATGCGTCGCCGCGCGCGATCCTGTCCGGCACGACCGCCTCGGTCATCGAACTGCGGCCCCATGCGCGCCGTGCGGCCGTTGTGGAGGATGCGCCGCGGCCCCGCGTCCGCCGCGCCGCGGCGGGGCAGGGCGTGGTTGCCCTGACGCAGCCCCTGGCCGAGCCGCTGCCCGATCTGATCGCCGAGGCCGCGCCCGAACTCGTCGCCTCGCCTTTCGTCGAGGCGGAGGTCCCGCCTGCGCTGCCCCGTCGGCGGTCGCGAATGATGCGACTGCTGTCGGCCTGGGGCGACTGGCTGATGTGGCGGCTGATGCCGCCGACCATGTCCGAAGCGCCGACCTCGGTCGCGCCCGCCCTGACCGCACCGCATCCGGTCGAGCTCCAGGCCGCCCCGGCGCCGGTGCCACCCGCGGTTCCCGAGGTTCCCGTGGCGCAGATCGTCACCCAGACCGTCGATCAGATCATGGACGACGCGGCGATGCGCGCGCGCCTGAAGGAGATGATCCGCGAGGAGCTGGAGGGAGAGATGGGCGCCCGATTCTCGGGCAACCTGCGCGCGGTCGTGCGCCGCGAGGTCGCGGCCGCGCTGGACGACCGGCTGACGCATCTGTGACGCTCGCCCCCCGGACCGCCTCAGTTCAGAAGCGGTTCGGGGTCCAGGCTCTCGAAGCCGCGACGGATCTCGAAATGCACGAAGCCGGCCTGACCGGCGGTGCCCAGGGCCTCGCCCGCGTCGACCCGGTCGCCCTTGGCCACGGCGACATCGCCCATGTTTGCATAGACGCTCATCAGGCCGCCGTCATGGCGCAGCACGACGATGGGCGTTCCGGCGCTGTCGCGGGTGATGGCCGCGACCTCTCCGCCGCCCGCCGCCGCGACGCTTGCCCCGCCTTGGGCCGCGATGTCGATGCCGTCGTTGCGCCCCTTCTCATAGACACGGATGATCGCGCCGTCGACGGGCATGCGGAACTGTCCCCCGGTGGATGCCGCCGTGCGCGTGGCGCCCAGATCGGTGCTGGCGACCTCCGGCGTCGGCGTGTCGGCGGTGGGCGTATCCTCGTCGGGCAGGGGCTGGGCGGCCGAGGGGGGCGGCGGCGTCGGGCTGCCGCTGCCGGGCGCGGTGACGGCCAGCGTGTCGGGCCGCGCGCCCGCCTGCGGGACGATCAGCCGCTGACCGGTGCGCAGGCTCATGTCGGCGGGCAGGCCGTTCCAGCTGGCCAGGTCCTGCACGCTGACGCCGTAGCGCCGGGCGACCGCCCAGGCCGTCTCTCCGGCGGCGACCACGTGTTCGCGGGGATTGGCGGGGGCGCCTTCGGTCGGCGTCGATGCAGGCGCCGCGGCGGCGGTCTGCCCGGCAAAGGGATCGGTCACCACCGTCGGCGCAGCGGTCCCGCCAGTGGCGGGCGCCGCACCGCCGACACCGCGCGGCAGGACCAGCACCGCGCCGGCCTGCAGGGGCGCATCGGGCGGAAGGGCGTTGTGCGCCGCCAGTTCCGCAGCGGGCAGGCCAAGGCGTGCGGCGATGGCGGCCGGGGTCTCTCCGGCCTGGGCGACCGCGGCCTGGCCGTTGGCAAAGCTGATCACGCCGCGCGCGTCCGGGGCGGGGCGGGGCGAGGCGGCGGCGGCCGCGCCCGCGGTGTCCATGCCGCCCATCAGCCCCCGCAGGTCGGGGTCGAAGGTTCCGTCGGCCCCGCAGGCCGTCAGCCCCAGCAGGGCCAGCACCGCGCATCCTGCGCGAAAATCATGTCTGCTCATGGTCTTGTCCTCAGCCTGCCTTCTGGTGGCCGGGGGTCATGTCTGACCCAACCCCTCGACCAGCGGAACGAACCGCACCTGCCGCAGCTCGTCGTAGTCGAAACCGCCCTGGGTCCGCGTCACGCGGATCAGGGTCTGGACCGCGTCGGACTGTCCGACCGGCACGACCATGATACCGCCGATCTTCAGCTGTGCCAACAGCGGTCCGGGCGGGTCCTCGGCCGCGGCGGTCACCAGGATGCGATCGAAGGGCGCCTGATCGGGCAGCCCGCGCGAGCCGTCGGCGACCTGGGCGATGATGTTGTAGAGCCCCAGATCGCGGAAAATCGCCTCGGCCTCCTGGACCAGCCGGCGGTGGCGGTCGACGGTATAGACGCGCCGGCACAGCCCCGACAGGACCGCCGCCTGATAGCCCGAACCCGTGCCGACCTCCAGCACCGTGTCGCGCGGCCCGACCTCCAGCGCCTGCGTCATCAGCCCCACGACCGAGGGCTGGCTGATCGTCTGCCCGCAGGGGATCGGCAGGGGGGTGTCCTCATAGGCGCGATCGGCGAACTGGCCGCGCACGAAAAGGCCGCGGTCGATCCCCTCCATCACGGCCAGCACGCGCGGGTCGGTCACGCCGCGCGTGCGCAGCTGATAGACGAAGCGCATCTTGCGTTCGGCGTCATCCCCGCTCATGTGCCGCGCTCACTCGGCGGCCTGGGGCAGCGGATCGTCCAGGACCGCGGCCAGCCGGCGCAGCGACGCGTGGCAGGTCAGGTCGGCCCGCATCGGCGTGACCGACACGAACCCCTCCATGGTCGCCGCCACGTCGGTCCCGTCGCGCGCCGGGGCCTGCTGCGAGCCGCCGGCGATCCACATGAAGCGCCGCCCGTTCGGCGCGCTGTAGGGCACCGCGGCAAAGCGCGACCCCTGCCGCTGGCCCTGCGGCACGACGCGCAGCCCGCGCACCTCGGCGGCGGGCACAGGCGGAAAGTTCACGTTGTAGAACAGTCGGAAGTCGGCGTCCGCGCTCCAGTCGCCGTGATCCAACAGGCGGCGGATCACGGCGGCGCCGTGACGGCGCGCGCCCTCGAACGGGTCGGCCAGATCGGCGGTGCGCGGCCCCAGATACTGCGACAGGGCAATGGCGGGCAGGCCCTGCAGCGCGGCCTCCATCGCGCCGCCGATCGTGCCGGAATACATCGCGTTCTCGCCGGCGTTGTTGCCGCGGTTCACGCCGGACAGGACCAGGTCGGGCGCGACCTTCAGGATGTCCCCCAGGGCCGCCAGCACGCAATCGGCCGGGCTGCCCTCGGCGGCGTAGCGGCGCTCGGACAGGCGCGCGACCATGGTGGGGTGGGTATAGCTGATGCAATGGCCCACGCCCGACTGCTCGAAGGCGGGGGCGACGGTCCAGACCTCGCCATGGGGACCGGCCAGCTCGGTCGCGATCTGGTGCAGCACCTCGAGGCCCGGTGCGTTGATGCCGTCGTCATTGGTGATGAGAATGCGCATCCTGTCCCCTGTGCCGGTAGCCCGCGCCCCCTGCGCACGCGGATGTGACCCGATCTGCTTAGCGGCGGCGGCTTTCTGCTTCAACCCGTTCCTGTGCCGCAGGGGCGGAAGCGGTTTGACCTTGGCCGCGACCCGATGCATCGTGAGGGGGTGCGCAACGGGCCGGGATGCGATGCAGATCTATCTTCCCATCGCCGAGGTCTCGGTCAATGCCTTCACCCTGATGGGGCTTGGCGGGCTGGTCGGCGTCATGTCGGGCCTGTTCGGCGTGGGCGGGGGATTCCTGATCACGCCGCTGCTGTTCTTCATCGGCATCCCCCCGGCCATCGCGGTTGCTACCGGGGCGAACCAGGTGGTCGCGTCGTCGGTGTCCGGCGTGCTGGCCCACATGAAGCGCAAGACCGTCGATTTCCGCATGGGGGGCGTGCTGCTGGCCGGGGGGATGGTCGGCTCCGGGCTGGGGGTCCTGGTCTTCAACATCCTGCAGAGGCTGGGCCAGGTCGAGCTGGTCGTCCAGCTGTGCTATGTCGTCTTCCTGGGCCTGATCGGCGCGATGATGCTGCAGGAGAGCCTGCGCGCCCTGCTGCGCGCCCGTCAGCCCGCCGGGCGGCGGCGCCTGCATCAGCACATGTGGGTCCATCGCTGGCCGCTGAAGGTCAAGTTCCGGGCCTCAGGCCTCTACATCAGCGTCATCCCGCCCCTGATCGTGGGGGTCGCGGTGGGGGTGCTGGCGGCGATCATGGGGGTCGGGGGCGGCTTCATCATGGTACCCGCGATGATCTATCTGCTGGGCATGCCGACCAAGGTCGTGGTGGGCACGTCGCTGTTCCAGATCACCTTCGTCACCGCCTTCACCACGCTGATGCATGCGGTGAACTACAACACCGTGGACGTGATGCTGGCGGTGCTGCTGATCCTGGGGGGCGTGATCGGCGCGCAGGTCGGGACGACCCTCGGCGCCAGGCTGCGGGCCGAACAGCTGCGCATCCTCCTGGCGCTCCTGGTGCTGGCGGTCTGCGGCAAGCTGGCGCTGGATCTGTTCCTGCGGCCGGACGACCTGTTCGTCATCACCTCGCGGGGGGCGTGATGCGCGCGCTGATCCTGGGGCTGATCCTGTCGCTGACGCCCGCCGCGCTGATGGGGCAGGGGGCCGGATCGACCATGCCTGCCGCGCCCGAGGCCGGGCTGATCCCGCCCGTTCCCGCGCCCGAGAGCTGGCCGCTGTTTCCCGATCCGGGTCTGCCCACCGCCCCCGATGCGGCCGAAGCCCCGGTAGAGCAGGTCGTGGCGGGCCTGTCGAACAGCGCGGTGGCGATCACCACCAGCTTCGACGGGTCGGACATCCTGATCTATGGCGCGGTGCGGCGCGAGACGCCGATCCCGAACGGGCCGCTGGACGTGATCGTGACCATCGAGGCCCCCTCCCAGCCCCTGACCATCTGGCAGAGGGCGCGCCGATTCGGGATCTGGGTGAACACCGAGCGGGTCGATGTGGGCGCTGCGCCCAGCTTCTATGCGGTGGCGACGACCCGGCCCCTGGCCCAGATCCTGTCGCCGGACTGGGACAACCGCTATCGGATCTCGCTGCCGCTGGTGCTGCGGGCCTTCGGCGGCGCGCAGGAGGTCGACGACGCCCGCCCCTATACCGAGGCGCTGATCCGTCTGCGTCAGCAGAACGGCCATTACCGGCTGGAGGAGGGATCGGTGACCTTGGTCGAGGATACGCTGTTCCGCACCGACATCCGCCTGCCCGCCAACCTGGTCGAGGGGGATTACCGGGCGCGGATCTTCCTGCTGCGCGAGGGGGCGGTCATGGACGCCTATGGCGCGGCGATCCAGGTGCGCAAAGTCGGTCTGGAACGCTGGCTCTATCGGCTGGCCTTCGATCAGCCGCTGCTCTACGGGCTGATGTCGCTGGCGGTGGCGGTGGCGGCGGGCTGGGGCGCCTCGGCCGCCTTCCGCAAGCTGCGCCGGGCCTGAGGCGCCATCTGCGTCCCGCGACGGGCCGGGGGGCCAGCCCCCCGGACCCCCCGGCGTCGCGCGGCAGGGCGGCGGACCGCACCTCAGAAGAAAGGGTCCCCGTGCGGTTGCACGAGGACCCTCCGGAGCGATGATCACGATCGCGCGCCATCCGGACCGCGGATGGCGAGGCGTGATCAGATGTCGTTGCCCATCTTGCCTTTGATGGTGCCCGACACGTTCTGGGCCGTGCCCTTGGCCTGCTGGGCCTTGCCCTCGGCCTCGAGGCGCTCGTTGTCGGTCATCTTGCCGACGCCTTCCTTGATGCTGCCCGCCAGCTTGTTTCCGGCAGCCTTGGCCTTGTCGGTCATCTCGCCCATGGGGGACACTCCTTCGTTGCAGTGGTGATGTCGGACCAACATCCGTCGTACGCGAAAGGTTCCCATGCGAAAGGCCCGCCCCCGTCATCGCGGGTGCGGGCCTTCCCTTGCCTTCCGGACGGACCGCGCGACGCGGCCCGGCAGGGATGATCAGGCGGCAGCCTTGGCCTGGGCCACGATCGCGCCGAAGGCGTCGGGCTCGTTCACGGCCAGGTCGGCCAGGACCTTGCGGTCAACCTCGATGCCGGCCTTCGACAGCAGGTTGATGAAGCGCGAATAGGTCATCTCGGCGTCGACCAGACGGACGGCGGCGTTGATGCGCTGGATCCACAGGGCGCGGAAGTTGCGCTTGCGGGTCTTGCGGTCGCGGGTGGCGTACTGGTTCGCCTTGTCGACGGCCTGGGTGGCGGTGCGGAAGTTCCGCGAACGGGCGCCGTAATAGCCCTTGGCTTGATCCAGGACCTTCTTGTGGCGGGCGTGGGTGACCTTGCCGGATTTGACTCGTGCCATTGTTCAGTCCTCGATCAGCGGTTGTAGGGCATGTATTTCTTGACGATCTTGGCATCCGCGTCGCACAGGACGGTGGTGCCGCGCGCGTCGCGAATGAACTTCGTCGTGCGCTTGATCATGCCGTGGCGCTTGCCGGCCTGGCCGGCTTTCACCTTGCCCGAGGCCGTGAACGAGAACCGCTTCTTGGCAGCGGATTTGGTCTTCATCTTCGGCATTTTCATCTCCTTCATCAGAGTGAACGCGCGGCTCGGCAATGCCATGTCGGCCGGCCGCGCGGGAACGGAAGCGTCGCCATACACAGGCGCGCGCCTCATGGCAAGGGGTCAGGGCGCGGTCTGCATCCCCGTCGCGCCGCGCAGCGCGGCCGGGATGGTGTCGACGCCGAAGGGGGCGGGGTCCAGATGGGCCCCCGCAAAGATCAGCACGATGCCGCCCAGCAGGGCCAGCACGGCCGCGCGCGGCGGCTGCGTCTGCAGCAGCTGGACCACCGCCAGCACCACGGAGAGCACGCAGAGCGCAAGCCCCGCCAGCAGAAGAAGATCGGACATCGCCACCCCCAGGTTTTCAGCCTTCAGCGTTATTCCGGGTCGGTGGCGAAGATCAAGCGGTCATCGCAGGGCGCGATGCGCAGGATGTTGGTGGTGCCGGGCACGTTGAAGGGCACCCCGGCCATCACCACGACCTTGCGCGATTCGTCCGCGAATCCGTATTCGCGCGCCGCGCGGGTGCCGTTCACGACCGCCTCCTTGAAGCGCGACAGGCGGGGCGTGATCACGCAATGCGTGCCCCAGGTCAGCACCATGCGCCGCGTCACGGCCTCGATCGGGCTCAGCGCCAGGATGGGGACGCGGGGGCGTTCGCGGGCGACCAGGCTGACGGTCTTGCCCGATTGCGTGAAGGCGCAGATCGCGGCCACGTCGGTCGTCTCGGCGATCTCGCGGGCGGCGGTCACGATGGCGTCGGGGACCGAGGACAGGCTGGCCTTGCGCGCCGCCTCGATGATCGAGCGATAGTTCGGGTCCGCCTCGACCGAGCGCGCGACGTTGTCCATCGTGCGCACCGCATCGACCGGATAGCTGCCCGCCGCGCTCTCGGCCGAGAGCATGACGGCGTCGGCGCCCTCATAGATGGCGTTGGCGACGTCGCTGACCTCGGCGCGGGTGGGCATCGGGCTGTCGATCATCGATTCCAGCATCTGCGTCGCGACGATCACCGGCTTGGCCGCGCTGCGGCACAGGCGGACCAGGCGCTTCTGGATCGGCGGGACGGAGTGGACCGGCAGCTCGACCCCCAGATCGCCGCGCGCGACCATGATGCCGTCGGAGGCCTTCAGGATCTCGTCGAAGGCGCGCACGGCGGCCGGCTTCTCGATCTTGGAGAGGACGGCGGCGCGGCCCTGGGCCAGGACCTTGGCCTCCTCCACGTCCTCGGCGCGCTGCACGAATGACAGCGCCAGCCAGTCGACGCCCAGCTGGCAGGCGAATTCCAGATCCGCCCGGTCCTTCTCCGACAGCGCGGCCAGCGGCAGCACCACGTCGGGGACGTTCACGCCCTTGCGGTCGCTGATCGTGCCGCCCACGGTGACCGTGCAATCGGCGAAGTCGGGGCCGCAGCGTTGCACCGTCAGGCGGATCTTCCCGTCATTGACCAGCAGTTCGGACCCCTCGATCAGGGCCGCGAAGATCTCGGGATGGGGCAGTTGGACGCGGTGGCTGTCGCCCGGCTCGGGGGACAGGTCGAAGCGGAACGCATCGCCCTCCTCCAGGTCGTGGGCGCCGGCCAGGAACTGGCCCACGCGCAGCTTGGGGCCCTGCAGGTCGGCCAGGATGGCGATGGGACGGCCGGTCTCGGCCTCGATCTCGCGGATCGTGTCGTAGCGGGCGCGGTGGTCGTCATGGCTGCCATGGCTCATGTTCAGGCGGAACACGTCGGCCCCGGCATCGAACAGCGACCGGATGACCTCCTTGGTCGAGGATGCCGGTCCCAGGGTTGCCACGATCTTCACGTTGCGATGTCGTCTCATCATCCCGCCCTTGTCTCAGGTTTAGCGCTACCTATGCCCCAAAGGGGACGCTGGGGCAACTGGCGTCTGTCCGCCATCCGTCGTAGACAGCCTGCACCATGACCGATGACAGCACCACGACGGCTTTCCACATCGAGGGCGCGGACCGGCCCTCGCGATGGCTCATCACCTGCGATCACGCGACGAACCGCGTGCCGGACTGGGTGGGGGGCGGCGATCTGGGCATCGCGCCCGCCGACATGGCGCGGCACATCGCCTATGACGTGGGGGCCGCGGGCCTGACGCGGGCCCTGGCGCGGCGGATGGACGCGCCCGCGATCCTGTCGGACTTCTCGCGGCTGGTGATCGACCCGAACCGGGGCGAGGACGACCCGACCCTGCTGATGCGCCTCTATGACGGGACGGTGATCCCGGCCAACCGCGACGCGGATGCGGCGGAGCGCGAACGCCGGCTGGACCGGCTGCACCGGCCCTATCACGCCGCGCTGGCGGCACTGGCCGCGCGCCATTCGGCCCGCTGCCTCTGCGCGATCCACAGCTTCACGCCGCAGCTGCGCGGGCGGCCGCCGCGTCCGTGGCAGGTGGGCATCCTCTATTCGCATCGCGACGCGCGTCTGGGGCCGGCGATGGTCGCTGCCTGCCGCGACCAGGGCTGGATCACCGGAGAGAACCAGCCCTATGACGGCCATCTGGACGGCGACAGCATCGACCGCCACGGCCTGGCCCATGGCCGCCCCAACATGCTGATCGAGGTGCGGAACGACCTGATCGCCAGCCCCGAGGGCCAAGCGCTCTGGGCTGAACGCCTGGCACCCGTGATCGCGCGGGTGCTGGCGGAAAGCGGCCTCTAGGCCCGCGCGACGCCGGGGGGTGCGGGGGGCTGGCCCCCCGCCGTCGCGGGACGCAACTCAGACCGCGGTCTTCAGGCTTTCCTCCAGATAGATCTCGCGCAGGCGGGTGGCCACCGGGCCGACCGTGCCCGCCCCCACGCGCGCCCCGTCGATCGACACGACCGGCATCACGAAGGCCGAGGCCGAGGTGATGAACGCCTCGTCCGCCGCCTGCGCCTCGGCGATGGTGAAGCTGCGCTCCTCGACCTGCATCTGCGCCTCGCGGGCAAAGCGCAGGACCGCCGCGCGGGTGATGCCGTGCAGGATGTCGTGGCTCAGCTCGCGCGTGACGATGGTGTTGCCCGTGACGATATAGGCGTTGTTCGAGGTCCCCTCGGTCACGCGCCCGTCCTCGACCATCCAGGCGTCGTCCGCGCCGCGCGCCTTGGCCTCCATCTTGGCCATGGACGGATAGAGAAGCTGCACCGTCTTGATGTCGCGCCGACCCCACCGCAGGTCCTCGACGCTGACCACGCTCCAGCCGGTCCGGGCCGCGGGGGCGTCGGCCAGGCCGGGCTTGGCCTGGGTGAACATCACCACCGTCGGCGCGGTGTCCGCGGACGGATAGGCGAAATCCCGGTCACCGGGATTGCCCCGCGTCACCTGCAGATAGACCAGCCCGTCGGTGATGGCGTTCCGCGCCACCAGCGCGCGATGCGCGGCCAGATAGTCGTCATCCGACAGCGGATTGGCGATGGACAGTTCCGACAGCGACCGCTTCAGCCGGACCATATGCCCGTCGAAATCGATCAGCCTGCCGCCCAGGACGCTGACCACCTCATAGACGCCGTCGGCCATCAGGAACCCCCGGTCGAAGACCGACACCGTGGCCTGATCCTCGGGAAGATAGTCGCCATTCACATAGACCGTCCGCGTCATCGCTGCCTCCGTGCCGTCGCGTGTTCGGGCCCGGTCCTGCGCCCAAAGCCCCGCTGCGTCAAGAACCGCGCCCGATGCCGCATTGCGGAAAAACATCTTGCCGCAACCGCAGCGCAACTTTATTGCTTGTTGCGACGCAAATCTTTTCGAACTGGACCCTGCCATGAGCTTCCGCCAGCAACCCCTGCCGCCCGCACGCCTGAACCGCTGCCAGCTGTTCGGTCCCGGCTCGCGCCCGGCGCTGTTTCCCAAGATGGCCGCCTCCGCCGCCGACGTGATCAACCTGGACCTGGAGGATTCGGTCGCGCCCGCCGACAAGGACCAGGCACGCGCCAACATCATCGCGGCGATCGGCGACGTGGACTGGGGCACCAAGACGCTGTCGGTGCGCATCAACGGGCTGGACACGCCCTTCTGGTATCGCGACGTGGTCGACCTGCTGGAGCAGGCGGGCGACCGGCTGGACCAGATCATGATCCCCAAAGCCGGCTGCGCGGCCGACATCTATGCCGTGGACGCGCTGGTCACCGCGATCGAGCGCGCGAAGGGGCGCACGAAGCCGATCACCTTCGAGGTCATCATCGAATCCGCTGCCGGCATCAGCCATGTCGAGGAAATCGCCGCCGCCTCGCCGCGCCTCAGGGCGATGAGCCTCGGCGCCGCCGATTTCGCCGCATCCATGGGCATGGCCACGACCGGAATCGGCGGCACGCAGGAGAACTATTACATGCTGCGCGAGGGGCAGCGGCACTGGTCCGACCCGTGGCACTGGGCGCAGGCGGCCATCGTCGCGGCCTGCCGCACGCATGGCCTGCTGCCGGTGGACGGCCCCTTCGGCGATTTCAGCGACCCCGAGGGTTTCCGCGCGCAGGCGCTGCGCAGCGCGACCCTGGGCATGGTCGGTAAATGGGCGATCCATCCCAGTCAGGTGGCGCTGGCCAACGAGGTATTCTCGCCCTCCGAGGCCGCCGTGCAGGAGGCGCGCGACATCCTGGCCGCGATGGAGAAGGCCAAGGCCGAAGGGGCGGGGGCGACGGTCTTTCGCGGGCGGCTGGTCGACATCGCCTCGATCAAGCAGGCCGAGGTCATCGTGCGCCAGTCCGAGCTGATCGGCGCCTGAGCGCCCGCGACAACCGGTCCCGGCCGCGGCGGTTGACCCGGCGCCCCGCGGCCCCCAGCTTGGGGGGACACCACAGCGCAGGGGCCGCGCCGATGTTCGACATGCCGCAAGCCGATCCCGCCAAGGTGCCGCTGGCCACCGTGCCCTTGGGCCTGTGGGGCACCGCCATGACCGCGCGCCGCAACGTGCTGGAGCTGATCCCGGCCATCGCCACGCGCCAGCCCATCGTGTCGGGCAAGACCGGCGTGCGCTGGCACATGGTCATGGACCCTACCGCCCTGCGCCGCATCCTGAAGGAGAAGGTCGAGGATTATCCGAAATCGGTCACGACCAAGCTGATCCTGAACCCCGCCATCGGCGACAGCCTGTTCGTGGCCGAGGGCGCGCATTGGCGCTGGCAGCGCCGCGCCGCAGCCCCTGCCTTCGCGCAGCGCCATGTCGAGGCGCTCGGCCCCGTGATGACCGCCGCGGCCGAGGCCTCCTGCCGCCGCCTGGCGGGCGCGCGCGGTCCGGTCGACCTGTTCCAGGAGACGGTGGCCGCGACTTTCGATGTCATCTCCGACGTGACCTTCTCGGGCGACGGGATGTTCGACCGCGACGCGGTGCATCAGTCGATCGACGCCTATATCGCGCAGACCGCGAAGCTGTCGCTGATGGACGTGCTGGGCCTGCCGGCCTGGCTGCCGCGTCCGGGGCGGCTGTTCGCGGGGCCGGGGCTGAAGCGGATGAAGGCGCTGGCCGACCGCTCCATCGCCGCGCGCGCCGATGCGGCCCGGACCGAAGGGGCGCCCGATCTGCTGGACCTGCTGCTGGTGGCGCAGGACCCCGAGACCGGCCGCACGATGACCCGCGACGAGCTGCGCGACAACCTGCTGACCTTCATCGTGGCGGGTCATGAGACGACCGCCCTGACGCTGGCCTGGGCGCTCTATCTGATGGCCTTCGCCCCTGACATCCAGGAGGCCGCCGCCGAAGAGGCGCGCCGTGCCTTGGGCGGTCGTGCCGCCACCGCCGCCGATCTGGGCGCGCTGCCCCTGACCATGCGCATCGTGAACGAGACGCTGCGCCTCTATCCCCCCGCGGCCTTCCTGTCGCGCACGGCCCAAGGCCCCGACACGCTCTGCGGGCGCGAGATCCGGCCGGGCGACACGGTGATGATGCCGGTCTATGCGCTGCACCGCCACCACCTGCTGTGGGAGCGGCCCGACGCCTTCGACCCCGACCGCTTCATGACCGCGCCGGACCGATACGCCTTCCTGCCCTTCGGAGCGGGGCCGCGCATCTGCATCGGCGCCAGCTTCGCCCTGCAGGAGGCGGTGATCATCCTGGCCACCCTGCTGGCGCGCTTCCGCTTTGCCCGCGTGCCGGGGCGCGAGCCGCAGCCGCGGATGATCCTGACGCTGCGCCCCGAGGGCGGGGTCTGGCTGACGGTGACGCCGCGCGACTAAGCGGCTTGCGGTCGCTCACATGGCTGTTACATGCTGCCGCATGAACAGGCAGCGGAGTCCATCATGACCGCCATCGTCGATTTCCTGAACAACATCTTCTGGAATTACGTCCTGATCTACGGCCTGCTGGCCGTGGGCATCTTCTTCACGCTCAGGCTGGGCCTGGTCCAGTTCCTGCACTTCCCCGAGATGTGGCGCTGCGTGCGCGGCACCGGAGAGGTCGACACCAACGGCATCACGCCCTTCCAGGCGCTGTCCGTGTCGCTGGCCAGCCGCGTGGGCACCGGCAACATCGCGGGCGTCGCGGTGGCGCTGACCCTGGGGGGGCCGGGCGCGATCTTCTGGATGTGGATGGTGGCGCTGGTCGGCATGGCCACGGCCTATGCGGAATCGACGCTGGCGCAGCTTTACAAGGTGCACGGCGCGGACGGGATGTATCGCGGCGGGCCCGCGCAGTACATCGCCCGCGGCCTGGGCCTGCCCTGGCTGGCGGCGCTGTTCGCGGTCGCGCTGATCATCGCCTTCGGCCTGGTCTTCAACGCGGTCCAGGCCAACTCCATCGCCGAGGCGGTCTCCAGCGCCTTCGGCGTCAGTTCGGCCACGGTGGGCATCGGCGTGGCGGTCCTGTCGGGCATCATCATCTTCGGCGGCATCCCCCAGATCGCACGGACCGCGCAGTTCGTCGTGCCGATCATGGCGGGCCTCTACCTGCTGGCCGCGGCCATCATCCTGGTCATGAACATCACCGAGGTGCCGGGCATCCTCGCCGGCATCGTCCGTTCGGCCTTCGGCCTGCAGGAGACGGTGGGCGGCGTCGCGGGCGGCGTGATGGCCGCCATGCTGAACGGGGTCAAGCGCGGCTTGTTTTCCAACGAGGCGGGCATGGGCTCGGCCCCCAACATCGCGGCCGTCGCCACCCCTGACCCGCACCACCCGTCCAGCCAGGGCTTCGTGCAGGCCCTGGGCGTGTTCATCGACACCATCCTGGTCTGCACGGCCACGGCGGTGATGATCCTGCTGGCCGATGTGATGCCCTCGGAGCAGCTGACCGGCGTCGCCCTGACCCAGGCCGCGCTGACCGACCATTTCGGCGGCTTCGGGCAGATCTTCGTCGCGGTGGCGATCTTCTTCTTCGCCTTCACCACGATCATCGGCAACTACACCTATGCCGAGAACGCCGTCGTCTATCTGGGCGCGGGCAAGCCGGGCATCCTGGTGTTGCGCGTCGCGGCGCTGGCCATGGTGGTCTGGGGCTCGCTGCAGGCGGTCACGACCGTCTTCAACTTCGCCGATGCCAGCATGGGGCTGATGGCCACGATCAACCTGATCGCCATCGTCGCGCTGTCGGGGACGGTCTCGATCGTCACCCGCGACTATCTGCGCCAGAGGAAGGCCGGGCGTCAGCCGACCTTCCGCATCGCCGATCACCCCGGCATCGCGCCGGGCGTGAACCGCGACATCTGGAAATAAGGCGGCACGGGCGCGCGGTCTTTACCCCGCGCGCCCGGCCATGCTAACGCGGGCGCAACCAGGAAAGGCCCCGCGATGGACGATCTGACCCCCCTGCGCCAGCAATGGCTGGACCGCATTTCTGCCGCCTCCGACCCTCAGGCCATCGAGGAGGTGCGCCTGGCCGCCCTCGGCAAGAAGGGCGAGCTGAGCCTGATGATGCGCGAGCTGGGCCGCATGTCCCCGGAGGAGCGCCAGACCACCGGCAAGGCGCTGAACCAGATCCGCGACGAGATCGACGCCGCCCTGCGCGCCCGCAAGCTGGCGCTGGAGGATGCGGCGCTGGACGCGCGCCTGCGCGACGAATGGCTGGACGTGACCCTGCCGGGCCGTCCGCGCCGCCAGGGGTCGATCCACCCGATCAGCCAGGTCACCGACGAGGTCACCGCGATCTTCGCCGACATGGGCTTTGCCGTCGCCGAAGGGCCGCAGGTCGAGAGCGACTGGTACAATTTCGACGCGCTGAACATCGCCCCCGAACATCCCGCGCGGCAGGAGCACGACACGTTCTTCATGCACCGCGCGCCGGGCGACGACCGCCCGCCGCATGTGCTGCGCACGCATACGTCGCCGGTCCAGATCCGCGCCATGCAGGATCACGGCGCGCCCATCCGCGTCATCGCGCCGGGCCGCGTCTATCGCATGGACATGGACCAGACGCACACGCCGATGTTCCACCAGATCGAGGGCCTGGCCATCGACCGCGACATCTCCATGGCGCATCTGAAATGGACGCTGGAGGAGTTCTGCCGGGCCTTCTTCGAGGTGCCCTCGGTCGAGCTGCGCTTCCGCGCGTCGCATTTCCCCTTCACCGAACCCTCGGCCGAGGTGGACATCCGCTGCTCCTGGGAGGGCGGTCAGCTGAAGATCGGCGAGGGGAACTCCTGGCTGGAGATCCTCGGCTCGGGGATGGTGCATCCGCATGTGCTGCGCTCGGGCGGGATCGACCCGGATCAATGGCAGGGCTTCGCCTTCGGCATGGGAATCGACCGCATCGCGATGCTGAAATACGGCATCCCCGACCTGCGCGCCTTCTTCGAGAGCGACCTGCGCTGGCTGCGCCATTACGGCTTCGCCGCGGGCGACGTGCCGAGCGTCAGCGGCGGTCTCTCGCGCTGAATGGCGCCTGCCGCCCCTTCGTAGGGTGGCAGGCGCAGGCCGTCAGCCGGTGACAGGCATCGCCCCGGAGGACGCCGACAGGGCTGGGGCGACCGGCGCCGCATAGGCCCCCATCTCGAAGGCCAGCTTCTGGCGCAGGGCCTGCTGATCGGCGCGGATGATCCCCGGTATCAGGAACAGGTCGACAAAGGCCCAGATGCCGACCGCAGCCAGCAGGATCAGTCCGATGCCGATGATCGCGGTGACCCAGCCCAGGATCCACAGGATCAGCATCGTGACGGCTGTCCCGGTCTTGCCAAGATAGAACCTGTGCGCACCGAACCCCCCGAGGAAGACCAGCAGAAGATAGGCGATCACGGGCGACTTTGCGTCGTTCGTGACACGCTGTTCGATCAGGATCTGTTGGTGGGTATCAAGGCGCACGGTGAAATCTCCGGTTCAAAAGGAAAATGGCGGTGATGATCACCGCCATAACATGATCCCGGGCATCAGATCACGGAAACGTCACCATCCGGTTAACGCCCTGTCAGCGCAGCCGCCGCCGGATGTCCTCGCGGTCGGCGCGGACCATTCCGGGGATCAGGAACAGGTCGATGATGCACCACAGCACCACGAAACCCACCGCCGGCCAGCCGATCACGATCGGCGCCGTCAGCCAGCCGATGCCCCAGATCGCCAGCATGAACAGTCCGCTGATCCAGCGGCCCAGATACATGCGGTGCACGCCGAACCCCCAGAGGAAGATCAGCAGCAGATAGGCGATCAGCGGCGACTTGGCCTCGTTGGTCACCCGCTGCTCGATCAGCAATTCGCGCTGCACATCCATCCGCAAGGGCCTCCTGTTCCCTAATGCGCCCGCCATCCGGGCGCATCAGAGAGATAGGAACGTCCGCCCGTCACGCAAGACCCGGTCGGCGCGGGCTCAGTCGACGCGCTCGAACCGCTCGAAGACCAGGCCCACGGGACGGATCGGAGCGCCCGGCTGATCGGGGCGGTTCACATCCGTCAGCGCCAGCCGATAGCGCCCCGGCGCCAGGACGACCGGGCCCAACCGCGCATCCAGGCTGCCGTCGGTGTCGTCGGCATCGGCCACGACAGACCCGTCCTGCGCGAAGAGGGCCAGCTTGGCGTCCACGCCCACCAGCGCGCCATAGGCGCCGACGACCAGGGCCGTCTCGCGCTCCAGCGCGAAGCTCAGCCATTGCGCGCTGCCGTCCTGCAGGACCACGGTCTCGCGGTCGGCGGCCAGGTCGATCTGCTGCATCGGATAGTCGCCGTCCAGCGGCGGCGCCAGCTCTCCCTTGCGCCAGGCGGCGCGCAGGTAGCTGTCGCGGTCCAGCGCCTCGGCGCTGACGGTGATCGTGCCTTCCCCGGCCGAGATCGGCGCGACGCCCAGGCAATAGTCGCCCGCCGTCAGCCCGTTCGGAAAGTCCAGCCGCGCGTTCAGCCCGTCGGCATCGTCATTGGCCGCGATCTGCGTGCCCGCGCCGTCGAAGAGGACCACGTTCGGGTCCAGCCCCTCGCTGACCGCGCGCAGTGTCAGGGACGCGTTCTGTTCCAGCGAGAAGCGCAGATAGCGTACCGCGCCGTCGGTCTCGGCCCGCGCGGGCAGGGCCGCGTCCAGCATGCCCTCAGCCAGTGGCTCGGCCGGGGTCTCGGCGGTGCAGGCCGCGATGGTGGTGTCGACCGGGTCCTGCAGCAGGGCGGGCATCTCGGGGCGAGTCAGCTGCACCGTCGCGGTCATGTCCGTGGCGCCCACCGGGACCAGCCGCACGCAATAGTCGCCCGGTCCCACCGACTGCTCGATGCGCGAATTCAGGCCGACCGCGTCGTCGTTCTCGGCCAGCAGATCGCCCTCCGGCGTCTCCAGCCGCAGCGACGGATCGGCATCCGACATCGCCTCCAGGCGCAGGGCCTGCATGGCGCCGGTCACGCGGAACATCGCATAGGGGCTGGTGCTCGCCGTCGTGCTCATCTGGCGCGACAGGGCGGCACCGGTCGCGGTGATGTCGCTGCCCTCGGGGCCCTCGCCCAGCCAGGTGGCGGGCTGACCCGAGCAGAGGGGCTCGGCCGGGGTCTCCTGCGCCTGTGCGGGCAGGGCGGCCAGGACCAGCAGCGGCAGGGGGGCAAGACGGGACATGAGACTCATGATGACACCTTCGGGTTGCTTGGCCTGCACAGTCGCACCGTGCAGGCCATGCCGCAAGCGCGCGAATGGCGCGCGATCCACGGAAATCCGCCGATCCGGCTTGACCCAGAGCGCATGGCACGGTTCAAGGCGGCAAAGTCCCCGCGCGGGCCGACCCGGAAGGCAGACGCCATGAAGTTCACCCTCTCCTGGCTCAAGGAGCACCTGGATACCACCGCCACCCTCGATCAGATCGCCGAGGCGCTGACCGACCTGGGCCTGGAGGTCGAGGAGATCGCGGACCCCGCCGCGAAGCTGGGCAGCTTCACCCTGGCGCGGATCGACCACGCCGAACAGCATCCCGACGCCGACCGCCTGCGCGTCTGCCGGGTGATGACCGACGAGGGCGAGAAGCAGATCGTCTGCGGCGCCCCCAATGCGCGGGCCGGCATCACGGTGGTGCTGGCCAAGCCCGGCGATTACGTCCCCGGCATCGACACGACGCTTGGCGTGGGCAAGATCCGCGGCGTCGAAAGCCACGGGATGATGGCCAGCGAACGCGAGCTGGAGCTGTCCGAAGAACATGACGGCATCATCGAGCTGCCCTCGGGCGAGGTCGGACAGCGCTTCGTCGACTGGCTGGCGCAGAACGCGCCCGAGAAGATCGACCCGATGATCCACATCAAGATCACCCCGAACCGCCCCGACGCCCTGGGCGTGCACGGCATCGCCCGCGATCTGGCCGCGCGCGGTCTGGGCGTGCTGAAGCCGGTGGCGGTGGAGCCGGTTCCCGGCACCTTCCCCTGCCCGGTGGGCGTGACCATCGAGACGGGCGTGGCCGCCAAGGCGCCGTTCTTCGCGGGCCGCGTGGTGCGGGGCGTGACGAACGGTCCGTCGCCCGCCTGGCTGCAGAAGCGCCTGCGTGCCATCGGCCTGCGCCCGATCAACGCGCTGGTGGACATCACCAACTTCTTCACCTTCGACCTGAACCGGCCGCTGCATGTCTTCGACGCGGCCAAGGTCGCGGGCGACCTGGTCCTGCGCGGCGCACGGGCCGGAGAGGAGCTGGTGGCGCTGGACGACAGGACCTATGCCCTGCCCGAAGGCGCGGTGGTGATCTGCGACGACAATGGCATCGAGAGCATCGCGGGCATCATGGGCGGTGCGGCATCGGGCGCGTCCGAGGAGACGCGCGACGTCTTCATCGAGGCCGCCTATTTCGATCCGATCAGCACCGCCGCCACCGGCCGCGCGCTGAAGATCAACAGCGATGCGCGCTATCGCTTTGAACGCGGCATCGACCCGGCCTTCACCCTGCCGGGGCTGGAGCTGGCCACGCGCATGGTGCTGGACCTCTGCGGTGGCGAGGCCTCCGAGGTGGTGAGTGCCGGCGCGCTGCCCGACACGGGCCGCGCCTATCGCCTGGACCCCGCACGCACCAGCCGCCTGGTCGGCATGGATATCGACGAGGCCGATCAGCGCGCCACGCTTGAGGCCCTGGGGTTCCGGCTGGAGGGCGAGATGGCGCATGTCCCCTCCTGGCGTCCCGACGTGCTGGGCGAGGCCGACCTGGTCGAGGAGATCGCCCGCATCGCCAGCCTGACCAAGCTGCAGGGCAAGCCCCTGCTGCGGGCCCAGGCCGGGGTGCCAAAGCCCGTGCTGACGCCCCTGCAGGTCCGCGAGAAGACGGCACGGCGCATGGCGGCGGCCTTGGGCTACAACGAATGCGTGACCTACAGCTTCATCGACCAGGCCTCGGCGGCGCTGTTCGGCGGCGGGGACGATGCGGTGCGCGTCGAGAACCCGATCAGCAGCGAGATGAGCCATCTGCGCCCCGACCTGCTGCCCGGCCTGCTGCAGGCCGCGGCGCGCAACCAGGCGCGCGGCTTCGCCGATCTGGCGCTGTTCGAGCTGGGCCCGGTCTTCTCGGGCGGAGAGCCGGGCGATCAGGCGGTTCGCATCAGCGGGCTGCTGGTCGGCCAGACCGCGCCGCGCGATCCCTTCGGCAGCCGCCGCAAGGTGGACCTCTATGACGCCAAGGCCGATGCCGAGGCGATCCTGAACGCCATCGGCGCGCCAGCGCGTGCGCAGATCAACCGCAAGCTGGATGGCTGGTGGCATCCGGGGCGTGCTGGCAATATCGCGTTGGGTCCGAACGTGCTGGCAACCTTCGGCGAGATCCACCCCGGGGTCCTGCGTCAGATGGACGTCAAGGGGCCGGCCGTGGGCTTCACGATCCAGCTGGCCGCGGTGCCCTTCCCCAAGGTCAAGACGCCCACGCGCCCCGCGCTGGAGCTGTCCGAACTGCAGGCCGTCGATCGCGATTTCGCCTTCGTTGTGGATGCGGGGGTCGAGGCGCTGACCCTGGTCAACGCCGCCGCCGGGGCCGACAAGGCGCTGATCGCGGGCGTGTCCGTCTTTGACCAGTTCCAGGGGCTGGAGGGCGGCCAGAAGTCGCTGGCCATCACCGTGCGCCTGCAGCCGCGCGACAAGACGCTGACCGATGCCGATATCGAGGCGGTCAGCCGCAAGATCGTCGAGAAGGTCGAGAAGGCCACGGGCGGCCGCCTGCGCGCCTGATCCGTCCGGTCACGGACATGAAAAGACCCCGCCCGGACGACCGGGCGGGGTCTTTTCATGCGGGCCGTCCGGTGCGTCTCAGAAGATCAGCGACAGGATGCCGATCACGACCAGCAGGCCGATGATGAAGATGACGCCGATGGTGCCGCCGATGAACTTGAGCATGCCATGTCTCCTTGCTGTGGCCCGAGCACAACCGGGTCGGGGCGCGCATGTTCCGCGCATCGCACACCCCAAGGCGGAAAAACCGCGCGGGCGCCTCATGATCCGACGGCGTGGATCTCGGTCAGCCGCTGGCGGATCGTGGCGACATTGGCGGCATGCTCGCCGCCCTGAAGCAGCATCAGAACCTCGCTGACCCAGGCATTCAGGCCGTTGCCGTTGGCAGGGTTCTGCCCGGCCGCGAAGTCCCACATCCTGAGTTCCGAGAAGCGGTGCGAGGCGGAGCCGCGCAGCACGCCGTTCACGAAGACGCTGATCGTGCTGGGCGAGAACTCGATCTCGTAAAGGCGCCGTGCGCCGATCAGCGCGGGGCTGAGCGCGACGCTGACCGTCTCGAAGGCGTTGGTGGCGGGATTGCGGCGGTTCACGCGCAGGCTTGCGCCGCCCGCCGCGATCCACACGTTCATCTGCGGAGAGCCGTTGCCCATCAGATACTGATCGACCGTCAGCCCGCGCAGGTCGGCCACGATGAAGACGCGCGTGCCGATCAGGTCGGGACGGGTCGCCGTGGTCGTGCCGCTCAGCCGCAGGTTCATCGCCGGCTGCAGGTCCAGACGCCCGCCCGTCACCGGGACCGCGACCGAGCCGGGCGTCAGGTTCAGCAGCGCCCCGGCCCCTCCCGCGTTCACCGAGGACAGCAGATGGCCCGTCGCGGTCAGCCGCGCGGCGCTGAACACGTGCCGCATCGGGATCTGGCCCGGACCGGTGCCATAAAGCGCGTTGAGCGATGCCGCGGGCGCGGCGACCGCGCCGGATCGGATGCCGATGTCGTCGAAATCGCTGAACGCGCCGGGGGTCTCGACTCCTGCGGTCAGCAGCAGGTGATGCGTCGTCCGGGTCGCGGTGAAGGTCAGGGCCTGGGGACCGGGATCGAGGATGCCGGTCGCCTCGGCCACGATTCCGGTCGGCGCCAGGCCGCCGGTCTCGGCGATGCGGACGGCGGCGCCCCGTTCGGGCCGCGAGGCATGCGTGATGGTGACGGTGTATGTCCGGCCGACCGTCAGGCCGGAGACCGGCGTCTGCGCCTGCGGGAAGCGGCCCTCCGGCAGCGCGGTCAGCCGCAGGAACCCGTCGGCGGTCCGCGTCATGCAGGTGTCGTGGCGCAGGACCGTCCCGTCCGCGGGGGCGGTCGCAAAGCAGCTCCACCCCGTCAGGTCGGTGTCGAACCGACCGTTGGCGATCGCGGGCTCCGGGGCGGGCGGCTCGGCCTCGCCGGGACCGGGGCCAGAGCCGGGGCCGGGACGGACGGGCGCGATGCCGAGACCGATGCCCAGCATCAGACCCAGCCCGTGATGCCGGTGGCGGTCGTGCCGGTCGCGCGGATGCGCGCCGCCGCCATGGTGTAGGTCCCGGCGGGCAGCGGCCCGGTCATGCAGGCGACGCCGGTCCAGTTGATCCACGCGATCGTGCCCGGCGCGTTGATCGTGACCGCGCGGACCGCGACGGGCAGGTCGGCGCTGTCGGAGGGGGTGACGACGATGCTCTGGATGGCGGGGCCGGAGGAGCCGATGCTCGAGGCGCGGAACGGGAATTCGGTGGACATGATCGTCTCCAATGCAGAGGGCCTGCGATGAGCGGGCGCTGAGCTGTCGGATAGTCCTCGGGAATGATTAACGGATCGTCACCGCAGCGTGCGTTGCACGGCCGACATGCGGGAAGAGCCGCCAAGTGCGGTCGGATCATCGGTCTGGAGGATTGGAGCGGGTGACGCGCTCCATGCAGCGAGAACGGTAAAAAAAATCGAACAAAATCAGGTTATGTTTGAGCGGTGGTGCGCAAAATGATGCGCAAAATGGTGCGCAAAACTAGCTGAAATCACGCGGGCTAGGCCTGAACTCTATCAGCTGAGATGCATCTGCTCCGGCGAGGCTTCCCTCGTGATACGAACGCACAGTCCATTAGCGCTTAAAAAGCCCCCGATCTCGACCCTCCACCAACCTTTCCCGCTCCTGCCGACGGTGCATGAGCGGTGCCCAAGATACCTCGGGGAATGCTTTCATGATGTCGCGCTCCACAAGCGCGCGCGACCTACCGCCATCTTGGTTGAACTGACCTACCTCCCACCCACCGTCAAAGTTCAAAAGAACGGCGGTGATACCAGGAAGCACCGCTAAGACCGTTCCATGTTGGTTCTCAATGATCTGAGGTTTCGTCATCGCTGATCCTCCTTGCTGAAGCATGACCACAGGCGCTTAAATTACAGTTAAGCGCGATCACGGATGGGCAAAAATGGTGGTCATTCGCCGCTAGTCAGCGTCCGCGGGGTGGTAGCCTGCACCATCGAATGCTTGCTCACAATCTGACGTAGCAGCACAGCGGGTTCTAACCCTCTCCAAGAGATGTCAGCATGGAGGATCGGAGCGCGTTCAGCGCCCCGTCTCGGTCACGACAGTGACCATGCTCCTGCGTCAGCAGCACACGCCAATGCCACGCTTGGCCACCCGCGCATGAAAAGTGACGAACCCACCCGATGGGCTTGCCGTCCATAAAAACCGTCAGGTTGCAGTCGGAATAGCCTCCTGCGTGGTGCTTCATCCTAGCGTACGTCCAGCGGTGCATGGCGATTCCTTCCGGAAGAACCATGAACGAAGAATGAACATGGACGCAATAGCGTCAGCGTTTCTTTAGCCCCGCCCCGATCCGCTTTCCAGCCTCAAACGCGGCTTTGCCATCCTGCACCAATTCAGCGATCTCCCGCTCCTTGGCGGGGCTGGTTAGTGGATGAGGATGGAGGGACCAACGGATCCAGGCAGAAAAGCAGCCTCCAATAGACCGGCGTTCCTGGTTTGCACAGATAAAGCGGCCCTCCGCAGGTTCGGTGAACCAAAGAGCAAACCCGATGAGTAGGTCTATCATAGTAGGCGAACCTCGAACACAAGTGCGCCCACAGTCGCCAATAAATGCTGACCTACGTCTCGAACATCGAGGGTGTGCGGCATATCTGGTGGCTTGACCAGCGGAGTACCACTTCTTGGCCTTAGACCAAAAAGCGATGCTCCATGCCGTCGATGAGTGTGATAGATGCAGCGTGGGTGCTTAGCTCAGATGTTGCTTTACAAAACATCAGGCTTATTGCTGGGGCACCATTTGCACCTGCGGAATTGGGGGCGCCACATTTCTTATATTTGCTCGCCCCTCATGCGTTTCGACAATTTTTATAGCATGCGAGCTTGCTATCGTATGAGCGAAGCAATGGTGGACAGTTAGCACAGCGTCCTGCAGCGCGGGATCATCTTCAAGCTGCACTGTTTTGATGCCGAGTGCGCGTACGTGTTGTATGCTAAGATGCTTATCGTGAGCGCGATTGGCCATTCCGTCCGATAATTCATTAACAATCGCCTCGGCACGCTCGGTACGGTCTTCAAAACCCGCAAGCATGTTATACTCGAGGGCCTCTTGTACAAAGCGTTTAGACCAGCTAATTGCATTTTCACACTGAGTAAGAAAAGATGGAGTATACCGGTTTAGAATTGGCGCCCAAACACTAGCCTTCATAGGCTCTTGCTGTATTTCATAGTACGCGCGTTGAAATTCTTTTACCACAATATCTGCCGGAATGCCGCCAAGTTGCGGATCAATAGGTCCAAGCGACGATTGCTTGCCCATTATAATCTCTTTGCATGATAGTGCCATCATCGTTCCTGCCGACATTGCAATCTGCGGAACGATCGCCCGTATATTAGTTCCAAACATTTGTCGAAGATAAAAGACCAACGCTTCTGTCGCCGCGATGCCGCCGCCGGGAGTATGAAGAATTAGGTCAAGACCTTTATCTCTCTCCATTCCGTGAATGCAGCTCATAAATGCGTTCATGTCGTCGTCGTTGATATCCGTGCCATGCACCCCCGGCTTCGTAAGAAATGCCGAATAGTACGCTATTACATTCCTGCCGGTTAAATCACCTAGCTGGCGTAGATACTTGCGCCTTACTATATCGAGGGTGTTTTGTGCCGCTATGCTGTGTGATGCGGCATGGTCATTTAGCTCACCAAGTATGTCGTGCCAGTTTGGCATTGTTACCCTCCTCACGATCAGCTGCGTAAGAATGAGTCCCAGTGCTGTCAAACACGGGCATAACCATCATCGCGGAGGGGAAGTCATTCATCGGGTACGGGGCAGGGCTAACAAGCCCCATATCGATAAGTCCGGCCAACTGCGCCCCGAGCGGCGACAAAGTGTTGCTGTTTTGCATCATCTCCCCTTCTGAACAATGGTAGTTGCAGGCGAAACCTAATGGTGTGCTGAACACATCATGCGGCTACAGTCCACTATGTTAGATGGGGATTCCATAACAAATTGCTAACCCTGCGTTCGTAGGGTTGCTCGCGATTGTGACACAATCTGCCTGCCGTACGGTACGCATAGGCGGTACCTTCAAGATAGTGTCAACGCCTGTCTAAAGGTAATCAAGGTGATAGGCGCCGGGTCGGCTGCAGCGCAGCCGTCCCGGTCGTTCGTCATTTCTTCGACGGCGGCAGGGTCGTGGTCTGAAGCACCGGGGGTTGGCGCGACGCCTTCCGCAGCCGCTCGCCGAAGGCCTTGCCCGCTTCGAACGCGCTCTTGCCATCCTCGATCGTGCGCACCAGCTCGCGCTCCTTCGACGGGCTGGTGGTGTAGGGCCGAGCCAGCCCGCCGCGCTGATGCGCCACGATCAGCGCGCAGATCGGCGCGACCGCCAGCATGAAGCCGTGGATGCCTTCGGCCGTGGCCCCGGTCAGCGGACCGAGGATGGCGGCCAGGCCGGTGGCGATCGGCTCGGCCGTGCCGTCGCTGACGCTTCCCGCGATCACGTCGATCAGCGTCAGGATGGCCGGGACGATTCCCAGCCAGAAGGACCGCGTGCGGCCGATGAAGATGGGGGCGATGGTCTTGATGCTGTCCATGGTCAGGCTCCTTTCAGCCAGGTGGCGACGTCAAAGCCGGGACAGGCCTTGGCGGCGTATTCGTTGTGGCCGCTGACCCTGCGGATTGCGGTGCGCAGGCTGATCGCGTCGATCATCTGCCGCAGGGTGATGTCCTGCTGATGCGTGAAGTGGTCGGAGAAGCGGTCGGTCTCGGCCGAGCCGTGGCCGCCGATCAGGCAGATGCCGATGGTGCCGCGGTTCTTGACGGCGCCTGCGTGTGCGCCAATGTCCGTTTCCTTGCGGCCGGGCAGCACCTTGCCATCGATATCAATGATCCAGTGATAGCCGATGTCGCGCCAATTCAGCGGCGCGGACGTGTGCCAACGCCGGATCTCAGCGATCTTGTCGGCCAGCGGCCGGCCCTCCATCCAGTCGCGCCGCGTGGCGGCGCAGTGGACGATGATCTCAGTCACTGGGTAGCGCGCACTGCCTTGATGGATCATCGCCCCGCTAACGGGCGTCACGGGCGCGGCGGGGGCCGCTACCGGGGCAGCCTTGCCGCCGGCCGCCAGCCAGCTCTCGGCCGCGGCGCGGGTCTTGGCGCCGAACAGGCCATCCAGCGCGCCTGGCGAATAGCCAAGCGCGTTCAGCCCGGTCTGGATCGACCGGATCGGTTCTCGGGTCATGCGAGGGTTCTCCATGGAAAAGCCCCGCACGATGGCGGGGCCGGGTCATTTGACGTTGAGTTCAGGCAGGAAAGCGTTACGGCGCGCCCCTGTGGGCTGGCACCAGTGCAAAGGCGACAGGACGAGTGGCGTCGAAAACCTTCTTGCCACCGCAGTCGAACTCCAGTGACAGATAGACCGTCACGCGACCGGGCTGAACTTGCGACGGGACTTCCAGGGCAATCCTGACGGCCGTGTCACTCCCGCTGATCTGCCGCGCCGGCCGGACCGTGGCTCCGGCCGCGGCGATGCTCGTTTCATCGGTGAAAATCGCAGTCCGGTTCAGCAGCGTGCAGGTCTCGCCAAGACGGGTCCGCCTAACGACCAGGTTCAGCGTGATGGCCTGGCCGACATAGACCGGTTCGCGCACATAGCTGAGACCTTGCGGTTCGTGGATCACCCGGTCCTCGCCGGTAGCGCGTGCAAGCTCGGCCGAGAGTTGATCCAACTTGGCAGAGATCTCCTGCAGCTGTGTGGGGCTGGTCCATATCGCGATGATCCGGTCGCGAAACGGCGCGAAGATCAGGACCAAGATGGCGACCGTAGCCATGATTGCAGTTCGCGCGGCCCACTTCTTGGCCTCATCGAGGATAAAAGCGCCTAGCGCGTTCGTCTTGTCGCTCATCGCCGCTTCCTTACGCCCACTATTCCCATCAGTGCCAGCAGAGCCAGGGCGCCCGCTACGGCCGCGCCGCGGTTGCGCCACGCCCCCGCCGCGACCACGGCGCCACAGGTCACCGCGGCCGCATCCACAAGGCTGTCCGCGATGCCCCCGCCGAAGGACGCGACCTGCACGCCCTCCCAGATCAGCAGATAGCCGGCCGCGACGATGGTCGCGCCGCGCCATACCCCCGCCCGCCAGCCGATCAGGGCCGTCAGGAACACGCCAACGAAGGCATGGCCGAGAAGAGCCGCGCCCCAAGTATAGGCGTCTTGCTGCGCGTCAGGAGACGCCAACATCGCCAAGATGAACTCGATCATTGATGCTCACGCAAAATGGCCCCAATCGGGGCGGGTCAAAAGGCTGATGATGAAGATTCAGTGTTTAGCGCCGGGACTTGGCGCCTTCGCGTACAGCTGAAGCGAGCAGCTCGCTCGCGTCATTCCGGGCCGCGCAAATAGAGCAGATCCAGAGATCTTCGATCTCGTTGCCGCAAAACCGGGCATCATCGTGCAAACCGATCAATCGGCCGCACGAATGGCATGGCTTTAAGCTATCGCAACACATTGCCGGGAGATAGCGCGGTGCGCTGCGATTTGCACGCTCAAAGTCGAAGGCCGACGCCCGCACTGTTAGGCATCACAGGCCCAGCATCGAGTATCGGGCGACCTTGCCAAAGGCGCCCAGCTCCTCGCCGCCGGGGTGGTTCGTGCCGTTCGCGGCGACCCGATCAAGAGCGGCGACGCTCAGCCCCTCGCCCCATTGCGGGCCGTCGACCCATTGCCACGAGGCATGGGCCGTGCCGGCCGCCCACGCCGCGCGCTGCGTCTGATCGCGGTTGACGCGCGCCTGCGACCAGGTCGCCTTGCGGGCGGAGCTGTCCGTCATCAGCATCTCCGAGCCGAGGGCCCGGAAGGCGTTGGCGATCAGGATCAGCCGGCCGCCCGTGCCGACCTCGGACAGCTCGTTCATGCCCCAGGCCGTGATGACCAGGTCGTAGGGCGGCAGCGCCAGGGCGGCCTGCCCCCACGCGCTGAAGACGTTCGCATCGCTGACGAAGTCGATGGTGGCCGAACCCGACCGGCAGAAGTTGTCGTAGAACAGGTCGACCCCGAGCGTGTAGCCCACCGCCTCCAGGCCCGCGATCAGCTCCCAGACAAAGCCGATCTTGATGTGATCGGTGAAGCTGTCTCCGGTCCGTCCGAGCTGAGCCGACGTGAACCGGGGCACCGTCGCCACGAAGTCCGATCCGTACTGGTTCACGTTGTTCTCAGTCAGATACTTCAGCCGATCGCGATCACCGTTCGGCGCCGCGGCCGACGCCGCCGACTGGCTGATCTGCGTGATGCTGTCGCCGATGGACAGGATGCGGATCGGCTGACGGGCGCGGATCCTGCGCATCAGCTTCGGGCACATCGTGCGGTTGCGCCGCAGCGCCTGATCCAGGGGCTGGCGGAGCGTCGCGCTGATCCCATCGGCGCCCAAGCGATGCACCGGGAAGATCTCGGTGATGCTGGCGTCCCCCGACCGGGCCAGGAACATGGCATCGGTCCCCGCGGTCGGCGCAGGCCGGAACGCCTGCGCGTCGCGCAGCCGGGAAGGCCCCGCGACCACGCTCCATGCGTTCGTGAAGCGGTTGTAGCAGACCAGCGAATAGCGCGCCTGCCCGGCATCCGCCAAGGGAATGACGACGTTGGCCGTCGACCGGCGGATCGCGATGTCGGACGTTCCGGACTGCGCCCAGACAGTGAGGCCGGTCACACCGGTCTGGACATAGCCCGCATCGCCGAGGCTGATAGGCCCCGCGGCCAGCGCGACCTCACGCTGCGGCGCGCGCCGGTCTCCTGCCATCGCCTCCAGGGTGACCTCGAATGCGATGTTCCAGGACTCCTGCGGCACCGGCTTGGTCACGAAGAAGCCTGCACCCTGCTGGCTCTCGATGCTGATCTTCGGGACCAGCTTGCCCGCCCCGCCGAAGCCATAGCGAAGCTGCGCCCCGGCGATGCCGACGCACTGGCCCTGCCGGACCGTGACGCCGCGGAACAGGTCCGGCGGCAGGGTGTTCTTGCCTGCCTCCAGATTGAGCCGGATCGACAGGACCGGCGAGAAGGCGATGGTCGTCTCCGTCTCGGTGACGTCATAGATGGTGATGGTGGCCACCGTCGCGATGTTCGCCCAGACCCTGATGCCGGAGATGGTGGCGTCGAACGCCGCGCGGAACTCCGGACCGGTGTAGATGGTCAGGTTCGATGCGGCCGAGCTGGTCTGACCGGGCAGGGACGCCAGGTCGAAGAGCTTGCCGTAGCCGATGCTCTGGATGACCGAGGCCTTCGCGACCGAATCAACGGCCGCATCTTGCCCCGCGGCCAGGGCGGTGGCGCCCGGACCGGCATCGACGTTGATGACCGACCAGTAGCGCGAGCCGCTTTCGTTGTTGGTCAGGAAGGCCGTCTGGCCGAACGCGTCGGGGTCGGTTGCCGAATACCAGAAGTCCTCGACGGCCGCCGTCATCCGCGTGCCGGCCTGTGCGACACGGAAACCCACATGCGCCCCCGCGGGGATCTCAACAGGAGGGACAAGCGTGGTGGTCGCTCGGCCGCCGGGGTGCTGGATCGTCCTGATGTCGTGATAAACGGGGATCAGATCCACACCGACAAAGGCCGATGCGACCTTAACCGGTCCCGCCGGGGCGTCGATCTCGATGCTGGTGGCATAGGTCACACGGGTTGCATCGGCAGGCGTCCGCCGGAACCAGGTGCGAATGTTGCTGGCCGTGCCGCCACCGATCGGCTGCACGGAACCCATGTTCAGGCGGGTGAACGTCCTGTCGGTCAGCTGCTGTGTGGTGACCCCGCCGCCATCGGCGCCCCGAGGGATGCTCAGCACGCCGCCCACGATAGAGACCTGCGTGCCGGGCGCGCCTGTGACGACTGTGAGATCGCCGAAGTCGACCGCACCGTCAGCGCCGCGCAAATCGCCCGTGGCCAAAGACGTGTCGTCGCTGAAGGTCAACGTCAGTATGCCGGTTGCCGGGTCGTAGCCTTGCGACACGATCGCACGACCGTCCTGGCCGTCAGTTCCGTCAGCGCCGCGCAAGTCACCCGTGACCAAGGTCGTGTCGTCGCTGAAGGTCAGGCTAAGCATCCCGGTCGCCGGGTTGTAGCCTTGCGACACGATCGCACGACCGTCCTGGCCATCAGTTCCGTCAGCGCCGCGCAAGTCACCCGTGACTAAGGTCGTGTCGTCGCTGAAGGTCAGGCTCAGTATGCCGGTCGCCGGGTCGTAGCTTTGCGACACGATCCCGCGACCGTCTTCTCCATCCGTCCCGTCAGCGCCGCGCAGATCGTTCGTATTGAAGGTCGTTCCGTCCGTGTAGGTCAGCGTAACAATGCCGGTTGCCGGGTCATAACTTGCCGACTCAATTCCCCGCCCGTCACTCCCGTCTTCACCCTCGGGTCCCTGCACGTTCCCCACGTTCTCCCATGCCGATCCGGCCCAGACCCACAGGTCGCCGTCGATCAGGTAGCCGTCGCCCGCCGCGCCCTGCGCGGGAAGCTGGCTCTCGCTTTCGAAGCTCCCTTTGATGTTCAGGCCAGGCCCCGTCGCGCCGCGCGGACCCACGAAACCGACGGCGATGTTCACGCTGCTCATGTCAGCAACCCCCAGTGATGTTGAACAGAAGATCAGGTCCGTCGAGAAGCTGGCGGAAGCCGTCGCCCTCGTCGAAGTAGACGGAAACCGGATAGAGCCGGGGCGGCAACGCCAGGGCGGACAGGTCGAACTGCCAGCGGCCGCCCGCCACGCTCCCGGCAATCACCTCGCAGGACGCGCCCGCGTGAATGCGCAACTGCACGGCGTCCCATGCCAGGGCGTTGCCGTCGCCATCCGTGAAGGCCATCGCAAAGGGCCCGGTCGCGCCGGGCTTGAAGGTGATCGTCGTCATGGGGTCCTCTCAGGCGACCAGGTCGCGGAACGCTTGGGCGGCGGCCTCAGCCGCCTCGACGGTGGGGGCGGCTTCCGCCATCGCGATATGGCCCAGCCTCACGGTCTCCAGCTGGGCGGCGGCCGCGGTGTAGAGGCCGGATAGGTTCAGGTAGACCTGTGCCACCTCGTCGGCGGTCGGCGCGGTGATCCCGACCTCGGCCGAGATCAGCGGGAACTGCATGGGGTCGGGATCGGCCGAGGCGACCCATGCGCGCGCCTCTGCCTCCTTCATCAGGTAGAGCGCCTCTTGCCCCGGAATGTCGGTGACGTAGAGGCGACGGATCGGCCCCGCTGCGGCGTTGATCGCGGCCACCGCCATCAGCCGTGCGCCAATGAGATCGGCCTCCATCTCCGCCGGGCTGCGCGGATCGACCCATGTCGTCCCGTCCCAGGTCGCCCAGGGGCCGGGGCGCGGGGGCAGGTCCTGCCAGTCCTGACCGTCATGCCAGTAGGCCCCGCCCTCGACGATCATGTCCGGCACCGGGGCGATCACGTCGAACTCGGACCCGGCGATCAGCCCCGCCAGACTGTCGACGTCCGTCCGGCCAGCACTGACGATTGCGCCGGTCGCCGGATCGACGACCGCGAAAGAGACCATGTCACTTGTATGCATTGAGGATGCCGATGAAGCGGTTGGAGATGTCGATGTAGTTGGAGCTGATCGAGGGGCATCGGATCTGGAGCTGATAGGTCCGCGCGGACAGCCCCGTGGTCACGTCCACGACGACGTCTTCGAAGACCCCGAAGTTGTCGGAGAATAGCCACACCTTTCGCTCGCTACCGTTGATCAGGAGCCGCACGGCTGTTCCTTGCAGCGTGCCAGAGAAGCTGGAGAGGTCGAACCGGACATTGATCGGCATCGGCGAGCTTCGCCCCGGCGTGAAGGTCAGGGTCTGCATGGTCACGAAGCTGTCCTGCGTGTATCGTGCCGGCGCGGCCGCATAGGCGAACGGATAGGTCGTCACCGACTCGTTCTGGATCTTGAGCCGCGAGACAGCCAGGTCATCGATCCGCGCCGTCGTGATCGCCGCGTTGCCGATGACCGCCGAGTCGATCAGAACGACCCCGTCCTGCACGATAAACGGGACACGGCGGTTGGCGTTGACACCCGTGCCCGTGACGATGGCGAACCTGTCGGCAACCGCCATGATCTGGTTCGCGCCGTCGCTGCGGGCCTCCAGGAAAAGCGCGGCGGCCGAATTGGTCTCCCCATCCGATGCCTCGGCAGCCAGACCGATGCGTACCAGCGCACCCGATCCCGTCGATACAGCCGATGCCCGGAACCGGCCTAGGGCCGTGCCGCGGTCGGTCCGGGCCGAGACGCTTGTCAGCAGGCTCGACAGCGCACTGTCGCCCGTGGCGCGCGCGGCGGCTTCTGTCGTGATGCTGGCCTCGTTCTGCGCGATCCTGGCGTCGTCGACGTCCAACCAAGCCGATCCGCTCCAGCGCTTGGGGATGTTGCCGTTCGAGGTGTCATACCAGATGTCGCCCACCAGCGCGCCGGTGGGCGCCGTCCCCTGGCGGAAGGTCCTTGCCCGGTTCGCGACGGCCGATACAGTGTTGATCTGGCTGGCAAGCGAGCTGTCGCCGTTGGCGCGCGCGATGGCCTCGGCCGTGACGGCCGCCGCGGTGTCTTCAATTCGGGTATCGTCAGTCGGAACCCAGGCCGATCCACTCCAACGGAAGGCGCGGTTGCCCTGACTGGTGTCGAACCAGATGTCTCCCGCCAACGGGCCGACTGGCGTGGTGCCCTGGCGGAAGGTCCGCGCGCGGCTGGCCGTGGCCGAGACAGTGGTGATATCTGCAGCCAGGGCGGCATCCCCGTTGGCGCGGGCGATCTGCTCGTTGGTGACTGCCGCGGCGGTTTGCGCGATCCGGGCGTCGTCGACGTTCACCCAGGCCGATCCGCTCCAGCGCTTGGGCAGCAGGCCGTTAGCCGTGTCATACCACACGTCGCCGGTAACCGGGCTCGTGGGGGCAGTCCCTTGCCGGAACGTACGGTTGCGGGCATTCGCCACAGCCGAGACGGTGGTGATCTGGCCGGCCAGGGCGCTGTCCGCCGCAGCCCGCGCGCTGCCCTCGTTCGTGATCGCAGCCTCGTTGTCGTCCAGCCGCGCCTCGGCGCTGTCCCGGAAGGTGGCGAAGGCCTCGTCCTGATTGGCGACGACAACCTCCAGCGCCGTGATCCGGGCGATGGTGGACTGGTCGACCCGCGTGACGGCCGGGTCGGCGAGATAGGACGGCTCGGAACCGGAGGCGGGCACGATGGGCTGCCACCGCATGCTCACGGCGCCGGACGGCGGCGTATGCTGCCCCGAGAAGGTCCGCCACTCGTTTTGGGTGAGACTGAGCGCGGTGTCCGCATTTCCCCCGATCTGGGCGTTGGACGCGTCGAACCAGTTGACACGGATTGTCATCGTCCGCCCGGCGGCGGCCGACGCGGCCTTGAGCCGCCACTGGAATATCTCATTCGCGGCGAACTCGACGGGGAAGTCCTGTCGCATCATCCGCGTGCCACTGCCGGGCGGAATGATCCGAGCGAAGTTGTCCGTCGGCGCGGTCGCGAAGATCGGATCGGCGGATGCCGTGTCGCGTGCCTGCGCGGTGATGAACCCGCTGACCGTCCAGCCGTCCAGCCCCGAGGTAAACAGCGCGTTGTCCAGCAGGTTGTCGCTGGTCAGGGCGGCCGTCAGCGTCTGGATCTGCGCAGCCAGCGCCTGATCGCCGGCGTTGCGGGCCACGCTCTCGTTCTGCAGGCCGGTATCGGTGTAGGCGCGGGCGATGTCGAGATTGTCCAGCGCCAGCTGCTCAGCCGCCGCAATGTCAGCTGCCAGCTCGACCCGCGCCTCCGCAACCTCGGTCTGCGCCAGAGCCACTTCGTCGCGCAGCGGCTGCAGCGGGCCGTCCTCGCCGTCCAGCCATTCCTCCAGAATGGTCAGGTCCGACAGCACGTCCTCGCGGATCGCGGGAATGTCCAGATCGCCCGGGGCAAGCCGGACATCGGGCGTCGTGACGCTGATCCACCCGGACCATGCCGAGCGCGGGGTCAAGTCGGACACAAGCCGCGCCCTGACCTCATAGGCGGTCATGGGAAGGACGTTCAGCAGGTACCAGGCGAACGGTTCCTGGAACGGGCGCAGCGTGTCGATGACGGACGTGATCGCACCCACGCGGCGCGCCTCGATCTGGATCCGGGTCACGCCCGCCTCATCCCCGGTGCAGGCGACCAGGATCGCGGGGCGGCGGGGGTTGCCCGCGCCGTCGGAAATCGTCGCGCCGGTCACGGTCAGGCCGTTCACCGGCTGCACGAACGGCCGGGGATTCACCGGAGGCGTGATGATCACGGGCCGCTCGAAACCGCTGGTCCAGTCGTAGTCGCTCGGATCGACCTCGCGCAGGCTCACCAGAACGTTCATGCCCGGGGCCTTTGCGACGCTCTCGACCACGAATAGCTTGCTGTCGTACCCGTTGCGCTGGCTGGTCCAGCTGATCATGTCGATGCCCGGCTCCAGCGCATAGGCCGCGGGCGGCAGGTAGAACTGGTGGCGACGCATCCGGCGGAAGTCGCGCATCTGCGAGCGCATCAGCCGCTGCACCTGGCGGGCATAGGGCACCGCGCCATAGGACATCGAGGTCGGCCGATACTCCCCGTCCTCGTCCCGTGCGTCCGCGTCGATGTATTCCGGCGCGTCCTTGCTGGCCCATTTCTCTCCAGGCTCGGGATAGGTCGCACTGATCGCATTGAAGGTGTCGCTGAACGGGTTGAAGGGCGAGAAGCTCTGTCCCTCGGTGATCAGGATGTCCGCGTCGCTGATGGACAGGACCGCCGACCCCGGCAGGTCGACGATGGGCTTCAGCCGCCCGCCGACCTCGGCGAACTTCATGTTCGCGGCCCTGCCCAGCTCGTCCAGGACGGATGCCGGCTCCATGTCGACGCTGATCTCCAGCCCGCAGCGATAGCGGGGCTGGGTCGCGCCCGAGGCCAGCGTCACCGGCTGGTCGCAGGCATTGGCCGCCGCGGTCCACTCGGCCACGGGCAGGCGCCAGGGCGCGAGGTTCTTGCCCCCGAACACCCATTCGTCGCCGAAGTACAAGCCCCGGACGATGTTGTATGCGATCACCGCCGGGTTCCGGGTCGGCTGCCAGGTCGCCGGGTTGCTCCAGCGCTGCGCCCCGTCGCCGCCCGCCGTGCTGTCGGCGCGCCAGTCGTAGAGAGGCAGCGGTTCGGGCTGCCACAGGAAGGTCGGATAGCTGGTCAGCGTGTCGTCGTCGAACCGGCTGGTGACGATCGCATAGGCCTTGCCGCGCCCGATCATGGCGCTGGTCCAGGGATAGTCGGGATCGTCGCCGAAGACCTTCACCAGGAATGGATCGGCGGCGGTCTGGCTGCCGTCCACGAACTTGATGTAGATCCGGTTGCCGTCGTCCGAGAAGTTCGACAGCGGGCGCCCGGCGGTGATCCAGCCCGCGGGCAGCGTGCCGGGGGCATACTCGCCCTGATCGCTGAACGTATCGACGTTGTCGGCCGGGTTGATGCCCCACACGTTCTCCGATGCCCACTGGCCCCGTTCGTCGTTGACCCAGACCTGCTGGATGCCGCGCACCGGCAGCGCCGACAGCTCGATCACCTCGGTGATGAAACGCGTGTTCTTGCCCCAGCTGCCGATGTACTTGCGCTTTCCGGCGGTCGCATAGTCGCCGACCACGAAGGACAGGGGCAGGCTGTCGCCCATCTTCACGTCGAAGCTGACATTGGCACCGCCCGCACCCAGCTTAGGGCCGAACAGCGCGTTGCCAATGGCGCTGAGGCCGAGGCCGACCACGAACTGGGTGGCGGCCAAGGCCGTCGCGGCGCCGATGCTGAAGGTCGCAGAGACCCAGGTCGCGATGGCCGTGACCGGGTCAGCATGCGCCGGACCCGCGAAGCCAGCCGCCAGGGCGGTGCTGATGAGCAGCAGTTTCTTCATGGATCAGCCGACCTTGAATGCGCGGATCATGTCGGCGCGCGGGCGGCGCCCGTGCCCCTCCGGGGTCATCACAACCAGCCCCGAGGCATCGACCATGCAGAAGGCCTGCCCGAACGGGCCGTCGGCCCCGATCACGCCGATGTCGCCCAGATCTGCGCGCGAAGGATGGATCTCGGGCAGCTGCTGCGCCGCGAAGTCGGCCAAAGTAGCCGCCCCAGCCTCGGCCAAGATCTTCGCCGCGGCGCGCGGGCCCGCATAGCGGCCGCGATAGCCGCGCGCCAGATCGACCCCGGTCAGCGCCTCGACGATGGTCGCCGCAAAGCCGATGGCGCAGTCCTGCCGCCCCCAGGCAAAGGGCGTGCGGCGCTGGCGGTCCATCTCGGCCGCCAGGCGGGCGCGCCAGTCGTCGCGGCGGGTCAGGTGCTGCATCATTGGTCCTTCTTGTACCACTGGATCTTCCGGGCCTGCACCGAGGCTGAATACTTGCTGAACTCGTCGCCTGCCTGCCGCCGCTTCTGGTGGCTGTCGGACGACTTGGCCGGGTTCACGGCCAGCAGCTGCGACATGATCTCGGACCGGACGGTCAGACCGATCCGCCCGTCCCCGCCCGCCTGCGGCGTGGCGATCTGGACGTCGTCGACGATGCCGATCCATTGCAGCTGGGGGATGCTGGCCAGCGCGCCGCCGACGCGGCTGGTCGCGTGGATCTCGACACAGGCCAGCCGGACGTCCGTCCCGCGCACCAGCTGCTGGGTCGCCCCGGCGATCTGGCTCATGCTGATCGTGACCGGCTCGTCGGTCAGGTCGGCCACGGACTTGAGACTGTCGACCTCAAGGTTGACGCCGCCCAGGTACTCCCGCGACGCCGTCCCGCCGGTCGGGGTCTCGACGCTGAAGGCCGCATCCTCGTCGCCGGACCACAGGCCCATGCTTTCGATCGCGCCCGTCGCGCGGGACCTAGCCTCGATCCAGACGAAATAGACCGGGGCAATGCCCGCGTCCCGCGCCGCCTGAAGCGCGGTGATGAGGGAAGGAGATAGGGTCTGCATGTCAGGGCTTCTGAAGAATGGTGATGGCGGCGCTGTCACCCCACCGGCCGCGATAGGAGGCGAACGGGGTGAACTCGGTGACCATGGCTTTGAAGAAGGGGCGGACCAGCCGAACGGTGACGCCGACGGAGATGCCGAACGGCAGATAGGGGCGAAGTTCGCGCGCATCGGCGATGTTGCCGAGGGTGCCGGCCGTTGCCCCCTCCGAGAACTCGCCGAAGTAGACTCGCCCGCTGCCGTATTGGATCGTGAGCCGGTCGCCAGCCGACAGCACGAACCCGGGGGGCAGACCGGACAGGCTGATCGCACCCCGATCCGTTCGTATGCCACTGACGGTCACGCTGTTGAGGCCAGCCGTGACGCCAGATGCGGGGCCGTCGTAATAGGGATCGGCCCAGTAGAACGTCCGCGCCGCGCCGTCCAATGCCCTGACTTTGGCGTTCAGTTCCCGGGAATGGGCGGCCTGCTTGGCGTATAGCGAATAGCTGGCGGTCCAGAGCGGCTGAGCCATCGCGGCGGACCAGAAACGGCCATCGCCAGAGCCTGACATCTCGTCAAATCGCTGAAGGTCGAGCGGGATGCGGTCACCGACAAGGCAGTTCGCCAAGAAATCGAGGGCGTATGGAAAGCTGAGCGTCATGGGCGGCGCCTCGGTTGAGCGTTGATGCGCTGGACTTGCCCGGGCAGGGCCTTGGCCTGGGCCGCGGCGGTCTGCTGGCTGATCCGCACGCTCTGGCCCTCTGCCTCCGCAAGGATCTGCGCCTTCACTTCAGGCGACAGCTCCACGACAAGGACCGATTGGCCGCCGCCAGAGCCGATGCGGTGGTTCGGGATGACCGTGCCGCTGCGGCCGGGCACCACGATCTCCGGCCCGCGCTCGCCCACGAGGTAGGGCTGGTTCGCCGACACCGGCCCACCCATCGCGCGTGCAGGCAGCCCTGCGACGCGAAGCGCAGACGTCAGAGGATCGCCGCCGCCGAAGATGCCGGACAGGAAACCGCCGAACCCGCCACCGCCACCGAACTGGCCCATCAGCGCCTGGCGAATGCCGCTGTTGATGATGTCGCTGGCGATGCTTTTCAGGACCTGGGCAAGCCCGTCGCGCAGGCTCTCGCCAGCCACCAGCGCCCCGGCCATGGCGTCGGCGATGCCGTCCACGGCCTGCTCGAATTGCTGCTGCGATGCCTCGGCGCGCTCCAGCTCCGCCGTGAGATGGCCGAACTGCTCGGCCTGTGCGTCGATCTGCGCGGACATCTCCGCATTGACCGGGACGCCGCGGCGCTTGGCCTCGTCCAGTGCTTCCCACCGGGCCTTCGCGGTGGCGACCTCCTGGTTCGACTTGCCGATCAGGCTGATTTCGCGCTCCAATTGTTCCAGGTCGCGCTGGATGCTCTCAAACAGGGGCCTCTCGGCAGATCGCGGGGCCCCTGATCTGCGGCCCCCACCGCCCCCGCCGCCGCCACTCCTGCGAGCGGCATCCTGCTCCGCCTTCCTACGGGCTTCCTCCGCCGCAGCCATTTGCTCTTGCCAGTCATACCGGAACGTCTGCTGCTCCTGCAGGTCGAGCCCGCCCGCCCTGCGGGTGATGTCTTCGCCATTGCCAAAGCGGCCCAGAGAAGGCGCCCCGACAGAACCAGGCACAGCTTGAGAGGCCGCGATGGCGGCGGATAGGGCGCGGGTCAACGCGACCGCGCTCGTGGTCGCTGCGTTGATTGCACCGGGGAGCTGATCGACGGTCGCAACGACGCCAGCCGCCGCCGATGCGGCGCCCTCCATCGCTACAGCCATCTCATTCGCAGAAAGAGCCCCCTCGGCCGCCGATTTGTTGGTCTGGATCAGGGTATCATTGGTATATCCTGCCTGCTCGTTCGCCTGTCCCAGGAACTGAGCAAGACGCAGCATGGCGGCGGCTTGATCCTCAACCGTGACCGCGGCCTGCTGGTCCGTAAGGATACCCTGCAATTCGCGCGCTTGGTCGATAGTTAGGCCAAACTTTTCGCGCAGGCTATCGGCCAGCGTCTCAATGCCCGAACTGCCTTCGCCGAATTGGCTCAGCTCCGCGTCAACCAGCGCAAGAATGCTGGGAAGATCCTCGAAGCTCTCGCGGATCGCGGTCGCGCTGGCCCGCAGGGAGGATGCTGCATCCAGCTTTGCAAGCTGGGCCAGCTGCTGCAGAAGAAGCTGAGCCGCACCGGCCGCAACCCCATACTTCTCGGCAAGCTCGGAAGTTGGAACGTTGGCAGCCTCGACGGCAGCGTTGTAGTCGTCGAGCGACGTATTCAGATCCTTGATGGCCTCATCAAGAGACTTCGCCTCCTCGCCCGAGAAAAGGAAGGCGCCAGCCAACGGGATAGCGAGTGCGGCAACCGTACCAAAAACTGCCCCCAGAGCCCCAAACCCGCCCAGCAGCTGCGGAAGCTGCTGCCCGAGGGCCTGGGTCGCGCTGGTGCCGGCGCCGATCTGCACGAACAGATCCTGCAGCTGGAAGCTGACGTTCTGGATCTGGCCCCGCGCCTGCCCGGACATCAGGCCGAACGACCGGGTGATCTGCTGATTGCTGTCGACGAAGGCCTTCTGCTGTCGTTGCGCGGACCGAACGGCGCGCGCCTCGATCCGGGCCAGTTGCTGCAGAAACTTCTGCTCCGTCAGCCCGATCGGCAGTTCAAGGCCGGCTTCAGCTTGTGCCATCGTTCCACCTGTCGGCTAGCGCGCTCAGCGCGTCATACTCTTCATCGGACATGGGCTTCGCTTCCCCGCCGCCTTGGGCGCGGTTCCAGCCCTCGACGCAGGCGAGGTATTCCCACATGGACATCTGCTTGACCTCGCGCGGCGGGAACCCCATCGCGGCCCCGCTTCCGTAGATCGCGGAGAACTTTATTCGGGCGGGTTCTCCTCCGCCCCCGCCTCCCCCGCCGGATCATGCGCCTTCCCCGCAAGGGAATGGCTGATGACCGTGAAGCAGAGCAGGTTCAGCGCCGAGATGTCGCCATCCTGAAGCGCGGTCTTGGCCTTCACCTCGGCCTTGCCGCGCTCCATGCCGGCGCCGATCAGGCCAAGCCGGATGCACGCCATCACCTCCCGGATGCGCACTGGCGAGAACGCCAGGCTGCCGCGCTGTTGCCCGAGGGACAGCCGATAGCGAAGGTCGAGGACGCCATCGGAGGTCAGGTCGTCCAGCGCCTCCAACTCGCCGATGCGGAGAAGGAAGTCATCCTCTCCGCACCCCCAGTTCAGCCGGATCGGCTCCATCAGACGGTCACCGTCTCCAGCGTCAGCTGGCCGTCGGAGACGACCGACACGCTGACTTGCGCCTTGTTCCCGCGCTCGCCGGTCACCTCGAAGCTGGTCACATGGACCTTGCCCTGCCAGTACCGGCCATTCGCCGTGTCCGTCGGCTTGCCGACGTAGATCCGGGCGTTAATGCTCTCGGCGCTGTTGAACGCGTCCCACCAGGTGTCGACGGCCTCGGCCGCCAGGACGCCCGTGCCGGAACCGCTGAAGTCGAGGCTCTCGACGCCGCGCTCGATCCAGGCGGGCAGCTCGGGGTCATTGCAGTCCGGCACCGTCACATCCGTCGCGTTTTTGCTGAAGGTGAAGGTGTGGTTGGTCAGGCCGCAGGGTCGGGCATAGGTTCCGGCGGGCGTGCCCTCCAGAAACAGCGCGACGCTGCTGCCGACGAAGGTGGTCGGTCGTGCCATGTTAGGCTCCTGTCAGATCTTGCCTTGCCCAAGGGCCTTGGGGCGCAGGGCCTAACGGTCCCTGATCTCTTCGATGCGGGCGCCCGCCTTTGCGCGGCACGCGCGCGGCAACCCTGCGACGATCTGGCCCGCGCGATAGGTGATGACGACGCCGGGCCGCGGCGACCAGTCAAATGGTGCCAAAATCCGCCATTTCTTTTGAACCGGCATTGCTGCATCCTCGTGTTTTTTCACATGAGGTTGCCATGCGTTCTTTTGTGTCCACCACGTTTCTGGTCATGGTTTTCGCCGCTCCAGCGCTAAGCGATCAGCAACAACAACTACGCGAAAGTCTGGACAAACTGCGTGAAATTGCGGTCCAGCAGGGCAACACATCCCTTTTGGCCAGTTTCGCCATGACCGATTTTGCTGAGGCGGCTGGCTATGTCGCGGCCTGTGATGGTGGCAGCCACGAAGCTCAGTTGTCTGATATGGCAGAGCGATACGCCACGTGGCGGTTTCCCAGTCTCACCGACGGGCTTTCCGGACGACGTTCCGATGAAGCGAAGAGGCAGCTAGCGACTGCCAATCTTACGTATACAGCTAGAAGGCTATCGACGCTCAGGGAAGGCTGCGACGGCGGCATGCTGATGGTTCAGCGAACCGGACTTGGCGTAACCTCTGACGTATTTGACCAGTATCTCGAACTACCGCCTGCCGACTAGAACGCCTCGACCTCGTAGCGTAGGCTGATCAGCCCCCGGGTCGTGAGGCCGTCCGGGTCCTGCGTGATCCGCGACAGCGGCGCCTCTGCCAGAACCAGTGCATTGTCCGTCAGTTCGGTCACGCCCAGAAGAACCCGCCGCGCCTCCGCGACGATCCGCTTGCAATGCACCCGACCGACCTGCCGCGACCAGACGTCGATCTGAAGGTTGACCTCCTCCAGGTACAGGCACTCGGCGTCCTCGTAGACGACGAATTCGGGCCCGAAGCTGATATAGCCCTGCTGCGCCCCCCATACCGAGGCATGGGCGCTCCCGTCGTAATTGCGCTGCACCCGGTCATAGACGTCCGAGATCAGCGCCATGAGCGGGGCATCGCCCTTGAGGGCCGCATAGATCGCGCCCTGCAGTTCGACGGACGGGGCGCTCATTTCACCCACGCATTCTTGACGGCCCGCGTCAGCTTGCTGCGGACGCGGCTGCGATTGGCCCGCCAAGCAGGAAAGAAGAACGGGTTGGCCGGCATGCTCTGGGTTCCGAACTCCTGGAGCCGGGCGTTCTGGAACAGCGTGTTCCGCGCGCCGGGAACGAGCGTCGACGTATCGCCCGCCCGGATGAGAACGCCAATGAAGTCGGCCGTTCGGTTGGTGCTGTCCCTGGCCGACTGGTTGCCTTGACGCGACGCGTAAGCCGCGCGGGACTGGCCGGCCAGCTTCACGCTCGTCGCATCCTCGACCCGGATCGACCGACGCAGGTTTGCCTTGTCGGACGGCGCGAGGTAGCGCATCGCAGACGCCACCTCGTCGCCACTCTGCTGGGCCGCCAGCTTCGCCGCCGCGCGGACTGCAGCGGCCTTGCGGCGGAACATGGCCTGGACCTCCGGGATGCCATTAACCATCTGCCACCCCACTTTCTGCCAGAAACTCAAGGAAGAGGTCGTCGTCGCTCGGCCGGGGATGCTCCCGGATGTTGTACGGGCGCCCGTAGAGGATGACGCGCATATCAGGCGTGATCGCCTTGGTCTTGCGGTCATTGCGAACCGTGATGATCACTGGCTGGCGACCCTCCAACCTGGCGGCCAGAACGGACTCGGTCCCGCGCAGAAAGCGGACATGGCATCGCCTATAGAAGGCCGCGGTCCACGCCCCGACTTGGTTCCCGAACCCGTCCGACTGATTGGCCCGCCCTTCGAATGTGGCCCTGTCGCGGAGCGAACCTGCGTCCATCTCAGATCCTGCTCCAGCGCGCCGCACCCAGAAGGGCATCGACCGACAGGGGAAGATGGGACTTATCCACCGCAGAAACTGCCTCCCGGTTGTGATACCAGTGTCCGGCCAGCAGTTTCACCGCTTGCCGAATGGCCGGCAGCAGCGCGTTCGGAAGGGCGCAGGTGAAATGGATGGCGCAGGGCTGATCCGCGATCGCGATAACGCAGGCGCCGTCACGCCGCAGCACCACTGTTCCGGCGCTGGCTTCGACCTTTTTCACGTCGGGCAGAGGCAGGAGGTATTCACCGGGCCCATCCACATTGATCGTCCAGGTCTGCTCCATGATGGCCCGCCCCAACACACCACTGTATCCGTCCAGGTATCCAGTCGCCGCATCGACCAGCGACTGGATCAAAAGATTTTCATCGTCATCCTCGACCCGGAGATGCGCCTTCATCTCGTCCAGGTCGACGATAGGCTGAGACGGGTCCGTGGTGCGGTGCGGGATCATTTCGAGGCTTTCGCCTTCCCGATCTCGGGCTTGGCCGGTTTGGCGGCGGGCCCGGCGTCGGGCGCCTGATCATCAGCAGGCGCCAGGCCGCCAGCCTGGCCGGGATCGGCCGGACTGGTGCCGTTCTGCGGGCCCGGCGGAACGTCAGCGTCCGAAGCGGCATCCTCGATCAGGATGCCAGCAGCGACCAGATGCTTGACGTCCAGCGGCATCGCCTCGCGGGCCTCGCCAGCGTCATAGAAGCGATCGCCGATATGAGGTCGGGTGACGGTATAGGTTTTCATGGTCCACTCCTGTCAGCTCATGAAAGAGGGCGCCGACGCGCCCTCTCGCTCAGATGACAGAGATCAACCGCCCTGGGTGGGCATGACAGGGCCGGTGACGAACGCCTCGGGGCGGTAAACCGCGAGGGCGGTGCGCTGCTCGGCCAGGACCGTCACCTTGTTCCGGGTGAAATCATCGTTCTGGAACCCGGTCTCGATCCGCGCGTCCCACTGGTCCATCAGCTGCGCGGCCATGCCGAACGCGCCGGTCAGGAAATTGCCGACGGTCATGGACTTGGTCGGAACCACCGGCGCGCCCCAGAGCGTGGGCTGGACGGTGCCTTGCGGGTTGCCGATGATGTAACGGCCTTCCCCATCCTTCGTCAGCTCGATCTGTGCCCAGTCCGTCGGATGCAGGACGGTCCCGTCGGCCGCATATTCCGCCAGCGCGACCTGCAGCATGGCCAGACGGATGCGGTCGATCCGGGTCATGTCGGCGGGCGTGAAGGCCGGCGCGAAGGCAGAGGCCTGCGGGACCAGACCGTGCAGGTTCTCGCCGGTGCCGTCGCCGTAAAGGATCTGCTCTTCCTCCCTCAGCGCAAGGCCATACATCAGCCGCGTATCGATCAGCGTCCGGACCTGCGCGACATCCGACAGCGTCTGCTTGCTGACCCGGAACCAGTGCGCGATGACCTTGGTCCGGGTCTGCACGTCCTGGATCTGCATGGTGGACTGCGGCTTCGCGGCACCTTCGGCGACCGGCGCCGCGTTGTTGGTGAAGCCGACCTCGCGCTCGTATTCGACCAGCGGACCGTCGGTGCGACCCGGCATCAGCAGGTTCCGGATCGTCATACGCCGACGAGGCAGCTCGATCATGCCGACGCGATTGGGAACGATGCCCGTACCCATCGATCCGGCCGCGTTGGTCGTGGCCGTCGTCAGATCGGCACTTTTCACCGTGATCGAGGCCGAGGCGCCATGACGCTGATTCGCGACGAACCCCTTGAACTCGTCGCTCCCGACGAACTGCTCGCCCAGGCTGTCGTCCCGTTCCTCGCCGCGGCCCGGACGTGCCATCTTCTGCTCCAGCTCGGTCTGACGCGCCTTCAGCTCGTTCATCACGGTCAGAGCTTCATCGGCGCGCTCCTTGATCGCCGCCGACAGCGTTTCCCCGGACTTCGCCTTGCCGAGAGCCTCTTCGGCAATGGCCTTGACCGCGTCGACGGATTTGTCGATCGCGGCCTTCGTTTCAGCCGCAAGCTGCTCGGCCGTTTTGGTCTCCGACATTGGAGCCTCCTTTCGATGATCAGGCCAGATGGCCCAGAAGGGCGCGCATGTATGCGTCACCCGATGGCACCGCTCCGACAGGCTCCCCCTGTCCCTTCAGGTGGATGCGCGCGGCACGCTCCGCCTGTGAGTTCGACAGGCCAAGTCCCTTGGCCATGCGCTCGAACTCGCGCTCGGTAAGCCGGTCCCCGGCTGCGAGCTTTTCAATCACGTCATCCAGACCGGCAGCCTTGACCGCGGTAACCTTGGCCCGCTGGTTCATCGGGAAGGGCACGACCGACACCTCGTAGAGATCCAGCTTGGTCAGAAGCCGGACATTTCCCTCCGGCTTCGCTTCGAGGGTCCGATAACCGATCGAGAGACCTTCAACGGCTCCTGCCTTCAGCAAGGCGTGAACCTCACGCGCTCTGGCGACTTCCATCACGAGGCGGCCCTTGCCGCGCAGACCCCTGCCGTCTTCGACCAGGTCTTCCCAGATCCCGATGGGCTGCTGAGGGTCATGGTTCCACAGCATCTTCACCTTGCGGCCCGTCTGGCGCGCCCGGGCTATGCCTTCGACGAAGGCACCGGGCATCACCTTGTCGCCGCCTTCGTCGACATTGCCGAAGATCGAGGCGTAGCCTTCGACGGCCCCGGCATCGTCCAGAGCCTTCAGCTCCAGACCGAAATCATAGGTCTGCATCGCCATTCCCCGCTTGCGTGATAGGCACATTCTGAATTTGCATTCGCGGCGTGTCGCCGCCATCGACCCGAGGCAGGTTCTCCCTGGTGCGGACCTCGTTGATAGTCATCCAGCCCGCGCCGAGAGCCGAGGAGTAGAAGGCAGACCGCGCCGAACTGTCGCCACGCAGCAGGCCTTCGATGTTGAACTCGATATGGTACCCAGAAGCCCGATCCGACGGCGTCAGGAGCTGCTTGTTCATGGCCGCCTCAATCCGGCGCAGGCGGCGCCGGAGCGTGAAGGTCAGGAACATGATCATCTGCTGCTCAACACTGGTCGGCCAGGCCGTCGATGCGCCTGCGTGACCGATCAGGGCTGGGGGTACGCCGAAGAACCGGCAGATGACCTCAACCGAAAACTGCCTGGTCTCCAGCATCTGCGCATCTTCGGGGGACAGGCTGAGGGCAGAGATGTCGACCCCGCCTTCAGCGATAAATGGACGGCCTGCGTTCACTGCCCCCATGTAGCGTTGCGTCAGCCGGTCTTCCGCCAGAGCACGCTGCGCCGGTGTGAGCCATTCCTTGAACTTGATGACGGTGGACGGGTTGAGGCTGTTCTTGAACGTGGATGCTGCGGCAACCTCTGCAGCCTGAACCGCCGACAGGCTGTTCCTTGCCACGGCCAGCGTCGACAGGCCGCCCAAGGGGTCACCACCGGGCCCACGGATATGCAGCACGTCCCGTTCGCCAAGGCGGTAGCGCTCGCCATCCTGGGACCAAGCGTATTCGATATCGCCGCCCGGGCGCCGCTTCACCGCAACAGACGGCGCCGGAGCAGGAATAAGGGCAATGACCCTTCCGTCCGCAGCGCGTTCGATCCGTGAATAGCTGTTGCCCCGAAGCTCCATCCAGATGCCGAGCGCGTCCAACCAGTCGACGGCTGTCTGCTCATAGTTCGGACTGTCATGCAGGATCGCATACAGGGGGTGGCCCTTCGCCGGCGTCTTGTGGCCGGTGGCGTCACGGCGAAAGACCTGGAGAGGCAGGCTGCTGATCGTGCCGGAAATGAGGTTTACGCAGGCCCAGACCGCATCGAGGCCCATCGCGCTGGCATCGGTCACCGCCACGCCCGCCACGCCCGGCTGCGCCCCACGCGACCGGCCGTCGGTGAACTGGAAGCTGTCTTGATCGCCCTTCCGCGCAAGCCCTAGGGCAAGGAGGGCGCGCGTCATCAGCGTCATGTCATGCTCCCAGGCTATCGAAGAACGACGCCATCATGGCGGGTTTCCTGTTCGGTTCGGGGTTGCCGAACATCAGCATCGCGGCGTTGAAGGTCGCCATCAGCGTGTCGATCTTCGCGCTTCCGGCGGTTTGCTTCGTCACGATCCAGTTGCTCCCTTTGAGTTCGGCCTTGGCGTTTCCGACGTTCCACGCCATCAGCTCGGTCGCGCCATGCACGATCTTGCGGTCCTTCAGGCGGCGCGGCAGCGACTGCACGGCGGCCTGCAGCTTCCAGCCCTGGCCGACGCTGATCCACCGCTCCTCGTCGAAGCCGGCCGCGTCTAACCCGTCCAGCAGCTCGTTGATGCCCGCCGCGTCGAGGCCGATGGCCGGGCTCTCGTCGGGCAGCAGGTTCGCATCCTCCAGCCGCTGGATGATCGACACGACCTCGGCCACGTCATCGCCGACGCTGGCGCATTTGGTCAGCTGGCGAAGGCCAGCCAGTTCCTCGAGGCGCGGCGCGATGTCCTTGCGCTGGCGGAACACGTCGTCGAAGGCCCAAGCATGGCCCCAATGCAGCCAGCGCCGGGTCTCCTTCTCGCGTCCGATCACGGCCATGCCGAACAGGTCATCCAGGCCGCCGCCGTCGATGCCGACGACGCACACCTCCGACCGCTCGATCAGGGCGTCCAGCGTCAGGCTGCGATCGCCGCAGGCCTGCCAGTGATCGGCGCCGGGCCAGCGGTTGGTGTGCAGGCCAAGCCCGATCTCGATGTTCAGATGCTGCGAGGCCCACCGGACCTCTTCGGCCAGGCCCTTCTGACGGGCCGTCTCGTAATCCTGCACCAGGCGCGGCAGGGTGATCGACCGGCCGAGGTTCGGCAGGACCATCGGCCAGACCTTCGGGTCGCGCCAAGCCTTGTCATCCGACCGCTGGATCTCCTCCGGCAGTTCGTAGAGCACCGGCAGCATCCGCACCCCGGCGGTGATCAGCCCGTCGCGCACCCCGCGCGCATATTGCAGCTCGGACTTGAACACGCCGGTCGGGCTGATCTCCGACTGCGTCGTGATGATGATCAGCAGGCTCTCGTCGTTCGTGATCATGCCGCCGCGGATCTGGCCGATCACACGCTCGGCGTGGTTCATCTCGGCCATCAGGTGCAGCTCGTCGATGATCGCGAAGGCCGGGATGCTGCCCGTCACCACCTTGGGATCGAAGCTCTTGATCTTCAGCTTGGCGTTCATCCGGACGCCGGTCTCCTCGTCCTGGTGCAGGTCGAGGATGGTCTTCTTGTGGTCGATCACCTTGAAGCGGCGGCGCAGATAGGGGTCCGCCTCGATCATGCCAGAGGCTTGGGCAAAGCACTTGTCGGCCACCTCCTGCGTCGGCCCGATGATCACGCCATCAATGTTCGGGCGGCGGTTCATCAGCAGCGCGATCAGCCCTAGGGCGGCCGCGTTGGTGGTCTTGCTGTTCTTCTTCGGGATCAGGTTGAAGATCTCGCCCACGAACCGCTTGCCGGTCTCGCGGTCGATCGACCCGAAGGCGGCGCGGACGATGTCCCTGATCCAGTCGCCGCCGACCTCGGCCATGGTCGGCTGGCCCGGGATGTCCGGCACGCGCAGCAGGTTGAACAGATCCACCGCTGCGCCTCCGACCACCGGGTCGAGCGGCAGGTCCGTGATCGGGGTCTGGCCACGGCGCAGCCGGTCCGCCCAGTCCGGGCAGGCGAAGGACAGCCCGTCCAGCGGCATCAGTGCCGCCCCCGACCTTTCAGCCGATCGAAGATGTCGCCGTAATTGTCCGGCACCCGCTGCGCCTCCAGGCGCGCCTGGTCCTTCTTGCCCAGGGGCGCGGCGCTGGCGGCATCGTCGTCATCATCGCCTGCCTGGTCCGCATCGGTCGGGCGCGCGCCGCGACGCGGGGCGGCGGGCCCGGCCTCGCGCAGACGCTCGTGCAGCTGGCGGATCGAGGGCGTGTGGCCCTCGCGGACCTTGCGCATCAGCACGTCCAGCATGACGCCGTCGACGAAGGTCGCGCCCATCTCCAGCTCGCGGGAAAAATATTTGCGCAGCGTCTTCTCGTCGATGCCCATGTCCTCGGCGATCCGCGTCTGCGCCCAGCCTGCCGCCACGCGGACCATGACAAAGTCCTGATTTTCCTTGGTCTTCGCGAAGGAGGGCCGCCCACGACGATCCCGCAGCGGCAGGATGGGCTGGCCGAACAGGTCCACCTCTCCGGTCGGTGCAGAATTTTCGGTTGTCACGGGAAAAAAATCTCCAACTGAGGGGGACGCGGGTCCGGGGGCCGAGGCGCGCCAGACTTTGACCCACCCCCCCCCCTGGTCGGTCCGGGGCCGGGGGTCGGTCAGACGAGGGGCAGCTGCCCCGGGCGGGGCCTGCTGGCCGCGCGACGGGCGCGGCGGGCACCGCGCAGGCGGTCAGAACGTCCGGCGCTCCTCGCGCTGCTTGTCACCGTTGTGGCAGGTGGCGCAGAGGCATTGCAGGTTCGACCGATCGAAGAACAGGTCGCGGTCGCCCCGATGCGGCTGGACATGGTCCGCCACCAGTTCGCGGCTCTCGCCCAGGAACCCGCACCGGCAGCAGGTGAACAGCGCGGCCAGCAACACGTCGCTGCGCAGCGCCTGCCATTCGGCCGTCTTGTACCACTTGCGCCAGGTGTCGATGCGGTCGCGCGATCTGACCGGCACGGCGGTGTTGGACCCGCGCGCCTTCAACTGCCGCCCGCGCGGGGCGAGCTGCTTCATCCGGGCCATGACTGTCCTGCATGTAAGGCCGCGCCGGGTGGGTCGGTCACCCTTGCCGATCGAACGGCTGGCGCGGGAAGCTCACCCTCGCGGGTAGCCGACGAGCACCTGAAACGACGAACGCCCGCGAGGAAGGTTCCTGGCGGGCGCACGTCTGGATAATAATGATTCGTCTCTCACAGAGCGCCATAAGCGGTCAAGAACTTTTTTGACCCCGGTAGCCCATCATGGCATCCAACGCCTCGCCTAAGGCCGCTATGGCCGCGTTGCAGTTGCGACCGTTGGTCTGCCACTCCCACTTGGCCAGCACCTGCTTGATCGACATGCCGCGCAGGCAGACGCAGTCCACCAGATCGCGGCGCGTGAAGGTCAGAGGACCGCGATCGCCCGGCTGCAGCACGCGGCCGCGTTGCGAGGGGCGCACCCGACGCAGGACCAGGGCAGCCCCCTGACCGATCCGGCGCCGCAGGCGATCGACCTCGGCCGAGACCTCCAGCCGCCGGTCCATCCAGTCGCGCCCGTCCGGGCCGCCCGCGCTGGCCTGCAGGCTGGACAGCTTGGTGCCGTCGGCCGACAGCAGCTGCACCAGGTCGTGATAGCGCCGCCCGATCGAGATCTGGCCGTGGGTCAGGGGCGCGGGCTGCTTGCGGCGGGCGGCCGCGGCCAGCATGGCGTCGAAGGCATCGGCCCGGCGGATCGCGTGCCGCCCACCATAGCCGCGATGGACTGCCGCGACATCGTCCGCACCGACCGGGATCAGCTCGACATTCTGGACCAGCACGAAGCCGCCGCGCGCCGGGGCAGGGGCGATGGCCGGGCCGCAGGCTTCCGGCACCGCCGCCGCGGCCTTCACGCTGTCGAGGCGGCCCTGGATCTCCGATGCCAGCGTCTTGGCAGTGGTCTGGATCAACATATTGCGTCCCTGTTCTTTCATCTGACTATCCGTTGTTTTTCTTCTTCAGAGGTTGAGCTTGATGGGCTTAATGAGAGATTGAGAGGGCTTGAAAACAGGAATGGGCTGAATGGGTTCGATGCAATGAAATCATGGGCTTAGCCTGATAATCTGGGCCGGACGGGCCGGATGGGCTTGAAACTGCGACCTATGCACAAGGCGGCTTTTCCCCCTGACCCCCTTCAAGACGCGCGCGCACATGGGTCTGGATTTCAGGCCCGTCAGGCCCTCAGGCCCAAAATCAGCGCCTAACCCACTGAAACCATTGAACCAGCTTCCCCCTGACCCCGCTGTCAGTCGCGCCCAACCGCCACCCCCGCTAAGCCCGTCAGGCCCAGATGCCGCGACGATGGCCAGACATGCGTGACGGGCCCGAAGGCCCGCCTGGTCGAAGATCCTGAAAACGGGGTGCGGGGTCATCTCGTCCATGAGCCGCCCCAGCTTGGCCCGCTGTCCGTAGCCGTGGCATCACGCATGCGGCGGCCGAACTCGTCGGTCAGCCTGATCCCGCGATAGCCGGTTACGCCCGACTTTCCGGCCGCAAAGGTCTTCTGCGTCTCAGGGTGCCGCCAGGTGTCGGCCTTGGCCTTCAGGCGGTTCGACACCGTCCTGCTGCCCCATCGCGTCTCGCCGCGCTCCTCGATCCAGTAGTTGAAGGCCTCCATCAGCTCACGGGCCGTCATGAAGTCGCCCTCGTAGCCGGTGACCAGCGTGGCATCGGCCAGGAAGGTGCCGATCGGGTCGCTGTCCTTGCGATAGTCCTCGGTCGCGGCCAGCACCTCGTCGGGCTCCTGCAGGCCGCCATCAAGGAAGTCGAGCAGCCCCTTGACCATCCAGTTGAGGATGCCCGACCGCTCCTCCCAGAGCATGGCGTCCATGTCCTTCTTGGGGATGCGCTTGGCCTCGGGGATCTGCACCGGGAACTTGACCAGCATCACCCGTCGCCAGATCCCGTCATCGCCGCCGCGGATCTCGGGCAGGTGGTTGCCGCTGATCGTCAGCTTGAAATAGGGCTGAACGACGATCATCCCCGAGAACAGGTCACGGATCATCATCGGCTCGCCGCCGGTCAGCGCCTTGACGAAGGCCTCCTGCAGCCGTTCGCCGTCCTCGGGCTCCGATGTCCGGACGCTGCGCGCGCCGATCAGTGGGATGAGGTCCGGCTGCGCGGCCTCGCCGGACTTCTTGTTCTTGCCGGTCAGGCTCTCGATCTTCGCGGTGGCCGAATAGTCGCCCATGATCCGCGAGACGATGTCCACGAGGACAGACTTGCCGTTGGCGCCCGCGCCGTGGAAGAAGGCCAGCTTCTGGATCGGGATCCCGCTCATGGACAGGCCGAACCAGCGCTGCAGGAACTGCCGGACCTCGATGTTGGGCTGGATCGTCTTCAGGAATTCTTCGAAGCGCGGGCATTGGGCGTCGGGGTCGTATTCCACCGGCATCAGCTTGCTGAGCATCTGGTCGCGGTCATGCGACAGCAGCCTGACCTCGGGCATCGCGGATGCGCCCGAAACGGGGTCCGGGGTCACGGTGAACTTCAGCACGCCCGACAGGGTGTTCGCGACCAGGTCGTCCTGGTCGAGGTCATCGACCGTGATCGACCGCATGACCGAGGCCTCGTTGACCATGTTGCTCATCGGCCCGGAGTTGCCCGCATTCTTGGCATGGGTGACGATGCGCCCGATCGAGGTGCGATAGCCCTTCAGCTTCCCTTCGATCCCGCGCAGGCGGCCGTCGATCATGCCCAGCTCGCTCAGCAGCGATTCGTCGGCCGTGTAGCCGGCCGTGCCCTCGATCTCGGCGCGGCGCTTCACCAGCTGATATTCGTCTTCCAAGAGCTTCCGCTCCCGGGGCGAGGGCACCATGAAGTCGATCTCCTGCTTGATCAGCTCGGACATCTGCTGGGCCAGCTTCCGGATCGCGGGCGACAGGCCCTTGCTGATCTCGGCATCCTTGCGCCACCGGCGCTCGTCCCAGATGTGCCAGCCGACCTGCGAGACGTGACGGACGTCTTCCCCGAAATGGATCACGAAGCGCTTGGCGTTGCCGATGTCGTTCAGCGGCTGCATGGCGGCCGAGGCCAGCGGGTTGGGCGGCTCGTCGTCGCCATGGCCATCATCGGACGGAGGGGGAGGGAAATAGCCCTCGGGATAGCTGTCCGCCGGATCATCGTCGGCATCGTCCTGCGGCAGCGCGATCCCTTCGGGCAGATCGACCTCCTCCTGCGCGGCCATGGCGGCGCGCACCTTCTCAATTCCGTCGTCGCTCATTCGTCCCCCTCCCGCTGCGTGACGTCTGGCGCGCCCATCAGCAGGTCGTTCATGTCGATGCCCTCGCCCGGGTGGACGATGGCGGCGGTCAGGCCGGGCCGCAGCGCCCTGGCGCGGCGCAGGCCGGAAAGCAGTTTGGCGCGGGTCAGGCGGGGGTCGCTGTCGCCATCCTGGACGAAGACCAGGCGGCGCACCCATGCGGGCGGCACGAAGGCGTCGCGGTCGCTCATGTCGGGCAGGCCCTCGTACTTCTGGCCCTTCCCCAGCAGACGGGCGCCGGCCATGTTCCCGAGATCGACCCCGGCCCAGAAGGCCGCGCCCTCGATCGCGCGGGCGACCATGGCCGACAGGGTCGTCTCGATCCCCTCGGCCATGACCAGCGTGGCGGCATCGCGCGGCGTGAAGATGCGGATCGCGCCGCCCTTCTTGGAGCCATAGACCTTCTTGGACGGCACCATCTCGCCCGCCTTGAACGGGTGGGGTGCCACCACCTTGCCCTTGGGCCGGCCGAGGTCGATCCAGGTGCGATGCACCCCGGTCAGTTGCCCCTTCGCATCGAGGATGGCTGACAGCATGGCCGGGCCTTCATGGACGGTGACGAACTCGCCCCGGCGCTGATCGTCCGGCACCACCAGGCGCGCCTGCGGCTCGAAGCGGAAACAGCGGGGCAGGGCCACGCCCGGGCGCTGGCGGATGCCGCGGCGCTCCAGATAGGCGGCGACCAGGGTGCCATCGGCCGGGCGCGCGGCGGCCCAGATCTTGCGCGCCAGGGCGATGGCATCCTGCCTGCGGCGCTCGGCATCGGCCTCGCGCGCGCGGCGGTGTTCCTCGGCCTTGCGGGCCTGGGCGGCGCGCTGTTCCGGGGTCAGCTCCTGCCGGGGGCCGACCAGCCAGTCCAGCGCGGCCGGGAAGTCCATGCCCATGACCAGCTGCACCAGGGCGATCTGGTCGCCCTTGGCGTCGCAGCGGCGGCAGAAGATCACGCCCTTGGCCGGGTTGATCGAGAAGCGGTCCTTGCCGCCGCAGCCGGGGCAGGGACCGACCAGCTCGCCGCCGGTGCGCACCAGGTTGCCGATGGCCAGCCGATCGACCAGCTCCAGCATCGGCACCTGATGCGCCATGGCGATTCGCGGATCCTCACGCACAGATCTGCGCCTCGCGTTCATCCATCCAGCGCAGCGCCCGCAGCAGTTCGGTCTGACCGTCCAGCAGGATGTGGCCGTGCCGATCGGTCAGGTCCGAGAACATCATCGCCTTCCAGCGCGCGGTGACTTCGGGGGCCTCGCAGCCCAGCTGGTCGGCGATCTCGGGCAAGGCGCGCCGCGAGATGATGCCTTCGGCCAGGAACAGGTCGTCGGCCGCGCTGAAGGTCTCGCGCGGCAGCTTCAGCAGGTGATCGAGGATGCGGATCTGCCGCCCCGGCAGCTTCTCGGCGAGGGCGGCCTTCAGGACGGCCATGGCGCGGGCCTTCTTCGACAGCGCGCCGACCGGCACGATCGCCTCCTGCGAGGCCGCTTCCGGACGCGCCGGCTCGATCGGTGCGCTGACCTGGGCGGGCGCAGGGGCTTTCGGTGCGGCGGGCTGCTGCGCAGGTTCAGCCACAGGCTGGACCGGAGCAGCCTTGGCGGCCTTGGGCGCGCGATAGTCTGCCTCGGCCCGAGGCGGCGTGATCGGCCCGTCCCCCAGAACCCCGTAGCGGCGGAACGCGAAGCGCGCAGCGGGGACCGGACGCCCGAGGGCCTGGGCCGCTTCGATTTGGCTCATGCCGCCCTTGATCAGGCCGCGAGCCTTCTCCAGCTCCTTGATGGTCCAGACCGCGCCGCGCTTCTTCGCGGGGGAGGTCGGGGCCGCAGCCCGGGCGGGCTTCGCCTCCTTCTGCGGCTTCGGCGCGCGCTTGGACTTCGGCGCGGACGGCGCGGCCTTCGCCGCCGGAGCGGTTACGAGATCCGCGACGGGGGCAGGGGCCTCTGCGGGCGGTGCGGCCGGGGCGGCGGGCGCAGGCTGAACTGCGGCCTCGCCGCGTATGCTGAAGACCGCCAGATCTACGAAGGTCGCGGGGCGGATCGGATCGGGGATGCGGGCCGCCAGGTCGCGCAGCAGCGACAGCGGGATCAGGTCGGCGCGGCTCATTTCTGCCCCCGCGCGGCATCCCAGTGGGCGCCAAGCGCCCACCGGTCGAAATCGTTCATGGCCGCGGCGACGTGATGCGCGATCGCCCGGTGCTGGCGGTCATCCGGATGCACCTGATCGGCGGCGGTGATCAGCGGCACCATCGCGCCCTCGGGCGTGGCGCGCTTGGCGCAGGTCCCGACGATGTCGGCGACCATGCGATGCTCGCGCGGATCCGCGATCAGCGGCGGGCGGGACATCAGCCCCAGCCCGTGGATCAGGGCGCGGTCGTAATGAGTCAGCTTCATGGATTACCCTCCGATGTCGGCGCGCGGGTCGGATGCGGGCCAGGTTGCGCGCCGGACGGCGTCGAACAGCACGTCACCTGCCTGACGCAGGGCGGACGGGTCGCGACGGGCGCAGGGAAAGCGGTCGGCGAAATCATGCAGGGCGATGCGCAGCGGCTCCTCGGGTCCAAAGCTCTTGTCGACCGCGATCACGGCCAGCCGCAGCGCCGTCGCGTCGGGCGTCGCCAGCTTGGCGCGCATGGCCAGGCACATGGTGAAGTGCATGGCGGCGATCCGGCGGTGGGGGGCGGGCATCGAGAACCTCGGCTCTGGAATGAACCGGGGCGCCTGTCGGGAGGAGGAGGGACGGGCGCCCCGGAGACCGCGCGGGTGGGACCGTGCGGATGGGGATGGGAAAAGGGCGCGGCGGCGGTCAGGCCGCCGCGCCAGGCGCCGGGATCAGGCAGACCGATCCCGGAGACATTGGCCCTGCCGCCTTCTGACGGCTCTCGGCCGGGCGGGCCGCAGGTTCCACGATCGCGATTGCCGATGCCTTCACCCGAAGGTGGCCGTGATCGTGGCTTGGGTGGACGAGGTTTGTCCCGGACCGGCCGTGCTGCCTGCCCACTCCCTCCACCTTCGGGTGTCCTGAGAGCCCGATCCGCATGTCAGCCCGCCATGATCTCGGCATAGCGGGGCAGGGTGCGCGTCGCGTGGTCGACATGGTGCCCATAGGGGGCGTTCAGCGCGTCGAACCAGTTGCAGGCGGTCTGGAAGGTCACGCCGAAATGGACGGCGCAGGCCTCGCGGCTGGTGAAACTGGCGATCATCAGCAGCGACCAGTTGCGGCCGAAGACCGCGCGGTCCGCGCCATGATGCACATGGGCGCGGCGGGCGGCGTGATGGCCCCGCCCGCGCCCCTCGAAGGGGTTGGGATGGGACATTTGACGGCGGGACGCATCAGGCTGCGTCCGATGGTGCATCGGATTGGGGCTGGTCATGAGAGGGCTCTTGGTTGGGGGTTGTGGGTTCATCCCGGTGGCAGCCGGCATCGTCAGACGGCTGCCAGGCATCGACAGGCACGGCGCCGGAGGTGGCGCGTGCAATTGCAAAAGCCACATCAAGGCTCGGGCGCTTTCGGCCCGAGATGATCTCGTTCAGATGACTGCGCGAAAGACCGACCACATCCGCAAACGAGCGTTGCGTGACGCGGGCACTGCACAGATATGCTCGAAGCTTTTCCATGCCCGGAAGTTCGCGCAATGCGAACAATACGTCAAGGGGCGATGTTCGCTTAGCGCGATTTTTGTTCCGCTTCGTATCGGGGCAAGGTTCGCAGTATGAGATACCGCATCCGCGAACACCGGAAGGCCCGGAAATTGACCTTGGATCAGCTCGCCGAAATGGTGGGAACGTCTAAGGGCTACCTGTCTGACTTGGAAACAGGGAAGAGAGCTGGCGGGATCGACATGATCCGCGCAATAGCGCAGGCGCTACGTGTAACCGAGGCTGAAATCTTCACTCCCGAGAATGAGGAAGAGCAGCAGATGCTTGATCACGTTGCGGTTTACCAGCAGCTGACCCCCGAGGATCGTCAGGCGATCGCCAGGATGGCAAAGGGCCTCCTAGCCGCCTCGGGGCCGAAATCAGGCTGAACAGTCTCTCCCGTTCCCTGGGCGCAAGCTTCGTCATCAAATCCAACAGTTCAAATCCGTCCATAGAGCCCTCTCGGGTGGAACATTAAGCGAACACGAGAAGTCGCGGCAACCTGATTCGTCGGGCATTGCCGCCTTGTGCCGCCGCAGCCCAAGAATAATTCGCGTATCGCGAACTTTGTCACTTGAAAAGATATTCGCTTTGCGCGAACTTTGGCCCATCGCAACCCGATGGAGCATCCGGCCATGCCTCTGATCCCCGCCGCAACGCGCCGCCTTCCGATCCAGGTCGAGGCCCGCGCCCTTTTGACCAACCCTGAACTCGCGGCGGCGGCCGGTACGACCGCCCGGCGCTTCGCCTGGTTCATCGAGATCAGCGCCCGGGGCGGCGCGCCGCGCCAGGCACGCCACGTCGCCAACCAGCCGCGGTGCCCGAAATGACCGGCGACACGCACCGGCCCTTCGGCCCCCGCCTGACGCATGAGGATGCCGACCGCATCATGCGCAACCCCGGCATGGGCTGGCCCGCCGACCTGGTCGAGGAGGCCCGCGACCTGCGCGGGCAGGCACTGCGCGAGGGCCTTGGCCCGATGCCGCCGCACCTGACGGTGACCGGCCCCACCGCCACCGAGCGGCTGGAGCGCCGCGCGCAGCTCCGGGGCATCATCCAGGGCCTCGCCCTGGCGGCGCTGGCCCTCGGCATCGTGCTGGGCATTGCGGCCACCCTCGACGCCCATTGGCCGGTGGCCTGCGACGGCACCGGCAGCGCGGCGGCCTGCACCATCCGCATCCTGGGGGTCGTCTGATGGACGACATGATCCTCTGCAACGCCTCGGCGGTTAAGGCCGTGCTGCTCGTCGATCGTGACGATACCGACACGGCCGTGTCCGATCGGCTGGTGTCGCTGGCCATCGGCACCATCGACGATCTGGCCGGGTCGGCCATGGTCGCGGGGATGGCGCTCGACCCGGCCGAGGCGCGCCAGCTGGCGCAAGAGCTTTTGACCGCAGCTGACCGTGCCGAGAGCATGGAGACGCTGCCGGTCGAGTTCATCACCGAAGCCCCGATGGGCCGGTGCTGACATGAACCACTGCGCCACCACCTATCGCGGGGCCTCCCTGATGCTGACCGACCTGCCGGGCGGCGTCTGGAGCTGGACCCACGACGCGACCGACGGCCACGGCACCGCCTGCAGCCTGTTGCGCGCCCACGCCGACATCGACGCCCATCTCGCGCGCCATGCCGCGCACAGCCAGAAGGTGACGACATGCCCTGCCTGACCCAGGACGAGAAAGACTGCATCACGGTGGCCCTGCTGGAGGTGGCCGATCGCTTCGGCGGGAATGCCCCGATCGGCATGCTGCTGATCCACCGGCAGGCAGCCGAGGTCTGCGGCATCATCGAGGCCCGCGACCGGGCGCAGATCGCGCTGCCGGTCCAGCTGGTGACGATCACCGCCTTCTCGGACTTGGCCGATCACATGTGGGGGCCCAAAGCATGACCCATCCCCGCACCATGGCCCTGGCGGCCATCATTCACCACGACTGCAGCGAGCATGGATGGGAGCGGACCTCGGCCGAGATCGCCGCCGATCTGGTCGCGCGCTATCCCGCCCCGCGCAGCTGGGGCATCACCGCCCACCACGTAGCCCGCGCGGCACGTGAGAAGGGCTGGACCAACCGCCTGCGCGGATCCGGCACGCCGGTGATGCAGGGGGTGCCGAAGACGCTGGCGATGGACGAGGAGCTGGGCGCGCTGGACGGCGGTCGCGGCTTCGATGAACGGGGGCTGGTGGCATGAGCGATCCGATCACCCCCGAGTTTCAGCAGGCGATGCGCCAGGTGGCCCGCGTCCTTGACGACGCCTTCAACGGTCCGCCTGACCGCAAGCCGACCGTCGCCTTTGTCCTGCTGACCGCCAGGTTCGGCGACATCCAGGGTGGCCGGGTCAACTACATCTCCAACGGCGACCGGGCCAGCACCATCGCGATGCTGCGCGAGTACTTGGCGCGCCTTGAGGGCCGTTATGTGGATGCCCCGGCAGGGCCGCGCCAATGATCCTGCACCCCCATCTGCCCATGATCATCGACAGCTTCGCCGGCGGCGGCGGGGCGTCCACCGGGATCGAGCTGGCCTTGCGCCGCAGCCCGGACGTGGCGATCAACCACAGCGCCAAGGCGCTGGCGCTGCATGCCGCCAACCACCCCGAGACGCTGCATCTGGACAGCAACATCTGGGACGTGGATCCGCTGGCGGTCACCAAGGGCCGCCATGTCGGGCTCCTGTGGGCCAGCCCGGACTGCAAGCATTTCAGCAAGGCCAAGGGCGGCGCGCCGCGCGACCGCAACATCCGCGACCTGGCCTGGGTCGTGGTGCGGTGGGCCGAGTTCGCCAAGCCCGACGTGATCTGCATGGAGAACGTCGAGGAATTCGTGACTTGGGGGCCGGTCGACAATGACGGCCAGCCGATCAAGGCGTTCGCGGGCCAGACCTTCGAGCTCTGGATCGGGCGGCTGAAGAAGGCCGGATACAAGGTCCAGTGGCGCGAGCTGCGGGCCTGCGACTATGGCGCGCCGACGATCCGCAAGCGCTGGTTCCTGGTCGCGCGCCGCGACGGCCGCCCGATCGTCTGGCCGAAGCCCACGCATGGCAACCCGGCCTCGGCCGAGGTCCGCAAGGGCAAGCTGATGCCCTGGGTCGGCGCGGATACCTGCATCGACTGGACGCTGCCCTGTCCGTCGATCTTCGACAGCGCGCCCGAGGTGATGGCCAGGCACGGGCTGCGCGCGATCCGCCCGCTGGCGGCCAACACGCTGGCCCGCGTGGCGCGCGGCATGAAGCGCTATGTGCTGGAGGCCGAGCGTCCGTTCCTGGTGAACCTGACCCATGGCGGCCGGGTCGCGGAGGGACAAGCGTCAGGAGGGAGAACGTCGCATGGCCAACAACTGGAGATGTCGCCTGTTCTGGGCACACCCACGAACCGACCCTCCGCACGGGCAGCCGAGGATCTTGATGGCGATCCTATGCGCCAGGCCGCATCCCATCCCTACCGAGATCCTCGAGAAGATGCGCGACCCCGAATACGCACCGGGGAGCGGCTGGTCGATAGGCTGGGAGTGCATCGAGCAGCGCCCGGTCAGGCGGTGGAGCCAGGAAGCCCGCGCCCGAGTGCGCCAGCAGAACCTACGTCGCCGCATGGAGAAGAAGTATCCCCTTTTTGCCGCAAGCTTCATCAGCGACGAGTTGCAGCGTCGCCCGCGATACTTCGCGGGAGAAAACGAGCCGGAATCGCTCCTGACCTGATCGCCCCCTATCTGGCCAGCATCGCCCATGGCGACAGCGGCGGGCGGCGGGAATACCCGCTGGCCGATCCCATGGGCACCGTCACCGTCGGCGGCACCCAGCATGCGGTGATCGCCCCTTATCTGGCCACGTTCTACGGCCATGGCAACGCCCGTGGGAAACGTGCCGCGGATCTGGCCGAGCCCCTCCGGACGGTCCCGGTCGAGAACCGCCATGCGGTGATCGCCCCGATGCTGACCTATGCCCAGCAGGGCGGCGGCAACCGGGCGGCGACTGACCCGCATCACACGATCTGCGCCAGCAAGAAGGACCAGAACAGCCTGATCGCCGCGACCATGGTGCAGACCGGCTATGGCGAGCGACCGGGCCAGCACCCCCGCGCGCTGGACGTGGCCGCGCCCCTCGGCACGGTGGTCGCGGGCGGAGCCAAGCATGCGCCCGTGGCGGCGTTCCTCGCGCAGCAGAACGGCGGTCCGCGCATGGAGGCCCATGCCGGGCATGACGCGAGGGATCCGCTGTCTACCGTCGCCGCTTCGGGCAGCCACCAGACCCCGGTCGCGGCCTTCATCGCCCGGCAGTTCGGTGCCAGCACCGGGCATCAGGCCGATGCCCCCCTCGGCACCGTCACGGCGGGCGGACAGGGCAAGTCGCAGCTCATCGCCCCGTGGTTCGCGAAATACTACGGCACCGGCGACGGCGCCCGGACCGACGACCCCTGCCACACCGTCACGGTGAAGGACCGCATGGCCCACATGCAGGCCGAGCTGGCCGCGCCGCCCTTCGCGCCCGAGCATCACGCCCGGGCCCGCGCGGTGGCCGATTTTCTGCGCGCCCACGATGCTTGGGACGGGGGCGAGTTCGTCACCCTGACGATCAGCGGCGCGACCTATGTCGTGATCGACATCGGCATGCGGATGCTGACCCCGCGCGAGCTGTTCCGCGCCCAGGGCTTCCCGGCGGACTACGTCATCGAGGGGGTCTGGGACGGCCTCGACACCGACAGCCCGACCTGGCGGCCCTTCGCCAAGGACGTCCAGGTCAGCTGCTGCGGAAACAGCGTCTGCCCGCCCTTGGCCGAGGCGCTGGTCGCGGCCAACTGCGGGCATCTGAATGAGGCCCGAACGGATGAGGAAACGGCATGAAAATCATCCGCCGGATCGAGGTGTTCCGCCGCCAGAGACGGGCAGGGTGGTCCAACTGGGGCCATGAGGTCGAGAAATTCGAGGAGGCGAGCTGATGGCGGCCCGCGTCCGCTACCAGGGCGTCTGCGTCGAGCGGCTGCGCCGCGCGCATGCCGATGTGGCAAGGCTGGTTCTTGAGGAGCCTGCCGCACTTCCCATCTTCGAGCGCCTGGACCACGAGTTACGTGCGGCAGAGGCGATGCTCGCAGATGATCCCATCACGGCCGCCCGCGCCATGCTGTCGGCCAGAACGCGAGCGTTGTCATAAGCTAAATCAGCTCAATTTAAGGATTGTCACGGTCAGCAGTTGCACTCTCTCCCTCTAGAGGCTCTGTTTTTCGTGCTTCTTCTGCACCCATAAGCCACTTTTCGCATCGCCTATACAAGAGGTCGTGCCATCGCTCTAACGGGACAACGGCCCATGGAAAGTCCAGATACTTTCCAACCGACAGAACGAATATAAGTGCCGCGATGATTAGAAACCCACGAAAGAGAGAAGATGTTAGACCGTCTCCGACAAGCATTACAAAACAAGTTGTTATAATAAAGATGTACATGAAGCGCTCACGGTTGAATCTAAGCTTCACGTCTTGAAGCTCGTCCTCAAGTGTCGCTGCCTTGTCATCTAGACGCTTGTCGGGAGGGGAGCGCCTAAAGCTATCGAGGTCCGAACTTTCGTCGGGCAGATTCTCAGAATCAGTTCGCCGCGAATTTTCTAGGATTTCTCCGCTTGTACTCTTCGTAGATCGCGTCATCTGGAATGCCGTTGTTTCGTGCGCGAGGTATGTAGTGCTCCGCCCACGCTCCCCCAGACCAATGCGTGATGTCAACTAGATCGCCAGCGCTGTAGCTTAGAAACCTTTTGCAAACATCATCGAGTACTTTCCGCCGTGGATCATCCACTTTGAACGAAAGAGCTTCTGTGAAGACAGGCTTTATAGCGCTAGAGCCAAAACCCTTGACCTTGTGATACAGGTTCGGCTCCACTGGACCATAGTCCCAAGCTTGGAATGATCCGTCGAACAGCGGTTTACCGCCATGTCTTCCCATATAGATCATCTGAGCCAAATACATCAGCTTTTGCAGCTGAAGGTTTGACACCGTCCAGCCGGACTTTTCGCAGATGTATTTGGCTACACTTTCCATGCGAGCAGCCATCACAAACCCCTTTCGCGCGCGCCCGCCAAGTGAACGCGCTCCTACGCTCCAAGATGGATGTAGACTCTGGTTATCGCAAGATGTAAAGGACACCGTTTAGAACAAAACACGAACAATTGCTTACCTATGGTACGGCTTCTTGGCTCTTGGTTTAACGCGCTGAAATTAATCAACTAATATGAGGATGCGTGTGCGTCAGGTGCGTCGTACGAGAGCGCTACCTGTGAAATAATCGCAGCCGACGTCTCCAACGGAGCGCCGACGCCGTAGCGCTCCCGCTGCAGTTTGTGCCCCATCAGATCGGCCCGAATCCTCTCATCGACACCCGCTGCAAGCATCCGGTCCTCGAAGCTGTGCCGCAGGCCGTACATGCTGTGCGCAGGCGTCTCCATGAGGTCGTTCTCGCGCAGGAACTTGTTGACCACCGCGCTCAGCGACCCGCTGACCTGGTAGCGTGGGAAGCCCTCGGGGTGCCGCCTCATCGCGTTCAGGCTTACGCCCAGCAGCGGGATCTTGCGCCGTGAATAGACCGTCTTGAGGGTCCGGCCGTCCGGCTCGATCGAGATGTGCGGAACCTTGTGCCCCAGCAGGATGTGATGCGGCCTCAGACCGGCGATCTCGGCCGGGCGGCAGCCCGTGTTGATCAGCGCAAGCAGAATGTCACGTGCCTGGTCGTTCAGGCCGTCCAGCACGCCGGGCTTCAGCAGCACCGTCCTGATCCAGTCGTTCGAGAAGGGCAGGCGGGTGTTCTGCTCGCCTTCCGAGAAGGCCAGCTTGCCGACGGGCAGATCCACGCGCAGGCGCTTCATCTCGTTGACGGTGCGCAGAATGTTCACCAGGGCCGATATGTCCTTGTTGGCGCTGTTGGCCGTCATCCCCTCGTCGCGGATGCGTTCCCACCACCACTGGCGGAAGTCCAGCATGTGGTCGCGGGTGATCGACGCGAGCGGGATGTCGCCCGCGATGTCGATGAAGTTGGTCACCGCCCGCTTGCGCTGGTTGCGCCAGATCCGCAGCTGGTTCGTGTCCTTGCCGTGGGTGCGCTCCTCGGTCAGCACCCAAAAGATGTTCAGCGCTTCGCTGACCGTGATCGCCGGCGGATCGGTCAGCCCCAGCACCGCGACGGCATCGGCCTTCAAGAGGTTGCCGCCGGGGCCGCGTGCGGCGTCGACCCGATCGAGGATCTCGTCGAGGGGCTGGCGGGCCACCTGCGGCGCCTTCGCGAAACGGAAGCCGTGGGCCTGGGCCAGATCGCGTGCAGCCTCGAAGCGTACCAGGGCGTCATCGGCCTGGCCCTTGAGCCGTGCCTCCCATCCTTGGCAGGTCTGGTCCCACACGGCCGCGGCCTTGGCCTCGGCTTCGAGGCGCGAGTCGGTCTTGAGCGAGATCACCAGCCAGGGCCGTGTCTCGACCCCCTGATACCGCGAGGGGACGCGCCGCTTTAGATAATAGGTGGTGCCGCGAAGGATGAGGGTCATGGGCGAGACTATGCGTGACCCGCTCCAAGCCTGCAATCGGTTGATGCACAAAATGGTGCGCAAAATGATGCGCATGATTTGAGGTCCGCGACGGCGCCCACAATGCAACTTTGCCTAATGCGCTGATTTAACAGTGTTTATCTCGGCGCGATGAGGGGATTTTTGGAGCGGGTGACGGGAATCGAACCCGTGTCTCTAGCTTGGAAGGCTAGGGTCTTACCATTACACAACACCCGCGCTGCACCGGGGTATAATCCGGGCGCGCGGCGGGTTCAAGCGGTGGCGTCACCGTCTTTGGGCAAAGAATTGCCGCAGCAGGTGGCGCGATGCGTCCGCGGCGATCCCGTCATAGACCTCGGGGCGGTGATGGCATTGCGCGTGGCTGAAGACCTGCGCGCCATGCGCCACGCCCCCCATCCGCGCATCCGCCGCCCCGTAGTAGAGCCGCGCGATCCGCGCCGCCGAGATCGCGCCCGCGCAGATCGGGCAGGGCTCCAGCGTGACCCACAGGTCATGGCCCGGCAGGCGTTCGGACCCCAGGGCGCGGCAGGCGGCGCGGATGGCCAGGACCTCGGCATGGGCGGTCGGATCGCACAGCTCGCGCGTGCGGTTGCCCTCGGCCGCGACCACCCGGCCATGCGGGTCGGTGACGACCGCGCCGACCGGCACCTCGCCGCGCAGGGCGGCGGCCTGCGCCTGCTCCAGCGCCAGGGCCATATGCGTGGTGAAGGGGCTCATCGCCCGCTTGTCGCAAGCCCGGCGGCGCTTCGCAAGCGGGGCAAAGAAACGCTTCCCACGAAGGCCGCATGGGCGTATGCACCCCCTTTGCCCCGCAGCGATGCGAAGGAGACGCGCATGACCGATGACACCACCCCCGACCGCAAGACCCCCCAGACCGCCCCGCGCACGCAGGCGGATCGCATCGCCAAGGTGATGGCGCGGGCGGGCGTCGCCAGCCGCCGCGAGGCCGAGCGCATGATCATCGAGGGTCGCGTCGCGGTGAACGGGACCAAGATCGACAGCCCCGCGCTGGACGTGCTGCCGACCGACCGGATCACCGTCGACGGCAAGAAGCTGGACGAGCCGCAGGAGACGCGGCTGTGGCTCTACTACAAGCCCCTGGGGCTGGTGACCTCCGAGAATGACGAGCTGGGCCGGCAGACCGTGTTCGACGCGCTGCCGCGCGACATGCCGCGGGTGATGACCGTGGGGCGGCTGGACTTGAACTCAGAGGGTCTGCTGCTGCTGACCAATGACGGCGAGCTGAAGCGGCGGCTGGAGCTGCCCTCGACGGGCTGGCTGCGCCGCTATCGGGTGCGGGTGAACGGCACGCCCTCGGACATGACCTTCGATCCGCTGCGCCGCGGCGTGACCATCGAGGGCGAGGATTTCGCACCCATGGAGATCAAGCTGGACAGCCAGCAGGGCGCGAACGCCTGGATCAGCGTCGGCATCCGCGAGGGCAAGAACCGCGAGATCCGCCGGGCGATGGCCCATGTCGGGCTTCAGGTGAACCGCCTGATCCGCATCGGTTACGGCCCGTTCAAGCTGACCGGCATGGACAAGAACCAGGTCACCGAGGTCAAGCGCAAGGTGATGCGCGACCAGCTGGGCGGGCTGCTGACCGGCGAGGCCGAGGAGAAGCCGCGCGAGATGCGCCCGCGCGGTGCCGGGGGCGAGCGTCCCGCCCGCGACGGCGCCGCGCGCCGACCCGGCGGCAAGCCCGGCTTTGCGGCCGGGGCCGAGCGTGAGGGTCGTCCGGCCCGCAGCTGGGGCGCGAAATCCGCCGAGGGCGGCTTCGGCGGTCCGCGTCCGGTGCGCGACGGCGATGCCAAGGGCTTCGGCGACCGCCCGCGCGCGGATGGCGACAAGCCGCGCTGGAAGAAGTCCGGCCCCTCCGACGCGCCCCGCGGCGCCGACGATGGCCGTCCCGCGCGCTTCGCGGGCAAGCCGGGCGAGGCGCGCAAGCCCTTCGGCGGTCCGCGCGGCGAGGGTGACGGCCCGCGCAAGCCCTTCGGCAAGCCGCGCGCGGATGGCGATCGCAAGCCCTTCGGCGGCCCGCGCAGCGAGGGTGACGGTCCGCGCAAGCCCTTCGGAAAGCCGCGCGCGGATGGCGATCGCAAGCCCTTCGGCGGTCCGCGCAGCGAGGGTGACGGTCCGCGCAAGCCCTTCGGCACGCCGCGCGCCGATGGCGACCGCAAGCCCTTCGGCGGTCCGCGCAGCGAGAGTGACGGCCCGCGCAAGCCCTTCGGAAAGCCGCGCGCGGATGGCGACCGCAAGCCCTTCGGCGGCCCGCGCAGCGAGGGTGATGGCCCGCGCAAGCCCTTCGGCAAGCCGCGTGCCGATGGCGATCGCAAGCCCTTCGGCGGTCCGCGCGGCGAGGGTGACGGTCCGCGCAAACCCTTCGGCAAGCCGCAGGGCCGGCCGGGCGGTGCAGGCGGGCCGAAGCCGCGGGGCGACCGGCCCCAGGGCGGGCGTGCCGGCGGCAAGCCCCGGGGCTGAGCCGCGCGACATGAGAAAGGGGCCGACCTGCCGGGTCGGCCCCTTTCTCATGCGCGAATCATGGCGTCACTTGGTCAGGATCAGCTTGCCGGCGCGGGTGATGCGCAGCTGATAGACTTGGTCATCCAGCACGATCAGGGCCTGGTTGCCGCCCTGTGTCAGGTCGGTGGCATCATGCTGCGGCATCCGGGCCAGGATCGAGGTGCCGGGGCGGGTGAAATCGGCGGGGCGCGTTGCGGTCATGGTCAGCCTCATGCGGGTCATCGGTGATGCCCTGAAGCTGACAAATTCATTCAGGATTGTCAAAGTATTTTAGTCAGGATTCTGTACGCGCCTGAATTTTCCTGTTTCGGCCGGGTCACTCCTGATCCAGACAGTCCAGCAGCGTATCTGCCATCTGCGTCAGCAGGGCGTCGTACTGCCCCGCGCCGGGGGCCAGGGCACCACCTTCGGGGCTCAGCTCTCCGCCCAGGGTCAGCGTGCTGCCTTCGGTGACCGTGGCGATCAAGGCCGGGTCATGGGCGTATTCCGGAAAGGCGCAGGTCGCGCCGGACTGCGCGATCTGGGCGCGAATCTCGGCGATGCGGGCGGCCGACGGGGTCGAGGCATCGCCCAGCGCGACCGGGATCGCGGGCTGCAGGCCGAAATGCTCGGTGAAGTAGCCGTAGGCGTCGTGGAAGACCACGAAACGCGCATCGGCCACCGGGGCCAGCCGGGCGGTCAGCGTGGCGTCCAACGCGGTCAGGCGGTCGACCGCAGCGCGCGCATTGGCCTGATAGGTCTGCGCGTTCTCGGGGTCCTGCTCCGAGAGGGTCCGGGCGATCGCGTCCAGCCAGGTGACCGCGTTCTGCGGGTTCAGCCAGGCGTGCGGATCGGTTCCGTCATGGGCATGGTCATGATCCCCGTGATCGTGGTCGCCATGATCGTGGTCGTGGTCGTGGTCGTGGTCGTGGTCGTGGTCGTGGTCGTGGTCGTGGTCGTGGTCGTGGTCGCCATGGTCGTGGTCGTCATGCGCCTCCGTTTCCGCCGCGCCATAGGAACGGGTCTGCGTGCCCTCCACCGTCAGCAGGCGCAGCTCGGCACCGCCGCTGAGCGAGCCTTGGGCGCGGTCCAGCCAGGGGGTCAGCTCGGGCCCGACCCAGACCACCAGATCGGCCGATTGCAGGGCCCGCGCGTCCGAAGGCCGCATCTGATAGTGATGGGCGCTGGCGCCCTGCGGCAGCAGGACCCGCACCTCGCCCAGATCGCCCATCACCTCCTGGACCAGCGCGCCGGTCGGGGCCAGGTCGGCGACGACCTGCGGCGCGGCCCAGAGCGGGGTGGCGGTGATGGCCAGCAGGACGGAGAGGGACAGGCTGCGCATGGGAGGCTCCTTGCGGGAAAGGGGGTTTGTTGCGATGCGGGGGTTCTGTGTGTTACAGGGTAACAAGTCAACCTGAATGTAATAAGATAACGCCTTTGCGCGCGAAGGAGCCTCCGTGCCCGATCCCGATCATGCCATCGCCGCGACATTCGCGCCGCACGACCATCAGGAATGTGCGCACCGCGCGCTGGATCAGGCGTCGGCGCGGCTGGCCGATCAGGGCGCGCGCCTGACGCCGGTCCGCCGCCGCACGCTGGAGATCCTGCTGGAGAGCCACCGCGCCATGGGTGCCTATGAGGTGCTGGACCGGCTGGCCGCCGAGGGCTTCGGACGTCAGCCGCCGGTCGCCTATCGCGCGCTGGAGTTCCTGGTCGCGCATGGGCTGGCGCATCGGCTGCAGCGGCTGAACGCCTTCGCGGCCTGCCTGCATCCGGGCCAGGACCACCACCCGGCCTTCCTGATCTGCCGCAGCTGCGACAAGGTCGCCGAGGCCGCCGCCGCCCCCATCCGCGACGTCCTCGGCGCGGTCGCGGCCCAGGGCGGCTTCCGGGTCGAGCGCGCCACCATCGAGGCGCTTGGCCTCTGCGCGACCTGCGCCGCCGAGGAGGGGGCCGCATGACCGCCCCCCTGATCCAGTCGCGCGATCTGACCGTCCACCGGCCCGGCACCTCGGAACCCGTGCTGGCCCATGTCGATTTTCGCATCCTGCCAGGAGAGATCGTGACCGTCGTCGGCCCGAACGGCTCGGGCAAGTCGTCGCTGATCCGGGCGCTTCTGGGCCAGATGCCGCTGGCCTCCGGAGAAGTCACGCGGCGCGACGCGCTGCGCATCGGCTATGTTCCGCAGCGGGTGCAGCTGGACACCGCGATCCCGATGACGGTGCGGCGCTTCCTGTCGCTGCCGGTGCGCGTGGACGACGCGCAGGCCGACGCCGCGCTGGCGCGGACCGGGGTGCCGGGCCTGGGGCGGCGTCAGCTGACCCAGCTGTCGGGCGGTCAGTTCCAGCGCGTCCTGCTGGCGCGCGCGCTGCTGTCGGACCCGCATCTGCTGGTGCTGGACGAGCCGACGCAGGGCCTGGACCAGCCCGGCATCGTCGCCTTCTATCAGCTGATCGAGGAGGTGCGCCGCCAGACCGGCGCGGCCGTCCTGATGGTCAGCCACGACCTGCTGGTGGTGATGCGCTCGTCGGATCGGGTGGTCTGCCTGAACGGGCATGTCTGCTGCGAGGGCACCCCCCAGCATGTCAGCACCGCCCCCGAATACCGCGCCCTGTTCGGCGCCGAGGCGCAGGGCACGCTGGCGCTGTACCGCCACCGCCACGACCACGATCACGACGGCACCGGCGGCCATCTGCACGGCCCCGGCTGCGGCCACGACCACGACACGGGGGACCACGCGGCCCATGCTTGACGACTTCTTCATCCGGGCCATCCTGGCGGGGCTTGGCCTTGCGGTGGTCGCGGGGCCGCTCGGCAGCTTCGTGGTCTGGCGGCGCATGGCCTATTTCGGCGATTCGACCGCACATGCGGCGATCCTGGGCGTGGCGCTGGCGCTGGCCTTCGATCTGTCGATCTATGCCGGCACCCTGGCGGTGGCGGTGGCGATGGCCTGCCTGGTGTCGGCGCTGGTGGCGCGGGGACAGGCCATGGACACGATGCTGGGCGTGCTGTCGCATTCCGCGCTGGCGGTGGGCCTGGTCGCGATCAGCTTCGTGCCGTCGGCGCGGTCGGACCTGTCGGGCTATCTCTTCGGCGACATCCTGGCGGTGGGCCGCGGCGATCTGGCGCTGATCTGGGCGGGGGCGGCACTGGTCATGGCGGTGCTGCTCTGGCGCTGGCAGCGGCTGGTCACCAGCAGCCTCAACGAGGAGCTGGCCATGGCCGCCGGCATCGACCCGCGGATCGAGCGGCTGATCCTGTCGCTGTGCCTGGCGGTGACCGTGGCCCTCGCGATTCGAGTGGTCGGATCGCTGCTGATCTCGGCCATGCTGATCGTGCCGGCGGCGGCGGCCCGCACATGGGCGCGCACCCCCGAGCGGATGGCCGCCGGCGCCGCCCTGATCGCCGGTGCCTCGGTCGTTCTGGGGCTGGGCTCCAGCCTTCGGATGGACACGCCCGCCGGTGCCTCGATCGTGAGCGCGGCGGCGATTTTTTTCGTCCTGTCCCAAGCACTTCGGCGCGGCTAGTGCGGATTTGTCACAGGTTTTCCGGGGGTTTGCCCCGTCGGGAACAAAGGCGCGAAATCGGTGTTGGCCAATATGCAACAGTGCATGCAGGCCCACGGCGGATTCAATTCAATCCAGCTTTTCAACTCTCCGGGTTTGTGTAACTGTCGCCCCGATGTTGCCAGCAATGGCAGCCGTCAAACGAAACGGAGCATGATCATGACCAAATTCGCTACCTTCGCCGCCGCCCTCGGCCTGACCGCAACCTCGGCTCTGGCCGGTGGCTATGTCGCCCCCGTCGTGGAAGTCGAGCCCGTCGTCGTCGAAGAGCAAGCCGCCTCGTCGAACGCCGGCCTGGTGGTTCCCGCCCTGCTGCTGCTGGGCGTCATCGCCGCCGTCGCTTCGGACGACGACGACAGCTGATATCGGAACGGATCGTTCCGACGATCCGGTCCACAAGGGGCTGGCCATTGGCCAGCCCCTTTTTCGTTGTCCGCAGCGTAGCTGCAAGGGGACACGTGATCCCGGCCCGACATCGGTTGCGTGGCGAAGGCCGGTCCCGCGAAGGGGCTGGGGTGCGGGGATAAGCCTGCATCAAGCGCTTTGTGCTGACCTTTGCTCACAGAGGGCCGTTCGGGTTTTCTGATGCCAAGCGACCTGAGGACAGCGCACATATCGGCCTGAAACGGGCTGTCCTCTGGTGTGTGAACGCGATCTCATGCCCACAGGCGTGAAGCGCCCCATCGTCGGTTTGATCCAGATCAGAGTGGGAGGCGCTTGATGTGGCGGGCCGTCTCGGTGGCACGTCTGCAAGGCAGCGCATCTGCGAAAAGGGTGGTCCCCTTTCAAGGTCTGGATTGTCCCGAACGCATTCCTGACCGTGCTGCGGCTTAGGGTCATAGACGCTGCGCATCGCGTCCGACGGAATGCGCGTTCTCCCTATAGACGTGCCGCACGACTAAGTGGTTGCAGCCCGCTCCTACGGCAATTGCCCGAGATCCGGGGGCGCGGCATGGTCACCATGACGCCGGCCTTTGTCGGAGACCCCGATCACAACACTGCTGCAACAGCTGTTGTCCGCCGGGGCGCGCATCCTGTCGCGCCAGGGCGCGTCCAGGGCGGTCGGCGCCATCGGGCTGGGCTGACCCCAGTTGAACCCCCCTCTCGCGACATCACGAATAACGAAGAGGCGGGTGTCGCCATACGCCGCGCGGGGCGATGCGCAGCCGACTGGCCCGGCGTTGCTCGCAACCGTGGCCGTGACGCGGGTCTCCGGATCGGTCAGGGAAACCTGGCGCTCCGGTGCGTCAGCCCACGCCGTACGCATCGGCCCGAGTTTCTCGACTTCCTTGCTTGAGGCGCCCGTATCGCTGCACCGGATGCTCAACCTTGTCGGCATGCCTTTCGTCTGCTTCCGGCGGCCGCTTCGCGCCAATTCGGTCATGCAGAGTTCGGCATCGGGCTCGAAATGCTCAAGATGACCAGCGAACTTGGCCGTGGTCAGATTGCGACCCCGGCTGCCTGTAGCCTTGAACATGCATCCGTGGATCGCCGTGAGATCGCGCGGCACCATGCCGAGCCCGCGGTACAGCACCTTGCATCCGGCGCAGGTCTTGCGAATGACCTCCTCGGTATCGCGTCTGAAGGCCGCAGTCGTCTCTTGGTCCGGCACCGGACGGGCGGGCAGGCGCATCACCGCGCCATTCCGCCCGACTTCCCGGTTCAGCCTGCGGGCGGACGGAGCGCGATCCAGATCGCCGTGGATGAACAGCGTAGCAGCACCGCCGGACGATAGCGGGGCGGCCCTGTCCGCCCCGGCGAGTCATGTCCGAAACCAAGCCCCCCGGCAGATTGAGGTCGCCGATCATGCGGACCGGACCATCCCGATCCACCCGCAGGTCAGGAAACGCGCCGTCCGACCCCCGGTCCACACCCCAAGTGAAACCCGCCGTCCGACCCTGCCGCTGGCCTGCAAAGGTCAGGCACAGCGTCGACCGGCAAGGTCCGTTCGCGCTCAGGGGCGCAGGGTCTGGATGGTCAGATAGCCCAGGCCCGGCCCGATCCACTGGCGCGACACCGGGATCTGTCCGTTCTGCACCAGATAGTTGTTCTGGAACGTCGTGCCGTGGCCCTCGCAGCTTTCGACGATCACGCCGGGATTGGGGCCGGGCGCCGTGGTGCAGGCGAATTGCAGCGGCCGTTCCAGCCCGTCGCCCGAGAGGTAGCGCATGATGCGCGTCCCGCTGCCGGACTGGCCGGCGCGGATCAGCGCCTCGGTGCCGGGCTCGGCGACCGACAGGTCGCGACCCAGGCCCTTGGTGCCGATCAGCAGGCCGTCGCGCAGGATGACGGCCTCCTCGGCGGGGGTCATGTAGGTGCGCAGGCGCCCGTTCTGCCCGGTCATGGCCATGACCTGGTTGCGGCCCAGCCCCTCGAACCCGGCCTGGATCAGCGGGCCAGGATTGACCCGCAGCGCCTCGGCCGCGGCCTCCTGGGGGCTGCGCGCGGGCGCGGCGGATTCGGCCGTCCGGCGCGCGCCCACCGTCTCGGTGGCGGTGCGCAGCAGCTCGGACAGGGGTCCGCCGCCGCTCTCGTCGGGTCCGGTGTTGCCGCAGGCCGCCAGCGCCGCCAGCGCGGCGCCCGCCAGGATTGCGCGCATCTGCTTGCCGCCGTTCATCGCCAGAACCTCCCCCAGCCTTCATAGAGATCAACCGTGTGGCTCTCGCGCACCCGGTCATAAAGCCGCCCGTTGACCGTCACGCGCGAACCGCCGTCGCGCGAGAGCGAGCGGATGTTGGTCGAGACGCGGTCGCGGCTGGCCTGACCCGTGGCCCAGCCAAGCGGGATGGACAGGGTCACGCCCTTGTCGAAGCTGCCCTCGCCGAACTCCTCGGCCGACAGGTCGGTCTTGGTCGCATAGGCACCGACGCGCCAGCCATTGGCGAATTCGCGCGCCAGCGTCACCGTCGCGCCCACGTCGCCGGCCAGGTACTGGCCCACGTCCAGCTGGGCGGTGAAGCCCTGCGTGAATTCGTAATAGGCCGAGACGTGACCCGTGGTGACCTCGTAGTCGCGGAAGTCGAACAGCTGGTCGAAGTCGCGCTTGCGCACGCGGTTGATCTCGGCGCCGAAGGCCAGCTGCGAATTGGCGGGCTTCCACAGTGCCTCGGCCGAGACGCCGCCATAGGCGCGCTCCAGCAGGCCGACCGTCACGCGGGTATAGACCGCATCCGACGGCTTGGCATACCAGGCCAGCGTCAGCTCGGGGATCACCGGGCTGGAATTGCCGGTATACATGCGCGTGTCAGACCGGACCCGCGGCACGCCCTGGGGGGTGGTCTCCAGGCTGGGATCGGCCTCGTATTCCTCGGGGCTGTAGTATTCACCGCGCTGGCCGGGGATGCCCGGTCCGCGCTGTCCGATGTCGCCGAACGCGCGCTGGCGCAGCGCGCCGGTGGCGATCAGGCCGGGCATGATCTCGTAGCTGGCGCGGGCCTCGGCGCCGACCTCATGGGTGATGCCGTCCTCGGCGCTGAAGATGCCGATGTCCAGATAGGGCTTCACCGACCAGCGGAAGCGTGGATAGACGTCCTGGCTGGGCACCAGCCCCGCGACGGGCGCCGCATCCGACAGGGTCGAGGCGGCGGCGATCTGCCCGGCCTCGGTGTTCTCCAGCCGCTCGATGTCGCTGCGCCGCACCGTGACCGAGGAGGTCGGCATCCCATCGGTGACCGAGGTGATGACGAAGGTCTCGACCGAGGGGGGCAGGGCGCGGGTCATCAGGCGGGCGGTGCGGCCCACGGCCTCGGCCTGCGCGATGTAGCGCTGGTTGCGCAGCCGCACCTCGGCGCGGGCGGGCGACAGGGCCATGCTCTCCAGGATCATCCCCTCATCGGCCATGCCGTCGCCCAGGGCCTTCTGGATCGCGGGCTGGGCGGTGGGGTCCTGCGACCAGCTGCCCGACCAGCCCTCGGGGTCCTGCGCGGGGGCCGGGCGCGGGCGCACCGGGGCGGGCGCGCTCTCCAGGCCCGACGGATAGGTCGCGTCGCGCGGGTTCAGCGCGATGGTCAGCTGCGCGCCGAAGGTGCTGCCGCCGATGGTATAGATCCCGGCCTCGTAGTTGCGGCCGAAGCGGTAGCTGGCGCCCAGGTTCAGCTTGCTGGACGGCTCGTCGCCCTGCTGGAAGACGTTCCCGTTGCTGTAGCGCGCCTGATAGATGTCGTTGGAATATTCCGCCGTCAGGTTCAGCTTGTCGTTCACCTGCCAGCTGACCGAGGCGAAGGGCTTGGCGCCGCCGCTGAACCAGTCGTCCACGTTGGGCGTGCCGCCCTGATCGGTCACGTCGATCACCCGCGGCTTGCCCGCCAGCGTGCCCCAGCCCAGGCCGACCGAGGCGCGGACCGTGGGCGTCACGTTGCGCGTGGCGACGATGTATTCGCCCGAATAGACGCCGGTGCCCAGGAAGTCCTGCAGGCCCACGGCCACCGCCGGGCGCCATCCGTCCTCGTCCTCGTCCACGATCTGATAGCGCAGGTCCAGCGAGCGGTCCGAGATGAACCCTTCGGCCCGGAAGTCGTCGATGCCGTCGACGCGGCCATAGCGCAGGACCGTGGTCAGCCCCGGCAGCGCCTGGAAGAAGATGTTGCCGCGCCGCGCGTAGTCCGACAGCGACAGGGTCGCGCCCAGGCTGCCATCGGGCAGCGTCTCGGCGGTGGGCGTGTCGATGCCGCCGGGCAGGCCGTAGGTCGACATGTTGCGCCCCAGCATCGGGTCGGCGGTGGCGACGCCGACGCCCGACCCCACGATCAGGGCCAAGGGCAGGGTGGTGGCCATCAGCTGGCGGGTCAGACGCGAGCGGCGCATCGGCGGCTTCCTTTCGGCGGCGGGGGCAGGGCTGGCAGGCGAGTGGCAGGCTTTCATGCGCGGATCGACACACGAATGCGTGATCCGCGCGGGGGTCATCCGGCGGCCGGTGCGGCCTCGGCCGTCGCGGGGGCGGCCTCGGCGGTCGGCGCGGGCGCGGCGGGGGCCTGCGCGGGGCTGGCGCAGCCCTGCAGGCTCTGGCCGTTGACGGTCAGCCGTGCGGTCAGCGGGAACCGCTCGTCCGCCATGCTGTCCTGGCAGGGGGTGGCGCGCAGGTTCAGCACGAAGGGCCGCCCGCCCAGCACGCCGATGTATTCGACGCCCTGCGCGAAGACCAGGCGGTTGACGCTGATGCGCGTGCCATCCTGGTCGTCGGGGGTGCGGTACGTGGCCGTGCCGTCGTTGACCTGCACGTTCCAGAAGGGCTCGTTGCCGCGCGCGACGAAGGCGGTGCTGCGATAGGTCAGCGGCTCGGCGGTCGAGACCGGGCGCGCGGGCTCGGCGCCGGTCTCGATCGGCTGCTCCAGCGGCGAGACGGCGGGCGGGCGCGGGCCTGCGGGCTGTTCGGGGGCGGCCTCCTCGAGGCCGACGCCGCGGCGCAGGTCGGTCATCGCCTGGCTGTCGCAGGCGGCCAGCGGCAGGGACGTCAGCGCCACCAGGGCAAGACGCGGAAACGGGATGCGCGGGAACATGGGGCTTCGGCCTTCTGGTTCGGTCTTGATCACTGTCGATCAAGCGTTAGCAATCGCCGGGCCCGGGGGCAAGCGTTCCGCCCGGCGCAGGCAGACCGCCGCCACCCGCATCGATCCACGCGGAAACATCGTGGTTCAGTTGATAAATGATGGAATTTGCACGCGCGCGTCGGGGTCGCTGCGGTTCGTTATTGAAGGTGCTGAGGAAAGCGGCGATGATTCCGGTCATGAGCGACATTTCGGCACGTTTGCGATGATCACTGACCCGTCGGACGCGATGACGCCCGACCCGGCGATGGACGGGCCCCGGTTCGGGCGCTTTTCCTGGGATGGCGGACGCATGGCCCGGGCCATCGGCGCGTTCGACTGGTCGGCCACGCCGCTGGGTCCGATCTCGGGCTGGCCCGTGTCGCTGCTTAGCGCGGTGCGCACCATGCTGGGGCAGCGGCATGCGTCCTGCATGTTCTGGGGACCGGAGCTGATCATGCTCTATAACGACGCCTATGCGCCCGTCCTGGGGCGCAAGGAGGAGCGGGCCCTGGGCCAGCCTTTCCAGCAGATCTGGGCGGATGTCTGGAACGACGTCAGGCCGCTGGTCGACCAGACCCTGTCCGGACAGGGCACCTATTGCGAGGAGATGCGCCTGGTCATGACCCGCAACGGGTTCGACGAGGAGACCTTCTGGACCTTCAGCTATGCGCCCCTCTACGACGACCGGGGGCAGGTCGCGGGTCTGCTGAACATCACCGTCGACATGACCGCCCTGGTCACGGCCCGCCGGAACGAGCAGGTGATGCAGCAGGAGCTGCTGCACCGGATCAAGAACATCCTGTCGGTGACCTCGACCGTGGTCTCCTCAAGCCTGCGCAACGCGGCGACCATCCAGGAGGCGCGCGACACCGTCGGCGCGCGGATCATGGCGCTGGCCAAGGCGCAGGGGCTGTTCACCGGCCTGGGCGACAGCGCCGACATCACCGAGGTCATGGCCCGGTCGATCGGCGCGCATCTGGTCGGCAACGACCGCATCCGCCTGTCGGGGCCGTCGATCCCGCTGAGCAGCCAGCAGGCGGTGGGCCTGTCGCTGGCCCTCTACGAGCTGGCGACCAACGCGGCCAAGTACGGCGCCTTGGCCAGCCCGCAGGGCGTGGTCGATCTGTCCTGGTCCGTCCGCGAGGGGGACTTTGCCCTGGACTGGCAGGAGAGCGGCGGTGCAGAGGTCGTCCCGCCCAAGCGCGAGGGCTTCGGCTCGCGGCTGGTGAACATGATCGTGCCGGCCTATTTCGACGGGCAGGGCCGGGCCGACTACCTGCCCCACGGCCTGCATTACCGCCTGCGCGGACAGCTGACCCCCTAGCAGTTCGGGACGTTCACGGCGAGACCGCCGAGGGACGTCTCCTTGTACTTGTCGGACATGTCGCGGCCGGTCTGGCGCATCGTCTCGATCGCGGCGTCCAGCGGCACGATATGGCTGCCGTCGCCGCGCAGCGCGAGGCTCGCGGCCGCCACGGCCTTGATCGCGCCCAGGCCGTTCCGCTCGATGCAGGGGACCTGCACCAGCCCGCGCACCGGGTCGCAGGTCATGCCCAGGTGATGCTCCAGCGCGATCTCGGCCGCGTTCTCGACCTGCTGGGGGGTGCCGCCCAGGACGGCGGCCAGACCCGCGGCGGCCATCGCGGCGGCCGATCCGACCTCGGCCTGGCAGCCGCATTCCGCGCCCGAGATGCTGGCATTGTGCTTGATCAGCCCGCCCACCGCCGCCGCGGTCAGCAGGAAATCGGGCAGCAGCCGCTCCGACGCGCCCGGCACATGGTCCAGCCAGTATCGGATCACCGCGGGCACCGTCCCCGCGGCGCCGTTGGTGGGCGCGGTCACGACCTGCCCGCCATCGGCATTCTCCTCGTTCACGGCCATCGCATAGGCCGACATCCAGTCGTTCACCACATGCGGGGCGGTCATGTTCAGCCCGCGTTCGGCCTGCAGCGCGTCATGGATCGCCTTGGCGCGCCGGCGCACGTTCAGCCCGCCGGGCAGGATCCCCTCGGCCGACAGGCCCCGGTCAATGCAGTCGCGCATCGCGCCCCAGATCCGCTCCAGCCCGGCCTGCAGCTCGGCGCGCGACCGGAAGCACAGCTCGTTCTCCTCCTTCATGCGGGCGATGGACTTGCCCGACCGCTGCGCCATCTCCAGCATCTCGGCGGCGCTGGCGAAGGGGTGGGGGACGCTGGCGGAGGCGTCCGTGCGCATCGCGCCCGCCTTGTCGGCCAGCTCCTCCTCGGTCATCACGAAGCCGCCGCCGATGGAGTAGTAGACCTGGCGGAAGATCACGTCCCCCTGCGCATCGACCGCCGACAGCACCATCCCGTTCGCATGCCCCGGCAGCGCGTGATCATAATCGAAGCGCAGGTCCCGCTCCGGATCGAAGGCCAGCGGCCCCAGCCCCTGCGGATGCAGCATCCCGGTCTCGCGGTTCTGCGCCAGCGCGGCCTCGGCCGCATCGCGGTCCATGCTGGCGGGGGTGAAGCCCGCCAGCCCCAGGATCGTGGCGCGGTCGGTCGCGTGACCCTTGCCGGTGAAGGCCAGGCTGCCATGCAGGCTGGCGCGCAGGCCATGGGCGCTGAAGGGCTGGATGCGCAGCGCGTCCAGAAAGCGCTGTCCCGCGACCATCGGCCCCATCGTGTGCGACGAGGACGGCCCGACGCCCAGCTTGAACAGATCGAAGACCGACAGGAACATGGCCACCCCCTTGCATTTCCGCGCCCATCCAAGCACGACCGCAGCCCGGCCGCCACCACCGTCCGCGGCCATTCGCGCCGCGGTTGCGACATCGGCCGGCTTGCGGCCGCGACGCGCGGTCTGCTTAAATTGATTGCAACATGCCCGTTATCGCGGCAACCGGGACGCGCCCGCGAAATGGGCAGGGCGGCCATCCCCTGCCGTTCTTGCGGGCGATGGCCCCAGGGTGAAGGAACAGACCATGCGATTGCCCGATCCGATCCTGCTTGGCGACACGCCCCTTGGACCGCCGGTCTTTCTGGCGCCGATGGCGGGCATCACCGACGTGCCCTTCCGTCGCGCGGTGGCGCGCTTCGGCGCGGGGCTGATGGTCTCCGAGATGGTCGCCTCGACCGAGATGGTGACGCCCCGCCCCTCGACCCGCGCGGCGGTGCGCGCCAAGGCGCTGACCGAGGGGCGGCTTCCCGTCAGCGTGCAGATCGCCGGCCGCGAGGCCGCGCCCATGGCCGAGACCGCGCGCATCGTCCAGGGCATGGGGGCCCGCATCATCGACATCAACATGGGCTGCCCGGCGAAGAAGGTGACGGGCGGCCTCTCCGGTGCGGCGCTGATGCGCGATCTGGATCACGCGATGACGCTGGTCGATGCGGTGGTGGGCGCGGTCACGGTGCCGGTCACGCTGAAGATGCGGCTTGGCTGGGACGACGACTGCCTGAACGCCGCCGACCTGTCGGCGCGGGCGCGCGATGCGGGCGTGGCCATGCTGACCGTGCATGGCCGCACGCGGGCGCAGTTCTACAAGGGGCGGGCCGACTGGACGGCGATCCGCGCGGTGGCCGACCTGCCGGGGCGCCCGGCGCTGGTCGCGAATGGCGATGTGGTCGATGCCGCCAGCGCGCGGGCCGCGCTGACGGCGTCGGGCGCGGATGCGGTGATGGTGGGGCGCGGCGCGCAGGGGCGGCCCTGGGTCCTCGCGCAGATCGCGCATGACCTGTGGGGCACGCCCGTGCCCGAGGTTCCGCGGGGCGCGGCCTTGGCCGAGCTGGTGGCCGAGCATTACGAGGACATCCTGGACTTCTACGGCGCCGAGTTGGGCCTGCGCGTCGCGCGCAAGCATCTGGGCTGGTATGCCGATGCGAACGGCGCGGCCCTGCGCGATCAGATGATGCGCGCCGAGACCCCCGCCGCCACGCTGGCGCTGATCGCGCGGGCCTTCGGCGATGCCGAAGGGGTGGCCGCATGACGCCCCGTCCGCCCGACTTCCGCGAGGCCGCGCCCGGACCGGGATGGGAGGCGCTGCCTCTGCCCGCGCTGATCCTGGACGATGCCGGGCGGGTCGCGGCGATGAACGACGCGGCCGAGATCTGGCTGAACCTCTCGCGCAACTCGACCCTGGGGCGGGCGCTGGACGGGGACGAGATGTCGATGCGCCTCAGGCTGCAGCCGGGTCTGGGGCCGCTTCTGGCCCGCGTGCGCGCCAGCGACGAGGCGCTCTATCAGACCAGCGTCCAGTTCGAGATCGGCGACCGCACCGGCAACCATCAGGCGCGGCGTGCGGCGGTCCATGCCGGTCCGGCGGGCGGTGCGGGCGGGTCGGTGTCGCTGCTGATCGTGCCGCAGGACGATGACGGCCTCCATCAGGCGCGCCATGTCCGCAGCGCCGCGCGATCGGCCATCGGCATGGCCGAGATGCTGGCCCATGAGATCAAGAACCCCTTGGCCGGCATCCGCGGCGCGGCGCAGCTGATGGCCATGAACGCCACCCCCGAGGACCGAGAGATGGCCGAGATGATCGTGGCCGAATCGCGCCGCATCGTGGCGCTGCTGGACCAGGTCGAGCGGTTCGGCGACACGTCCGAGCCGAAGCTGGCGGCCCTGAACCTGCACGACGTGCTGGAGCAGGTGCGCCGCTCGGCCAAGGCCGGCTTCGCGCGCGACCTGCACGTGGTGACCGATTACGACCCGTCGCTGCCCATGGCGATGGCCGATGCCGACCAGCTGGTGCAGGTCTGCCTGAACCTGGTCAAGAACGCGGCCGAGGCGCTGGCGGGCGGCGCGGGCGGTACGATCCGGCTGCGCACCCATTACGACCACGGCCTGCGCCGCCCCCCCGACGATGCCGACCCGACCGGCCGCCCGCTGCCCCTGCAGATCGAGATCGAGGACAACGGCCCGGGCTTTCCGCCCGCCATCGCCGATCAGGTCTTCGAGCCCTTCGTGTCGGGGCGCGAGAACGGCACCGGGCTGGGCCTGGCGCTGGTCAGCAAGATCATCACCGACCACGGCGCGCTGATCCGGGTGGACAGCCGCCCCGGGCGCACCGTCTTCCGCATCTCCCTGCCCAAGGCATAAGGACCTGACATCATGGACGGCACCGTTCTGATCGCCGACGACGACCGCACCATCCGCACGGTGCTGACGCAGGCGCTGACCCGCGCGGGCTGCCGGGTCCACGCCACGGGCAGCCTGGCGCAGCTGCTGAAATGGGTCGAGGAGGGGCGTGGCGACCTGGTCATCACCGACGTGATGATGCCCGACGGCAACGGCATCGACCGCATTCCGGCCATCCGCGACGCGCGGCCCGACCTGCCGGTCATCGTGATCTCGGCCCAGAACACCATCGTGACCGCGATCCGCGCGACCGAGGCCGAGGCGTTCGAGTACCTGCCCAAGCCCTTCGACCTGCCGGACCTGATGGCCAAGGCGGGCCAGGCCCTCGCGCGCCGCCCGCGCAAGTCCGACCCGATCCCCGAACCGCTGGCCCCCCCGCGCGAGGCCGCCGATCCGGCCATGCCGCTGATCGGGCATGCGCCCTCGATGCAGGCGCTGTTCCGCATGGTCGCGCGGGTCCTGAACGCCGATCTGGCCGTCATCATCGCGGGCGAGGCGGGGGTGGGCAAGACGACCATCGCGCGCAGCTTTCACGAGCTGTCGGACCGGCGCGACCGCGGGCTGGCGATCCTGACCTCGTCCGACGCGACCGAGGAGGCCATCGCCCGCGCCGCCCAGAAGGCCCGCGGCGGCACCATCGTCATCGAGAACCCGACCGGCTTCGACGCGGGCGCGCAGGCGCGGCTGATCGGGCTGATCGAATCGATGGAGGCGGGGCCGGACCGCGCCCAGGCCCCGCGGATCGTCGCCACCACCGGGTCGGACCCGCAGGCCGACATGGCGGCGGGCCGGCTGCGCTCGGACCTCTACTACCGGCTGGCGGGGGTGACGGTCAGCGTGCCGCCCCTGCGCGCGCGGGTGGACGACATCCTGCCGCTGGCCGCGCATCTGCTGGCCCGCGCCGCGGCCCAGGGCCTGCCCGAGCGCAGCCTGTCGGACGATGCCGCCGCGATGCTGCGCGCCCATCCCTTCCCGGGCAATGTCCGCGAGCTGGAGAACATGATGCGCCGCCTGGCCCTGACCGCCAGCGGCCCCGCGATCAGCGCCGCCGAGATGCGCGAGGCGCTGAGCCAGCAGGCCGCCCCGCGCGTGCAGGCCGCCGCGCCCGTCGCCCCGGCCGCACGCGCCCCCGAGACCGCAAGCGTCGTCGGCATGCCCCAGGTCGGCGCGCGCCTGTCGGATTCGGTCGAGGCCCATCTGCAGCGCTATTTCGACCTGCATGGCGACGCCCTGCCGCCGCCGGGCCTCTATGACCGCATCCTGCGCGAGGTCGAGCGTCCGCTGCTGCAGGTGGCGCTGGATGCGACCGGCGGAAACCAGCTGCGCTGCGCCGATCTGCTGGGCATCAACCGCAATACGCTGCGCAAGAAACTGACCGAGCTGAATATCGAGGTGACACGGCGCCGCAAACTGATGTAAAACCGCCACAGGGGGGCAGCGCGCAGGACACGCGCGCCCACGTCGAAAGCCGCGAAAGACGGCAGGTGGGGTTGATGGCAGGCCTGGCAACGGGGCTCAGCTGGGACAGGCTGGCCCGGATACGACTGCCCCGGCAATGGCGCGGGGTGCTGACCTGGGGGGTCGTCCTGTCCGGCATCGTGCTGGCCGCGGCGACCCTGGCGGTGATGGGTCCCTTCGGCCGGGGCCAACCGGGGCACATGCTGCGCTTGGTGCTGCTGGCCGATCTGGTCTTTCTAGTCGTGATGATCGCCTTCATCGTCGCGCGCATGGCGCGGCTGATCTCGGCCCGGCGCAGCACGGCGCCCGCGTCGCGCCTGCATGCGCGGCTGGTCGCGATCTTTGCGGGGCTGGCGCTGGTGCCCACGGTGCTGGTCGCGCTGTTCGCGGGCTTCCTGGTCAATATCGGGCTGGAGGGCTGGTTCTCGGACCGGGTGCAGCAGGTCGTCACGACCTCGCAGGCCGCGGCCGAGGCCTACCACGCCGAACACCGCAGCGACCTGACCGAGGATGCGCGCGCGCTGGCCGGCGTGCTGACCCAGGCCGGGCGCGCCAACCCGCTGATCGAGGATGGCGAGATGCGCCAGCTTCTGGCGCAGGGGCAGGGGCTGATCCAGCGCGGCCTGCGCGAGGCCTACATCATCAACGGCGCCGGAGAGATCCGCGCGCGGGGCGAGCGCAGCTATCTGTTCTGGTACGAGGCCCCGACCAGCGATCAGCTGGACCGCGCGCAGGCCGACGGCCTGACCCTGATCGAGGATTGGGGCAATGACGAGTTCCGCGCGCTGGTGGCCCTGCCGCCTTTGGCCGACCGCTATCTCTATGTGACGCGGGACGTGGACGGCGACCTGCTGGGGCTGGTGGACGACACGCGCGCCACGGCGGGCGACTACAAGCAGCTGGAGGAGATGCGGTCCCAGGTGCTGCTGGAATTCTCGCTGGTCTATCTGGGCTTCGCGCTGCTGCTGGTGGCGGCGGCGATCTGGCTGGGGCTGTGGTTCGCGTCCCGCCTGTCGCGGCCCATCGGGCTTCTGGCGCAGGCGACCGACCGGGTGGGCCACGGCGATCTGGACGTGCAGGTCCCCGAGGTCCGCACCGGCGACGAGATCCAGACCCTGGGCCAGGCCTTCAACCGCATGACCCGCCAGCTGAAGACGCAGCGCGCCGAGCTGGTCGAGAGCTATCGGCTGTCGGACGATCAGCGGCGGCTGTTCGACAACGTGCTGACCTCGGTCACCTCCGGGGTGATCGGGCTGGACGCGGCCGGAGAGATCGACTTCGTCAACCGCTCGGCCAGCCGTCTGCTGGGGCTGGACCCCAAGCGCGACATCGACGCGCTGCTGCCCGAGGTGGTGCCGGAATTCGCGCCGCTGTTCGAACGGCGCTCGGCCTCGGTGGCCGAGACCATCCAGGACGAGGTCCGCCTGATGCGCGAGGGCCGGGTCGAGAGCCTGCTGGTCCGCATGGCGGTCCGGCGCGGCGTGGACGGCGCGCTGGAGGGCTATGTGGTGGCCTTCGACGACGTGACCGAGCTGGTCAGCGCGCAGCGCATGGCGGCCTGGGGCGACGTGGCGCGCCGCGTGGCCCATGAGATCAAGAACCCGCTGACGCCCATCCAGCTGTCGGCCGAACGCCTGCGCCGCAAGTTTGGCCCGCTGGCCCCCGAGGGCGACCGCGCCGCGCTGGACCAGTACACCGAGGTGATCATCCGCCAGACCAACGACCTGCGCCGCATCGTGGACGAGTTCAGCCGCTTTGCCCGCATGCCCGAACCGGACCGCGCCGAGACCGACATGGCCGCCCTGCTGCGCGAGGTCCTGCTGCTGCAGCAGGATGCGCTGCATGCGCAAGTCACGCGCGACATCCCCGAGGGGCCGGTGATCGTGGATTGCGACCCCGGCATGATGCGCCAGGCCCTGACGAACCTGCTGAAGAACGCGGGCGAGGCCGTGGAGGAGGTCGCGGGCGACGCGCCCGAGGGCTGGAGCGCGGCGATCGGCGTGGTCATGGAGGCCGAGCCCGAGGCGGTCTGCATCCGCATCACCGACAACGGTCCCGGCCTGCCGGCGGACCGGTCGCGCCTGTTCGAACCCTATGTGACGCTGAAGGCGCAGGGCACCGGCCTGGGCCTGCCCATCGTCAAGAAGATCGTCGAGGAGCATGGCGGCAGCCTCTCCCTGACCGATGCGCCCCAGGGCCGGGGCGCCATGGCCGAGATCCGGCTGCCCCGCGAACGCCATCCCGTCCGCGCCCCCAAGACAAGAAGCAGACAAGAAAAAGACGAGGCGACACCATGAGCGACATCCTGATCGTCGATGATGAACGCGACATCCGCGAGCTGATCGCGGACATCCTGAAGGACGAGGGGTTCGAGACCCGCACCGCCGCCAATTCCGACGAGGCGGTGGCCGCGCTGAACGACCGCGAGCCGTCGCTGATGATCCTGGACATATGGCTGAAGGACAGCCGCATGGACGGCATCGACATCCTGAAGCAGGTCAAGCGCAACAACCCCGACGTGCCTGTCATCATCATCTCCGGCCACGGCAACATCGAGATCGCGGTCGCGGCGATCAAGCAGGGGGCCTACGACTTCATCGAGAAGCCCTTCAACATCGATCAGCTGATGGTGGTCATCAACCGCGCGATGGAGACCAGTCGCCTGCGCCGCGAGAACAGCACGCTGCGCCGCGGGGGCGACCGGTCCTCCGAGATGCTGGGCCAGTCGGCGGCCTTCAAGCGGCTGCGCGACGCGCTGGACAAGGTCGCGCGGTCGAACGGCCGGGTGATGCTGGCCGGCGAGCCCGGCACCGGCAAGGAGATGGCCGCGCGCTACATCCACGCGCACAGCCCCCGCGCGGGCGCGCCCTTTGTCACCGTCCCCTGCGCCACGATCGAGCCCGAGCGCATGGAGGAGGTGCTGTTCGGCCGCGAGACCCCCGAACGCGGCATCGAGCCGGGCCTGCTGGAGCAGGCGCATGGCGGCATCATCTATTTCGACGAGGTGGGCGACATGCCCATGGGCACCCAGCCCAAGATCCTGCGCGTGCTGACCGAACAGCAGTTCGTGCGCGCGGGCGGCGCGGACAAGGTGCGGGTCGATCTGCGGGTGCTGTCCTCGACCAACCGCGACCTGGTGGCCGAGATCGCCGCCGGGCGCTTCCGGCAGGAGCTGTTCGACCGGCTGAACGTGGTGCCCATCGCGGTGCCCTCGCTGGCCGACCGGCGCGACGACATCGCGGCGCTGGCGCGCCACTTCATCGCGCAGTTCCACCGCAGCCAGGGCCTGACCCCGCGCGACCTGCCCGAGGACACGGTCGCGGCGCTGCAGTCCATGCGCTGGCCCGGCAACATCCGTCAGCTGCGCAACGTGATCGAGCGGGTGCTGATCCTGGCCGAGACGCACGGTCCCATCCAGCCGGCCGAGCTGGAGCCGCAGGGCGCCACCCCCGACAACAGCGACACGCTGAGCCTGGGGCCCGCGGTCACCGCCATGGCGCTGCGCGAGGCGCGCGAGCTGTTCGAGCGCGAATACCTGGTCGCCCAGATCAACCGCTTCGGCGGCAACATCAGCCGCACCGCGCAGTTCGTGGGCATGGAGCGCAGCGCACTGCACCGCAAGCTGAAATCCCTGGGCGTCGTCGGCGGCATGCGCGGCGAGGACGAGATGGTGATGGGCAAGTAGCCCCCGCTTGCGCGGGCCGCGCGCCCGGCTTAGGCAAGGGGGCGCGGACAGGAAGGGCGGGCCATGAAGATCATCATCTGCGGCGCGGGGCAGGTCGGCTGGCAGATCGCGCGCCATCTGTCGGGCGAGCGCAACGACGTCACCGTCATCGACAACAACCCCGACCTGGTGCGCCGCGCGACCGAGGCGCTGGACGTGCAGGGCGTCACCGGCTTTGCCAGCCATCCCGACGTGCTGGACCAGGCGGGCGCGCGCGACGCCGACCTGATCATCGCCGCGACCCATTCGGACGAGGTGAACATGGTCACCTGCCAGGTCGCGCATTCGATCTTTCAGGTGCCGCGCAAGATCGCCCGCCTGCGGTCGGGCGCCTATCTGGACGCGATCTATTCCGACCTCTACAGCACCCAGCACCTGCCCATCGACGTGGTCATCAGCCCCGAGCGCGAGGTGGCGCTGGCCGCGCTGCAGCGCCTGTCGGCGCCCTCGACCTTCGACGTCGAGACCTTCATGGACGGCAAGATCCAGCTGCTGGGCATCGACCTTGAGCCCGACTGTCCGGCGCTGAACACGCCGCTGCGCCAGCTGACCGAGCTGTTCTCCAGCCTGCGCGCCATCGTGGCGGGGGTGCGCCGCAAGGGGCGGCTGTTCGCGCCCGAACCGGGCGACCAGCTGTTCGAGGGCGACCAGATCTATGTCTTCAGCCATATCGAGGATGTCGGCCGCACGCTGGACATCTTCGGCAAGCCCGCCCGCAAGCAGGAGCGCGTGACGATCATCGGCGCGGGCAATGTGGGCCTGTCGGTGGCGCAGGCGCTGGAGGCGCGGCCCGACCGCATCCGCGCCAAGCTGATCGAACGCGACCGCGGGCGGGCCGAATTCGCCGCCGACCGGCTGGAGCGCACCATCGTGCTGAACGGCGACGGCCTGTCGGCCGAGATCCTGGACGAGGCCGCCGTGCCCCAGGCCGACGCGGTTCTGGCCGTCACCGACGACGACAAGACGAACATCCTGGCATCCGTGCGCGCCAAGCAGGCGGGCGCCAAGATGGCCATCGCGCTGATCAACGATCCCACGCTGGTGCCGCTGATGGGGGCGCTGGACATCGACGCCTACATCAACCCGCGGGCGACGACCGTCTCCACCATCCTGCGCCACATCCGCCACGGGCGGGTGCGCGACATCTATTCCATCGGCGATGCCGAGGCCGAGGTGATGGAGGCGCAGGTCCTGTCCACCAGCCCGATGGCCGGCCGCGCCATCCGCGACATCGACTTTCCCGAAGGCGCGCTGCTGGGCGCGGTGCGCAAGGGCGACCGGGTGGTCAAGCCGCTGTCCGACACCCGCATCGACGAGGGCGACATCGTGCTGATCTTTGCCCTGACCAAGGACGTCCCGGAGGTCGAGCGCCTGCTGCAGGTCTCGATCGACTTCTTCTGATGGGCGCGGTGGTGGCGGGCTTTCTGGCACGCATGCCGGTGCTGGTGCTGCTGGCGGGGCTGGCGGCGGTGATGATGCTGGGCCCTGCGGCCTATGCCTCGGTCACGGGTTATGACGCGATCGCGCGCAACTTCCTCTATGCGGCGCTGCTGACGGGGATCTTCTGCGGGCTGATCGGGCTGGCCGCGCAGGCCAACCCGCGATCGCAGCGCTCGCGCGAGATGCTGCTGCTGATGCTGGGCGTCTATGGCCTGCTGCCGATGCTGCTGGCGGTGCCCTTCGCCGAAAGCCAGCCCGATACCGGCTATTTCAACGCCTGGTGGGAGATGGTGTCCTCGCTGACGACCACCGGCGCCTCGCTCTATTCGGCGGACCTGCTGCCCATGCCGCTGCATCTGTGGCGCTCGATGGTGGGCTGGATGGGCGGCTTCTTCGTGCTGGTCGCGGCGGTGGCGATCCTGGCGCCCCTGCGCGTGGGCGGGTTCGAGATCATGTCGAACCCCTATGGCCGCGAGGAATACCGCCAGCATCTGCCACCCTCCGACAGTCCCCGCCGCCCGGTCCTGCACCTGTCCGATCCACGCTTCGAGGCGCAGCTGGCGGACCCGGCCAGCCGCCTCGGCCGCGCCGCCCTGCAGATCGGGCCGCTTTACGCGGGTGCCACGCTGATCCTGTGGGTGGGGCTGCTGATGCTGGGCGATCCGTCCTTCATCGCGCTGACGCGGGCCATGGGCACGCTGTCGACCTCAGGCATCTCTCCGGTGCTGGGATCGGCGGGCGTCGCGTCGGGCATCGCCGGAGAGATGCTGGTCTTCCTGTTCCTGATCCCGGCCCTGTCGCGGCGCTTCTGGCCGGGCGGGTCCGAGCTGCGCGCCACCGACCGGCTGATCGCGGACCCAGAGCTGCGCATGGCGGCGGCGCTGGTCGCGCTGGTCGCGGTGCTGCTGTTCCTGCGCCACTTCCTGGGCGCGATCGAGACCGACCGGGCCGCCCCTGCCGACACGACGACCATGGCCGATATCGGCCGGGCGCTGTCGGCGCTGTGGGGCGGGCTGTTCAGCGCGCTGAGCTATCTGACCACGACGGGCTGGACCTCGGTGGCCTGGGCCGATGCGCGGGCCTGGTCGGGGCTGGACGCGCCGGGGCTGATCCTGGCGGGGCTGGCGCTGATGGGGGGCGGGGTCGCCACCACCGCGGGCGGGGTCAAGCTGCTGCGCGTCTATGCGCTGGCGCGCCACGGACAGCGCGAGCTGGAACGGATCATCCACCCCCATTCGGTCTCGGGCGGCGGGCGCATCGCGCGCAGGCTGCGCCGCGAGGGGGCCTATCTGGCCTTCATCTTCTTCATGCTGTTCGCGGTGTCCATCGCGCTGGTGGTGACGCTGGTGTCGATCCACGCCATCGCCTTCGAGACCGCGACCATTCTGTCGATCGCCGCGCTGACCAATGCGGGACCGCTGGCCAGCGCCATTCCCCTGACCCCGACCTTCGAGGGGACGGCGGGCATCGCTTCGGCCCCGTGGGAGGGCTGGTCGGGGCTGCCGGACTTCACCAAGGCGGTCCTCGCCTGCGCCATGGTGCTGGGCCGCATCGAGACGCTGGCGGTGCTGGCGCTGTTCAGTCCCGACTTCTGGCGCCGCTAGGTGTGGCGCAAATGCTGTGCCTGTCGGGTCGCGCATTGCGCCGCGCTTGCATGGGATTCGGCATCGGCTTAGATGTTGAACGGACAGGGACAGTGAAAAACGGACGATAACAAATGGCTGGCGACAAGCAGAACCTGCAGGATGCGTTCCTGAACCACGTCCGCAAGGCCAAGGTGCCGGTCACCATCTTCCTGATCAACGGCGTCAAGCTGCAGGGCGTCATCACCTGGTTCGACAATTTCTGCGTGCTTCTGCGCCGCGACGGGCAGTCGCAGCTGGTCTACAAGCACGCGATCAGCACCATCATGCCGGGCCAGCCCATCACCCTCTATGAAGGCGACGATTGATTGGCCGAACTGACGGAAACCGCAGCCAAGCCGACCCGCGCCTATGTGATCCATCCCGATCTGGGTCGCGCCCGCACGCAGCGGCGCGAGCCCGAGCATGCTCTGGCCGAGGCCGTGTCGCTGGCCCTGGCCCTGCCGGGGATCGAGATGGTCGGTTCCGAGGTCGCCAACCTGCGCGAACCCAATGCTGGCAAGCTGTTCGGCAAGGGCAAGCTGGCCGAGATCAAGGAGCGTCTTGACGCGCTGGAGGTCGAGCTGGTGCTGATCGACGGGCCGGTGACGCCCGTCCAGCAGCGCAACCTGGAGAAGGACTGGGGCGTCAAGCTTCTGGACCGGACCGGGCTGATCCTGGAGATCTTCGCCGACCGCGCCCGCACCCGCGAGGGCGTGCTGCAGGTCGAGCTGGCGGCGCTGTCCTATCAGCGCACGCGTCTGGTCCGCGCCTGGACCCACCTGGAGCGCCAGCGCGGCGGCCTGGGCTTCGTGGGCGGTCCCGGCGAGACGCAGATCGAGGCCGACCGCCGCGCCATCGACGAGCAGATGACCCGCCTGCGCCGCCAGCTGGAGCGGGTGGTCAAGACGCGCAGCCTGCACCGCGCGGCCCGCGCCAAGGTGCCCTATCCGATCGTGGCGCTGGTGGGCTATACCAACGCCGGGAAATCCACGCTGTTCAATCGCCTGACCGGGGCCGAGGTCTTCGTCAAGGACATGCTGTTCGCGACGCTGGACCCGACCATGCGCGCCATCCGCCTGCCCGATGCGCAGGGCGGAAGTTCGGGGCGCAAGATCATCCTGTCGGATACGGTGGGCTTCATCAGCGACCTGCCGACCGAGCTGGTCGCGGCCTTCCGCGCCACGCTGGAGGAGGTGCTGGAGGCCGACCTGATCCTGCATGTCCGCGACATCAGCCATCCCGAGACCGAGGAGCAGGCCCATGACGTGGCCGAGATCCTGGACAGCCTGGGCGTGGACGAGGACGTGGCCGCCATCGAGGTCTGGAACAAGATCGACGCCCTGGGCGCGGACACCCGCGCCGCCCTGCGCCGCACCGATGCGCGCACCGAGGGCGTGCAGGCCGTCAGCGCCCTGACGGGCGAGGGGCTGGACGACCTGATCGCGGCCATCGACCGCCAGCTGGGCGAGGTTCTGGACGAGCCGCGCCTGGAGGAGCGGATGGTCCTGGATTTCGCCGACGGGCGCGCGCGCGCCTGGCTGCACGAGGCGGGCGTCGTCGAGCGCGAGGAGGTGGGCGAGGACGGGCTGCACCTGGCGCTGCGCTGGACGGCGCGGCAGAAGGCGGGATTTGCGGCCTTCACCGGCACGACCGAGGCCCCGGCCGAGGATGACGAGCCTGACGAGCCCCGCAGCGGTGGGTGGCATCCGGCCGACTGAGCCTGTTGCGTCCCGCGACGGCAGCGGGGGGCCAGCCCCCCGCACCCCCCCGCCGAGAGGGGCTGCGCCCCTCCCGGACCCTCCCCGAAATCAGGCGGGCATCTCATGCGCCCAAGGCGGGTTGGCGCCGTGGCGGGAGACAGTGACGGCTGCGGCCTGCGCGCCGAGCGTCAGGGCCGCGTGGATCTGATCGGCGGTGATCGCCGCAATGGCATCCTTGGACAGCAGACCCTGGCGGTCCAGCGAGGCCAGCACGCCCGCGTTGAACGTGTCGCCCGCACCGATCGTGTCGGCAACGGTGGCGCGCACGGCGGGGGCGTGGACCGTCTCTCCGGCCCAGATGGCCTTGGCGCCGGCCTCTCCGCCGGTCTGCAGGACCAGCCGCGGCCCGGTCTCAAGCACCTTGCGGGCGGCGTCCTCGGGCGACAGGTCGGGATGGAGCCATTCCAGATCGTCCGCCGAAAGCTTGACGATGTCGGCCATGGGCAAGAGCCGCGCCAGACGCGCGCGATAGGCGCCCGCATCGCTGATGAAGAAGGGCCGGATGTTCGGGTCGATCATCACCGGCAGCCGGGCGTGATGCTGCGCGATCAGCGCCTCGATCGTGCCGCCGCATGGGTCGGGCACCAGGCTGATGCCGCCGGCGAAGAGCGCGGTCACCGTCTCGGGCAGCGGCCCGATATCCTCGGGCAGCAGCATCCGCCCGGCCGAGCCTTCGTCGTAGAAGGAGTAGCGCGCCTCGCCGTTCGTCAGCGTCACCAGGGCCAGCGTGGTCAGCCGGTCGGTGCGCGGGCAGAGGTCGGTGTTCACGCCCGCCTCGGCCAGCGGACGCAGGATCTGGTCGCCGAACGGATCGCGGCTGATCGGCCAGAGATAGCCCGTGTCCCGCCCAAGCCGCCCGAGCGCGATGGCGGTGTTGTAGACCGCGCCGCCCGCCAGGGGCCGGAACGTGCCGTCCTGCGGCACCATGTCGATCAGCGATTCGCCTGCGCAGAGGATCATGTCCGGCTCCCTTCGGTTCGGTCCCTAGCGGCTGAGATACAGGATGGCTGCTAACGCTACCAGCGCCACGGCGACGGCGGCGGCGATTTTCCACGCCGACCACGGGCGTTCCCCCATCACCGCGCCGGTCTGACCGTTCACCACGAAGCGGTAGCTTTTCCCGTTGTAGCGATAGGCGGCGGCCCAGATCGGCAGCAGCACATGCTTGAAGGTCTCGTTCGCAAAGCGGCTTTCGACGTGATCCACGCGCTGTTCGGCGCCGCCGATGCTGCGGCGGGCGTCCTGATGGATGACCTGGGCCATCTGCTGCCGCGCGGCGGCATGGCCGTCCGACAGGGCGACGGTATAGCCCTCGGCCTGAAAGCCCGACAGGAAGGCCGGGTCGTAATCTGCCAGTGCGGTCAGGTCCCATGGCTTCATCGCCTCCGAGAAGGCGGGGGGCAGCGCCGTGGAGGCGGGGATCACCACGTCGTTGAACTGCCGCGCTACCCGACCCGAGACCGGCGACCAGCGGATGCGGCGCTCCTGCCGGCTGACGGTCCGGGTCTGGCCGTTCACGGTCTGCGTGTCCTGGACCATGACGTAATAGGCGTCGCCCCGCTGGCCGCGATAGCGGCTTTCGCTGTCGGCATCGAAGGTCCAGAAGGGCGAATAGACCCCCGCCAGCCGCCGGTCCTTGCGCGCATAGGCCGTCAGGCCCGACGGGGCGAACCACAGCCGGCCCAGCCAGGCGGTCATCGCGGCCCGCGCCTGCGCCTCGGTCAGCGCAAAGGGCACCACCCCCTGCGGCCGGATGCGCCGGGTGGGGCCGGTGTCGGTGACGACGGGCGTCGCGCAGAACGGGCAGGCGCCCGCGTGGTGATCGGCGTCCAGATCGACCTGCGCGCCGCAATTGGGGCAGGAGAGGGTGCGGACGGTCTGCACGATATCGGGCGCGCCGCGATCAAGGTCGAGGCCCTGTTCCAGCGGGATCTCGCGCAGCGCCGCCCCCGGCGGGCGCCGCCCGTCGGACCATTGCAGCGCCGGGTCGTCGCCGCTGTCGTCGGGCTGCCGCCCGGGGGCGCGGGCGGGGCCGGGGCCGATGGACTGGCGATGCCCGCACCAGTCGCAGACCAGCTCCCGCTGGCCGGGCTGAAAGGTCAGGCTGGCCCCGCACTGGCCGCAGGGAAAGCGGTGTTCGGCCGGGATCATGCGCGGCCGGGATCAGCGGGGCAGGGGCGGGGGCGTGGCACCCAGGACCTGCGTCAGCGCCGGGACCTGCCCGGCCTGCTGCCAGCCCTGCTGCCCTTCGGTCCAGACCAGCGTGGCGGGCGTCAGCCGCCCGTCGGCGACCAGGCGCGCCAGATCGGATTGTAGGAAGGGTCCCGCGGCCGCGCCGTCGATGGCCACGTGCCAGCGCGTCCCGCCCGTGTCGGGCAGGGGCGGGGGCGTCGCGGCGGCGGCCTGCGGTGCCGCGCCCCAGGGCCCGCGCATCGTGGCCCCCATGGCGGCGCCCATCGCGGCCCCCATGCCGGCACCGGCGCCGCCTTCGTTGCGGGCGGCGGCCAGCATCGCCTCGGAGGCGGCGTATTGGCCGAAGCGGTCCAGATCGCCGATGATCCCCATGCTGGTGCGCTTGTCCAGCATCGCCTCGACCTCGGCGGGCAGGCTGATGTTCTCGATGTAGAATTCCGGCAGGACCAAGCCATAGGCCTCGATCACCGGGGCGATGGCCTTGGCGACCAGCGCGCCCAGCTGATCGGTGTTGGCCGCCATGTCCAGGACCGGGATGTCGGAGGCGGCGATGGCGCGCGAGAACTCCTGCACGATGACGTTGCGGATCTGGAAGGTGATCTCGTCGCGGGTGAAGTCGCCGTCGGTGCCGACGATCTCCGACATGAAGCGCGCGGGGTCGCTGACCCGCATCGCGTAGGTCCCGAAGGCGCGCAGCCGCACCGGCCCGAACTCCGGGTCGCGCGCGATGATCGGGTTGCGCGTGCCCCATTTCAGGTCGTTGAAGCGCGTGGTGTCGATGAAGTAGATCTCGGACTTGAACGGGCTGCGGAGGCCGTGGTCCCAGTGCTGCAGGCGCGTCAGCACCGGCAGGTTGTTCGTCTCCAGCAGGTAGAGGCCGGGCTGGAACACGTCGGCCAGCTGTCCCTCATGGACGAAGACCGCGGCCTGGCCCTCGCGGACGGTCAGCTTGGCGCCGTACTTGATGGCGCGGCCGACCGTCTCAAAGCGCCAGACCATCGTGTCGCGGTCGTCCGAGGTCCATTCGATGATTTCGATGAACTCTCCGCCCAGGATGTCGAAGATGGACATGACTTTCCCCCAGCTGATCCCGCCCCAGTCTAGGGGCGGGCGGGGGGCCGGTTCAAGCGCTCTCGCCCAAGAGTTCGGCGGCGATGCGGCGGACGATGGGGGCGGCTTCGGCATCGGTCATGCCGGGGCGGAGGCGGGGGTCGTAGAGGATCTGCAGCAGCAGCTCGTCATGCCGGGTCAACAGGGCGAATTCCTCGTCGTCGTTGAAGATCGACGGGCGCGCGGCGGGGCTGTCATTGGCCAGACCCATGCCCTGGGCCAGCTCCTCATGGATGCAGGAGCTGCGCAGCAGCGGCGGCAGCTCGGCCCGGATCACCGCCACCGCGCGGGAATAGTCCGGTGCCGCGCCGTTCGAATAGGCGAAGACCGCGCAGCTGATCGAGGCGGGCAGGTCGGTGACCAGCGCCACGTCGCGCGCAGGAATCCCCGGGACCAGCGCGCTCAGCCGCGGGCCGATGGCGCGCCGCTCGTCCTCGGTCAGGACCAGGATGGTGAAGTTGCCGCCCTCGGCGGTCAGCGTCACGGGATGGCGGGTGGCCGCGGACAGGCGTCCCGCGAAATCCGCGATCTCCGAGCGCCAGGCCGGGCGCGAGGCCATGTCGGTCGAGGCGCCGAACTCCAGCTGCATCCGCACCCGCTCCTGCCAGCGGCGCAGCGGCGCGCTGCGGCTTTCGGGTTCCAGCCCGCCGGCGGTCTGGCTGTATTCGTCGCGCAGCGCGATGGCCATGAAGTTGCGCGTCAGCGTGTCGGCGTCGATCGGCGCATCCATGGGCACCCGGTCGCGGCGCAGGCGTCCCTGCGCGACCAGGCGACGTTCGTTCGCGGCATAGAGGTCGCGCTGCGACTGGCTGGCCGGGCTGGGGGCCGCGACGGCCTGGGCTGCGGCGGCGTTGGCGGCACGGTTGCGTTCGGCACGCGCGCGGCGCAGCTCGGCCTGGCGGTCGGCGGCGGCATCGGCCGCCACGGGGCGGGCCAGGGGGCGGTCGGCGTCGACGGCCGGGGGCGCGGCGGTCTGGGCGCAGGCCGACAGCACCAGCGCGGCCGCGGCCGCGACGAGGGCGGCGCCCCTCATCGGCCGCGTCCCTGCGGGCCGGGGATCGCGCCCTGACGCGACGTGGCCGAAGCCAGCGCATCGCGCAGCTCGGCCTCCATCCGGGTCAGTTCGCTTTCGGCGGCGGCGCGGCGGGTGCGGCCTTCGTCGGCGATGCGCAGGCTGTCCTCGATGGTCGCGATCAGCTGGGCGTTGGCGGTCTGCACCGCCTGGATGTCGAAGACGCCGCGCTCGGTCTGGGTGCGGATCTGGGCGTTGGCGGCGCGCAGGTTGTCGGCGTTGCGGGTCAGCAGTTCGTTCGTCAGATCGCCCGCCTCCTTGACCGCGCGGGCGGCCTCGGCGCTGCGCTGGATGGTGACGGCCTGGGCCAGCTGCGTCTCCCACAGGGGCACGGTGTTCACCAGGGTCGAGTTGATCTTGGTGACCAGCGACTTGTCGTTCTCCTGCACCAGCCGGATCGAGGGCAGCGACTGCATGGTCACCTGCCGCGTCAGCTTCAGGTCGTGGACGCGCCGCTCCAGATCGTCGCGCAGCGTGCGCAGGTCGCGCAGCTCCTGCGCCTCGATCAGCTGATCGGGCTCGGGGCGCGCGGCCAGTTCGGCCTCCTTGGCGGGGATGGTCTCGCGGTCCAGCTCGGCCAGCTTCTCGGTGCCCGCCGCGATGTAGAGCGCCAGCTCGTCATAGAAAGCCAGCGTGCGGTCATAGAGCATGTCCAGCGACCGGATGTCCTTCAGCAGCTTCTGCTCATGGCCCTCCAGCTCGGCGGTGATGCGGTCGATCTGGGTCTGAACCTGCTCGTAGTTGGCGACGAACTTGGCGAAGGGGGCGGACCGGCCCAACAGCTTCTCCCACCAGCTGCGGCTGCGGCGCATGTCCAGCTCGGTCGTGGAGAAGCCGCGGATCGTGGTCACGACCTCGCGCAGGCTGTCGCCGGCGGGGCCGACCTCCTTGGTCTTGACGTCGGACAGCATCGCCTGGCTGATCTGCTGCAGGTCGGCCTGGGCGCGGGTGCCGAAGCGCAGGATGGACTGGCTGTCCTTCAGGTCGATCTCGGCGATGCGGGCGCGGATCGCGGCCTGCGTCTTGGGGTCGGCATCGGAGAGGTCGCGGGGTTCGGGTGCGGGATCGGGCAGCGTCTGCCCCGTCAGCGCGTCGATCTGGGCCTGGGCGGCCTCGGCGCGGCGTTTCGTCTCGTCACTCATCAATCGTCCCCTTGGTCAGGCCCGCGAAGGCATAGGGCCCGACCGCAGAATATGGCGAATTTCCGCCCGTTCAACGGGAAGCGGCGCGGAAAGTTTCACCCGGTGTCGGGGCGGCCACAGGGGGTGGTGCGGATGGGCCACAAGCGCGACCCATCCGGAGCGGTCACGCCACGCGGCTGTCCGTGCGGGCGGGGGCATAGAAGGCGTCGCCCCGATCGGCCATCTCGCGCAGCATCCGCGGCGCGGTGAAGCGGGCGCCGAAGCGCGCCGTCAGGTCGTCGCAGATGGCGACCGCGCGGTCCGCGCCCAGGATGTCCAGCCAGCCGAACGGCCCGCCCGACCAGGGGGCATAGCCCCAGCCCAGGATCGCGCCCACGTCGCCCTCGCGGATGTCCTCCAGCACGCCCTCCTCCAGCGCGCGCACGGCCTCCAGGGTCTGCGCGAACATCAGGCGGTGCTGGACGTCCTCCAGCGTGGGCTGGTCGTCGGCACGCGGGAAGCGCGCGTCCAGACCCTCCCACAGGCCCTGCCGCTTTCCCGCCTCGTCATAGGCGTAGAAGCCCGATTTCGACTTGCGGCCCATGCGGCCCTGATCGGCCATCCAGAACAGCACGTCGTCGACCGCGTCGTCGGGATAGGCGTCGCCCATCGCGGCCTTGGTGGCCTTGGCGATCTTGACGCCCAGGTCGATCGAGGTCTCGTCGACCAGCTGCAGCGGACCGAGCGGCATGCCCATCATCTTCGCGGCGTTCTCGATCAGCGTGGGGTTCACGCCCTCGGCCACCATGCGGATGCCCTCGTTGATGTAGGGGATGATGCAGCGGTTGGCATAGAAGAACCGCTCGTCATTGACGACGATCGGGGTCTTGCGGATCTGGCGCACGAAATCCAGCGCCTTGGCGACCGCCACCGGTCCGGTCTGTTTCCCCTTGATGATCTCGACCAGGGCCATCTTGTCGACGGGGCTGAAGAAGTGGATGCCGATGAACTGCTCGGGGCGCGCGCTGGCACGCGCCAGATCGGTGATCGGCAGGGTCGAGGTGTTGGTGGCGAAGATCGCACCGGACGGGATCACCGCCTCGGCCTTCTTCGTGACCTCGGCCTTGACCGAGGGGTCCTCGAAGACCGCCTCGACGATCAGGTCGCATCCCTGAAGGGCCGCGTAATCGGTCGTCGCGGTGATGCGGGCCAGAACCTCGGCCTTCTTCTCCTCGGTCGCCCTCTTGCGGCTGATGGCCTTGTCCAGAAGGCCCGTGGAATAGGCCTTGCCGCGGTCCGCGCTCTCCTGCGCGGCGTCGATCAGCACGACCTCGATCCCGGCCATGGCGCTGACATAGGCGATGCCCGCGCCCATCATGCCCGCGCCCAGGATGCCCACCTTGCGGACGGTCTGGTCGGGGGCCTCGGGGCGGTTCGCGCCCTTCTCCAGCGCTTCCTTGTTGATGAACAGGCTGCGGATCATCGCGGTGGAGGACGGGTTCATCAGCACGTTGGTGAACCAGCGCGCCTCGATCTTCAGGGCCTGGTCGAAGGGCACCTGCGCCCCCTCGTAGACCGCCGACAGCAGCGCTTTGGCCGCCGGATAGACGCCCATCGTCTTGCCATGCACCATCGCGGAGGCGCCGACGAAGGTCATGAAGCCCGCCGGGTGGAACGGCTCTCCTCCGGGCATCTTGTAGCCCTTGGCGTCCCACGGCTTGACGATGTCGGCATCGGTCGCCGACAGCACCCAGGCTTTGGCGGAGGCCAGCGGGTCCTCCACGACCTCGTCGATCAGACCAGCGGCCTTGGCCTTCTTCGGGTCCGACAGCTTGCCCTCCAGCAGGAAGGGCGCGGCCATCATCGCGCCCAGCTTGCGGGCCAGACGGGTCGTGCCGCCCGCGCCGGGGAAGATGCCGACCATGATCTCGGGCAGGCCGATCTTGGCCTTGGGATTGTCCGCGGCAAAGATGCGATGCGTCGCCAGCGGCAGCTCCAGCCCGATGCCGAGCGCGGTGCCGGGCAGGGCGGCGGCGATGGGCTTGCCGCCCTTCTTGGTCTTGGGGTCCATCCCCGCCAGCTCGATCTTGCGCAGCAGGTGATGCAGCGTCATCACGCCGTCGAACACGCCCTGCGCGCCGTTCGCGTCCTTCATGCCCGCGATGACCTTCAGGTCCATCCCGGCGGCAAAGTCCTTCTTGCCGCTGGTGATGACGATGCCCTTGACGGCATCGTCGGCCAGCGCGTCGTCGATCAGCCCGCCCAGGGCGGTCGCGCCGTCCATCGACAGCACGTTCATAGACTTGCCCGGCACGTCCCAGGTGATGATCGCGACGCCGTCGGCGCCCTTCTCCATCGTGAAATCGGTCATGTTCTTTCTCCCTCGGTCGGATAGGGGGTTCCGTCCAGATGCGTATAGCCCTGCGGCGTGTCCAGCAGGTCCAGTCCGGGGTAATGGCAGGTGTTCCGGGGGTCCCGGCTGCCCGCGATCAGATAGGTGGCGGGCGCGCCGGTGTGGTTGCGCAGGCAATGGGCGACCGGATCGCCCGCCTTCCACGCGCAGGCGTCGCCCGGATGCAGTACGGTCTCCACGCCGTCCTCGATGACGGTCAGGCTGCCCTCCAGCAGATAGAGGAACTCGTCCTCGTGGCTCTCCCAGTGCGGCTGGCTGGACTGCCGGCCCGGATGCAGCGTCTCCAGCGCGATGCCGAACCGCGTCAGCCCGCCGGCCTCGGTCAGGTGGCGATAGTGCAGGTAGCCGCGGCCCAGGCCGAAGGGGGCCGGATAGTCCGACACCCCCTCGGTCAGCGCCACGCTGTCCTTGCGCAGCACGGTCATCAGACGCGTTCGATGATCGTGGCCGCGCCCATGCCGGACGCGATGCACAGGGTGGCCAGACCCACCTGCTTGTCCTGACGCTCAAGCTCGTCCAGCAGGGTGCCGATGATGATCGCGCCGGTGGCGCCCAGGGGGTGCCCCATCGCGATGGAGCCGCCGTTCACGTTGACCTTGGAATGATCGACATCGAAGGCCTGCATGAAGCGCAGCACGACGCTGGCAAAGGCCTCGTTGACCTCGAACAGGTCGATGTCGCCGATGGCCATGCCGCTGTCCTTGAGGATCTTCTCGGTTACCGGGACCGGGCCGGTCAGCATGATCGTGGGATCGGTGCCGATCTTGGCGGTGGCGCGGATGCGGGCGCGGGGCTTGAGGCCATGGGCGCGGCCGAATTCCGCGTTCCCGATCAGCACGGCGGCCGCCCCGTCCACGATGCCCGAGGAGTTCCCGGCATGGTGGATGTGGTCGATATGGGTCAGATGCGGGTACTTCAGCAGCGCGACCTTGTCGAAGCCGGGCATCATCTCGCCCATCTCCTTGAAGGCGGGCTTCAGCTTGGCCAGGTCATCCGCCGTGGTGCCGGGGCGCATGTATTCGTCGCGGTCCAGGATCGTCAGGCCGTTCTGGTCCAGGACGGGGACGATGGACTTGGCAAAGCGGCCCTCGGCCCAAGCCTGCGCGGCGCGGCGCTGGCTTTCCAGCGCCAGGGCGTCGGCATCGGCGCGGGTGAAGCCGTATTCGGTCGCGATGATGTCGGCGCTGATGCCCTGCGGCACGAAATAGGACTTCATCGCCAGGCTGGGATCGACGGCGATGGCGGCGCCATCGCTGCCCATGGCGACGCGGCCCATCATCTCGACCCCGCCGGCGATGTAGGCCTGGCCCGCGCCGCCCCGGATCTGGTTGGCGGCCAGGTTCACGGCCTCCATGCCGCTGGCGCAGAAGCGGTTGATCGACAGGCCCGGGATGCGCTCGTCCAGCTCCGAGGCCAGAACGGCGCTGCGCGCGAGGCAGCCACCCTGCTCCTTGACCTGGGTGACGTTGCCCCAGATGACATCCTCGACCGCATGGCCCTCAAGGCCGTTGCGCGCCTTGACCGCGTTCAGCAGGCGGGCGGACAGGGCCAGCGACGTGACCTCGTGAAGGCTGCCGTCGGCGCGGCCCTTGCCGCGCGGGGTGCGCGCTGCGTCATAGATGAATGCGTCGGTCATGGTTCCTCCTAGATCGCCCGTGCGGCGCCGGGCCGAAACGGCCGGGAGGGCTTCGCGCCCCCCGGACCCCCCGCGGGATATTTTCATGAAGAAGAAGGGGCGGGTTAACCCTTTCTCAACGATTCGCCCGGAAGCTGGCAGGTGCGGTACAGGCTGGGAAGCCGATGACCGCTGAAGGAAAAGTCCCCGGTCCGCGCCTGATGCCGATGGCCACGCGCGGGCCGGGGATGCTTCTTCTTCACTCAAATATCCCCGCCGGAGGCATCCGGATCATCGGCCCGCGCTATGGTCGCGCAGGCTCGACAGGTGATCAGAATGCCTCGGCCTCCAGCTCCATCACGGTGGCGGCGCCGGACTGGATGCGGGCCAGGTGCGTGGCCGTCATCGGCAGCTGACGCTTCATGTAGTAGCGTCCCGTGGCCAGCTTGGTCTTGTAGAACGCCTGATCGCCGGTGCCTTCGTCCAGCGCCTTGCGTGCCGCGACCGCCATCCGCGCCCACATGAAGCCGAGGGTGACGTGGCCGAACAGGTGCATGAAGTCGTAGCTGCCCGACAGCGCGTCGTTGGGATTCTTCATGCCGCGTTCCATGAAGAACATCGATGCCGCCTGCAGGTCCTTGGATGCGGCCTTCAGCGGGTCGATGAAGTCGGCGGCCAGGGCCTCGTTGCCGGACTGCTCCTTGCAGAAGGATTTCACCATGTCGAAGAAGGCCATGACATGCTTGCCGCCGTCCTGGGCCAGCTTGCGGCCGACCAGGTCCAGCGCCTGCACGCCGTTCGCGCCTTCGTAGATCATGGTGATGCGGGCATCGCGGACGAACTGGCTCATGCCCCATTCCTCGACATAGCCGTGGCCGCCGAAGACCTGCTGGGCCAGCACCGTCGCCTCGAAGCCCTTGTCTGTCAGGAAGCCCTTGATGACCGGGGTCATCAGCGACACCAGCCCCTCGGCGTCCTTGTCGCCGGCCAGGTGGCCGCGGTCGATCAGATGCGCGCCCCACAGCGCCAGCGCGCGAGCACCCTCGATAAAGCTCTTCTGGTCCAGCAGGCTGCGGCGGATGTCGGGATGCACGATCAGCGGATCGGCGGCGCCCTGCGGATTCTGCACGCCGGTCACCGCACGGCCCTGCAGGCGGTCCTTGGCATAGGCCAGAGCGTTCTGATAGGCGGGCACCGCCGCGGCATAGCCCTGCAGGCCCACGCCCAGACGCGCCTCGTTCATCATGGTGAACATGGCGCGCATGCCCTTGTGCAGATCGCCCAGCAGCCAGCCTTTCGCGCCGTCATAGTTCATCACGCAGGTCGCGTTGCCGTGGATGCCCATCTTGTGCTCCAGCGCGCCCACCGACACGCCGTTGCGATCGCCCAGAGAGCCGTCCGCGTTCACTAGGAATTTCGGCACGATGAATAGGCTGATGCCCTTGGTGCCCTCGCCGCCGCCGGGCGCCTTGGCCAGGACCAGGTGGACGACGTTCTCGGCCATGTCGTGATCACCGGCCGAAATGAAGATCTTCTGGCCCGTGATCAGGTAGCTGCCGTCATCCTGCGGTTCCGCCTTGGTGCGCAAGAGGCCCAGATCGGTGCCGCAATGCGGTTCCGTCAGGTTCATCGTGCCGGTCCAGTCACAGCTGACCATCTTGGGCAGATAGGTCTGCTTCTGGTCGTCGGTGCCGTGCGCGTGGATCGCGGAATAGGCGCCGTGGGTCAGGCCCTGATACATGTTGAAGGCCATGTTGGCCGACACGAACATCTCTCCGGTGGCCACGCCCATGGTGTAGGGCATGCCCTGACCGCCGTATTCGGGGTCGCAGTCCAGCGCGGTCCAGCCGCCTTCCTTGACCTGCTCGAAGGCCTCGCGGAAGCCCTTGGGCGTGCGCACGATGCCGTTCTCCAGCACGCAGCCCTCCTGGTCGCCCGACAGGTTCAGGGGCGCCAGCACCTCGGAGGACAGCTTGCCGGCGGCCTCCAGCACGGCCTCGGTGAAGTCGGGGGCCAGCTCGTCATGGCCGGGCAGGTCGGATTGCGACAGGTTCAGAACATCGTGCAGGACGAACTGCAGGTCGCGGATCGGGGGCGTGTAGGTCGGCATGTCGATATCCTCTACGGCTGTTCGGTGGGGGCTGCGGAAAGCCGGGTCCGGGCGTCCTCGATCTGGCTCCGAAGGTCGGCGATCGCCTCGCGCAGCTCGGCGTATTGACGCTCCATGTCGGCCAGACGGTCGTGGCCCACCGCGATGGTGGCCGCGATCTGGGCGCGGTTGCCGCCGCCCGGCTCATAGAGTTCCAGCAGCTGGCGGATCTGCTCCAGGCTGAAGCCGAAGCGCTTGCCGCGCAGGATCAGCGTCAGCCGCGCCCGGTCGCGCCGGTCATACAGCCGGTGCTGCCCGCGGCGCTGCGGAAAGATCAGCTCGCGCGCCTCGTAGAAGCGCAGCGTGCGCGGCGTGACGTCGAAGGCGTCGCACATCTGCCGGATTGTCATCAGATCGTCGGACATGGGGTGCGGCTCCTCCTCAAACCGGCTTTCCGTCCTCAACCCACCATAGCCCCAAGTTGACGCGAACGTAAGCAAGACGCGGCGTCACGGCGGGGGCTGCCGCCGCGTCACGACATGCGGTCCAGCTCCTCGACGGTGGTGCGGCGCAGCTGGTCCAGATCGGCCCGCGCGGCGGTCAGCTCGGCGATCTGGCCGTCCAGCACGGCCAGCTGGCGGTCGGCCATGTCGATCCAGACCTGATACTGTTCGCGCGAGCCCTTCTTGTCATAGATCTGCAGCCACTGGCGGATCTCCTCCAGGCTGAAGCCGAAGCGGCGGCCGCGCAGGATCAGCGTCATCCGCGCCACCTCGCGCGGGCCATAGAAGCGCGCGCGCCCCTCCTTCCGGGGGGCCAGCAGCTCGATGTATTCGTAATAGCGCAGCGTGCGCGGCGTCACGTCGAAGCGCGCGCACATCTCCTTGAAACTGATCCGGTCCTCGGTCACCCGTGGCCTCCTGCACGATTTCCCTTTGCGTCAACCTAAGCACAGCCGCATGCTTTCTCAACCGAATCGCGCGGGCCGGGGTTGCGCCGGATGCGCGCGGGACGCTACCGAATGGCAAGGCGGCCGGGCGCGCATCCGGCCCAGCAAGGATGGCCCCGATGACCGACCCGACCGATCACGCCCGCATCGCCCAGCAGTTCATCGAGGCGATCCCCCACGCCCGCGCCCTGGGCATGCGGGTCGATGAGATCGGGCAGGGCCGCGCGGTCATCAGCATGCCTTGGGCCGAGCATCTGGTCGGCGATCCGCGCACCGGCGTCATCCATGGCGGGGTCGTCTCGGCGCTGATGGACACCTGCTGCGGGGCGGCGGTGATGGCGCATCCGACGAACCCGCGTTCGACCGCGACGATCGACCTGCGCATCGACTACATGCGGGCCGCGACGCCGGGGCAGCGGATCACCGCGCGGGCCGAATGCTATCACATGACCCGCAGCGTGGCCTTCCTGCGCGCCGTGGCCCTGGACGAGGACGAGGCCAATCCCGTGGCCTCCGCCACCGGCGCCTTCACGGCGGAGCGCTGATCATGGCCGACCGCAACGAACCCCTGCATCAGATCAAGTCGCGCCGCGACTCCGCACTGGCCGCGCTGGTCACGGGCGTCCCCTACATGACCTGGCTGGGCATCCGCTTCGACCGCCGCGGGGATGAGCTGACGGCCATCCTGCCCTATGACGACAAGCTGATCGGCAACCCGATGCTGCCCGCGATCCATGGCGGCGTCACGGCGGCCTTCCTGGAGGTCACCGCCATCATGGAGCTGGCTTGGACTGCCATGTGGGAGGACCTGGAATCGGGCCGCATCGCGCCGGACGCGGCGGTGCCCGACAGCCTGCCGCGCCTGCCCAAGACCATCGACTTCACCGTGGACTATCTGCGCTCGGGCCTGCCGCGGGACGCCTATGCGCGGGCGCGGGTGGTGCGGTCGGGCCGGCGCTATGCCAGCGTGCATGTCGAGGCCTGGCAGGACAACCGCGCGCGGCTGATGGCCCAGGCCACCGGGCATTTCCTGATGCCGCAGCCTTGACGGCCCTGACCCACGGCCGGGTGCTGCGCATCGCGGCGCCCATCGTGCTGTCGAACCTGACGGTGCCCCTGCTGGGTCTGGTCGATACCGGCGTGGTGGGGCAGCTGGGCCAGCCTCAGGCCATCGGCGCGGTGGGCATCGGCGCGGTCATCCTGACCTCGATCTACTGGATCTTCGGGTTCCTGCGCATGGGGACGTCGGGGCTGGTGGCACAGGCCCATGGCGCGGGCGACGCGCCCGAGGTGGGCGCCCATCTGCTGCGCGCGCTGACCATCGCGGCGGGTGCAGGGCTGGTCTTCGTCGCGCTGCAGGTGCCGATCTTCGCGCTGGTCTTCCGGCTGGCGCCCGCCTCGGACGCGGTCGAGGCGCTGGCCCGCGACTATCTGGCGATCCGCATCTGGGGCGCGCCCGCGACCATCGGGCTTTATGCGATCACCGGATGGCTGATCGCGGTCGAGCGTACGCGGGCGGTGCTGGGCCTGCAGCTGCTCCAGAACGGGCTGAACCTGGCGCTGGACCTGTGGTTCGTGCTGGGGCTGGGCCTGGGCGTCGCAGGAGTGGCCTGGGCCACGCTGATCGCCGAGCTGTCGGGCCTGGCCCTGGGCCTGTGGCTGGCGCGCGGCGTGCTGGCGCAGGCGCGGCGCGCGGCAGGGCTCTGGGCGCGGGACCGGCTGGCGCGGCTGGTGCGGGTGAACGGCGACATCATGATCCGCTCGGTCCTGCTGCAGGGCTGCATGACGAGCTTCCTGTTCCTGGGGGCGGGACAGGGCGACGTGTCGCTGGCCGCAAACCAGGTCCTGCTGCAGTTCCTGGCCCTGACCGCCTATGCGCTGGACGGCTTCGCCTTCGCGGCCGAGAGCCTGGTGGGGCAGGCCGTCGGCGCGCGGCGCCCCGAGCGGGTGCGACGTGCCGCGCGGCTGGCATCGGCCTGGGGGCTGGCCGGGGCGGCGGTGCTGGGGGTTCTGTTCGCCATCGGCGGCGGCGCGATCATCGACCTGCTGACCACCTCGCCCGAGGTGCGGCAGACGGCGCGGGATTACCTGCCCTGGCTGGTCGCGGCGCCTCTGGTGGGGGTCGCGGGCTGGATGCTGGACGGCATCTTCATCGGCGCCACCCTGACGCGCGAGATGCGGGTCGCGATGATCCAGTCCGTCGCCGTCTTCCTGCTGGGCGTGCTGATCCTGCCGCCGACCTTGGGCAATCACGGCCTCTGGGCGGCGCTGACGGCCCTGAACCTCGCGCGCGCCGCGACCATGCTGCGCCTCTATCCCCGCGCCGAGCGGGCCGCGGAGCCATGACAATCGACGATGCCGGATGCCTGTGTCCAGGTTCTGACCGCGGTCGCTCACGGGAGTGACCAAAGGCCACGACCGGATCGCGGGCTCCGGCCTGCCCGTCACTCGACCATGGGCGGCAACGAGAGATCGGAATTTGCGCGCGTTCGGGAGGGGATCATTCCCATCCGTCATTCTTTGCATTCAACCAGGATGGGGAGGGTGCATCGCATCGGAAAATCAATGCCATGCAGCAGGGAGCTTCTCGCTCACTTGGGGTAGCTCGATCAACGAATGACGCTGAATTTGGCTCCGGCGGTAGGGATCGAACCTACGACCAATTGATTAACAGTCAACTGCTCTACCGCTGAGCTACGCCGGAACACGGGGCGGATATAGCAACCTCGGTGGGGGGCGTCCAGTGGCCGCGGACGCTTTTTTGTCATCCGGGTGAAAAAATCGTGTCGAGGGACAATTCGCCCGTGAAATCAACGGCTCCGATCTGCCAGAGGGCGATCAGATGCGCCAGGACGTTGCGCGCGGCCGCCGGCAGCAGCGTGGGCGGGACGTCGTAGATCCGCCGGGCGAGGGACGGCGCTGAATCGGGCTGCCCGCGCAGCGCCGTCAGGATCTGCGCGGTGCGCATGCGGCGGTGGCGGGCCAGCATCGCCATATGGGGCAGCGGATCGTCGATCGCCGCGCCATGCGTCGGCAGCAGCCGCGCCGGGGCGAGGCCCGCCAGCCGGTCCAGCGAGCGCATGTAATCCCCGAGATCCCCGTCAGGCGGGGAGATCAGCGTCGAGGACCACCCCATCACCAGATCGCCGCAGAAGATCGTGTCGTCCCACCGAAAGCACAGATGGCCCGCCGCATGGCCGGGCATGTGCAGCGCCTCGAGGCTCCAGTCGGGGGTCTCGATCCGGTCGCCGTCGCGCAGCAGCCGGTCGGGGGCGAAGGCGTGGTCCAGGCCCTCGCCGCCGCCCATCGCGGCGCGGCCGTCGCGCGACAGACGCGTCATCACGGCCGACCGCCCGGCCAGGGCGTCGCCGAAGGCCAGCACCGGCGCCCCGGTCAGGCGGGACAGGCGCGCGGCGCCGCCGCTGTGGTCGCGATGGGCATGGGTCACCAGGATATGCCCGATGCGGTCGCCTCCGGCGCGGGCCACGGCCTCGATATGCGCGGGATCGTCGGGGCCGGGGTCGATCACGGCGACATGCCGCGTGCCGATCAGGTAGGTCGTGGTCCCCGGACCGGTCAGGGCCGAGGGGTTGGGCGCCAGGATCGGCAGCAGGTCTTTCGCGGGCGTGCTCATGACGCTAGCCTAGCGCGGCAAGAGGGAGGCCGCCATGACCAACGACGCCGATCCGCGGGTGCCGCGCAAGCTGATCCCGCGTGGCCTCTATGCGCGGGCGGCGCTGATCATGTTCCTGCCGGTCGTGGTGGTGACCACGGTCGTCAGCGTGATGTTCCTGCAGCGCCATTTCGAGGGGGTGACGCGGCAGATGACCACCAGCCTGTCGCATGAACTGGCCTTCGTGGCGCGGCTGGTGGACGGGGCGGCGGATGCCGAGGCCGCGCGCCGGGCGGGCGTGTCGGTCGCGCGGCCGCTGGAGCTGGACCTCACGCTGCCGGCGCAGGCCGCGCCGCAGGACAGCCGGCTGTTCTACGACTTCTCGGGGCGGGTCGTGACCGAGGTGCTGCGCGATGCGCTGCCGCAGGTGATCTCGGTCGATCTGGCGGGCGACGATCGGCGCGTCGTAGTGGCGCTGGAGGGGCGGCAGGGGCCCTATGCGCTCAGCTTCGACCGCCGACGGGTCAGCGCGTCGAACCCCCATCAGCTGCTGGTGCTGATGGTGTTCACCTCGCTGCTGATGACCGGGATCGCGACGATCTTCCTGCGCAACCAGCTGCGCCCGATCCGGCGACTGGCGGCGGCGGCCGAGGAATACGGCAAGGGCCGCATCGTACCCTATCGCCCCTCGGGCGCGGTCGAGGTGCGGGTGGCGGGCATGGCCTTCCTGGATATGCGCAATCGGCTGGAGCGGCAGAACGAACAGCGCAAGCTGATGATGTCCGGGATCAGCCACGATCTGCGCACGCCGCTGACGCGGCTGCGGCTGGGCCTGTCGATGCTGGGGCCCGACCTGCCCCCCGAGCCCGAGGACATCGCCGCCATGGAGGCCGACATCGCCGAGATGAACCGCATGGTGGACGGCTTTCTGGACTATGCCCGCGACGACGCGCAGGACAGCGCGCCCCAACCCGTGGCCGCGGCCCCCTTCCTGGAGGCACTGGTCGCGGATGCGCAGCGCGCCGGTCAGGCCGCCAGCCTGATCCAGTTCGAGGGCGACCCGCAGGGGATCGCCACGTTCCGCCCCGACATGCTGCGCCGCGCGCTGGAGAACCTGATCGGCAATGCCGTCCGCTACGGCAGCCGGGCCGAGATGGACGCGGCCCTGGGCCCGCGCAGCCTGCGCATCGGCGTCGAGGATGACGGGCCGGGCATCCCCGAGGACAGCCTGGAGACGGTGATGCGGCCCTTCACCCGGCTGGACAGCTCGCGCCGGCGCAACAGCGCGCAGGGGGCCGGGCTGGGCCTGGCCATCGCGGCGGATGTGGCGCGGGCGCATGGCGGGCAGCTGCGCCTGGGGCGCGGGCCGCGGCTGGGCGGGCTGCGCGCCGAGATCGTGATCCCGCGCTGAGGCCATAATAGGCAGCATTCTTGCTGTCATATTGAACGGCGCGGGCCATGGCCCTAGATTGTTCCCATGCAGAGGCCGCGCGTCGCCATGACGGGGCCGCGGCTTCGGGCAGAAAGGACATACCATGACGGAATTCACCACCCCCACCTATCCGGTGCTGCCCCTGCGGGATATCGTCGTCTTCCCGCACATGATCGTGCCCCTGTTCGTCGGCCGCGAGAAGTCGGTCCGCGCGCTGGAGGCGGTCATGGAGACCGACAGCCCGATCCTGCTGGCCGCCCAGAAGGACGCTGCCGTGGACGAGCCGACCGAGGAGGGCATCTTCCGCACCGGCGTGCTGGCCAACGTGCTGCAGCTGCTGAAGCTGCCCGACGGTACCGTCAAGGTGCTGGTCGAGGGGCGCGAGCGGGTCGAGATCACCGAGTTCGTCCCGCATGAGGACCATTTCGCCGCCGAGGCCCGCCCCCTGGCCGAGACGCCGGGCGACGAGGCCACGGTGACCGCGCTGGTGCGCACCGTCAGCGAGGAGTTCGAGCGTTACGTCAAGGTCCGCAAGAACATCCCCGACGAGGTCGTGACCGCCGTCTCGGACGCGAGCGAGGCCGGCAAGCTGGCCGATCTGGTCGCGGGTCACATGGGGATCGACCTGGACCGCAAGCAGGACCTGCTGGAGACGCTGGAGATCGCCGAGCGTCTGGAGAAGATCTATGGCCTGATGCAGGGCGAGATGTCGGTCCTGCAGGTCGAGAAGAAGATCAAGTCGCGCGTCAAGACCCAGATGGAGAAGACGCAGCGCGAATACTATCTGAACGAGCAGATGAAGGCGATCCAGAAGGAGCTGGGCGACGGCGAGGACGGCCAGAACGAGCTGACCGAGCTGGAGCAGAAGATCGCCGCCACCAAGTTCAGCAAGGAGGCCCGCGACAAGGCCGAGGGCGAACTGAAGAAGCTGAAGTCGATGTCGCCGATGTCGGCCGAGGCGACCGTCAGCCGCAACTATCTGGACTGGCTGCTGTCGCTGCCTTGGGGCGTCAAGTCGCGCACCCGCAAGGATCTGGGCCGCGCCGAGGCAATCCTGGACGCCGATCACTATGGCTTGGACAAGGTCAAGGAGCGGATCGTCGAGTATCTGGCCGTGCAGGCCCGCAGCAGCAAGCTGAAGGGCCCGATCCTGACGCTGGTCGGTCCTCCGGGCGTGGGCAAGACCTCGCTCGGCCGGTCGATCGCCAAGGCGACGGGGCGCGAGTTCATCCGCATCAGCCTTGGCGGCGTGCGCGACGAGAGCGAGATCCGCGGTCATCGCCGGACCTATATCGGCTCCATGCCGGGCAAGATCATCCAGGCACTGAAGAAGGCTAAGACCACCAACCCGCTGATCCTGCTGGATGAGATCGACAAGATGGGCCAGGATTTCCGGGGCGATCCGGCATCCGCCATGCTGGAGGTGCTGGATCCGGAACAGAACTCGACCTTCGTGGACCACTATCTCGAGGTGGAATACGATCTGTCGAACGTGATGTTCGTGACCACGGCCAACAGCTACAACATGCCGGGCCCGCTTCTGGACCGGATGGAGATCATCGGCCTGTCGGGCTATACCGAGGATGAGAAGCGCGAGATCGCCAAGGGCCATCTGCTGTCCAAGCAGATCGCCGCGAACGGTCTGCGCAAGGGTGAGTTCAGCGTCACCGACGAGGCCCTGACCCACATGATCCGGTACTACACCCGCGAGGCCGGCGTGCGTTCGCTGGAGCGCGAGATCGCCAAGCTGGCCCGCAAGGCCGTGACCGAAATTCTGAAGGGCAAGGTCAAGTCGGTCGAGGTGACGCCCGAGAAGGTCGAGGAATACCTCGGCGTGCGCCGCCACCGCTACGGCCTGGCCGAGAAGGAGGATCAGGTCGGCGTGGTGACGGGTCTGGCCTGGACCTCGGTCGGGGGCGATCTCTTGCAGATCGAGGCGCTGCGCCTGCCGGGCAAGGGTCGCGTCAAGACCACCGGCAAGCTGGGCGAGGTGATGAAGGAATCGATCGACGCGGCCTCCAGCTTCGTGCGCTCGATCGCGCCGGATATCGGGGTCAGGCCCCCGGAATTTGACAAGCGCGACATCCACGTCCACGTCCCCGAGGGCGCCACGCCCAAGGATGGACCGTCGGCGGGCATCGCCATGGTGACCTCGGTCGTGTCGGTCATGACGGGCATCGCGGTCCGCAAGGACATCGCCATGACCGGCGAGGTGACGCTGCGCGGCAACGTGCTGGCCATCGGCGGGCTCAAGGAGAAGCTGCTGGCGGCGCTTCGCGGCGGCATCAAGACGGTGCTGATCCCGCAGGACAATGAAAAGGATCTGGTCGAGATCCCGGACAACGTCAAAGAGGGCCTGACCATCATTCCGGTCAGCAATGTCCGCGAGGTCCTGCGCCACGCCCTGGTCCGCCAGCCCAAGGCCATCGAATGGGACGAGGCCGCCGAGGAGGCCGCCGAGGCCGCCCGGATGGCCGCGCAGCGTGGCACCGACGGCCCCGGCAGCGCCGTCGCGCATTGATCCCGTCGCGGGCCGGAGACCCTCCGGCCCGCGCAAACCCGTTTGACGTTGCGTCAAACTGCGCTAGGCTTTCCGGATGCATCTCCCATCGGAGGCTCGGACGATGACAGCGCAGGGCACCGGGGCCGATCTCCCGACGACCACCATCCACGAACCCCATGCGGCGATCGTCGTGCACAAGCGCGACTTCGTCGATCGCGTCGTCGCCACGACCGGTGCGCGCCGCGCCGACGCGCGCCCGATCATCGAGGCGACGCTGCTGCAGCTGGGGCTGATCCTGTCGGCGGGGCAGACGCTGGCGGTGCCGCCCCTGGGCCGCGCGCGGATCAACCTGGAGCGGGACGCACGCGGGGGCGACGTCATCACGCTGCGGCTGCGCCGGCGGCCGCTACTGGGGGCCGCGCCGGATGAAAACAGCGCAAGCGGCCCCTTGCACCCGGGCGAATCTGACGGTAATAGCCTGCCCAACGGGTGATTAGCTCAGTGGTAGAGCGCTTCGTTCACATCGAAGATGTCAGGGGTTCAAATCCCTTATCACCCACCATTCCCCTTCCGGTTTGCAGTTTCGGCCCGACGCGCCTATATCCGCGCCTCGCCCCTCTGCCATGACCGGACCCCCGCATGACCGACCCGATCGCTGACGCCGCGCGCCTTTCCGTCGCGCCGATGATGGACTGGACCGACCGGAACTGCCGGCGGTTCCACCGCATGATGTCGCGCCGGGCGCTGCTCTACACCGAGATGGTGACCGCCCCGGCGGTGATCCATGGCGACCGCGCGCGGCTTCTGGATTACGACGCGGCCGAACATCCGCTGGCCCTGCAGCTGGGCGGGTCGGACCCGGCCGAGCTGGCGCAGGCCACGCGCATCGCCGCCGCATGGGGCTATGACGAGATCAACCTGAACTGCGGCTGCCCCAGTGACCGGGTGCAGTCGGGGGCCTTCGGCGCGATCCTGATGACCATGCCGGACCGTGTCGCGGCCTGCCTGCGCGCCATGCGCGACGAAAGCCCGGTGCCGGTCACGGTCAAGTGCCGGATCGGCGTGGACGACCAGGATGCGGCGACAGTCCTGCCCGAATTCCTGGCGATGGTGCGGGATGCGGGCGTCCGGCGCGTCACCGTCCATGCCCGCAAGGCTTGGCTGAAAGGTCTCAGCCCCAAGGAGAACCGAGAGATCCCGCCGCTGGACTATCCGCTGGTCCACGCGATGCGGGCCGAGTTCCCCGACCTGCACCTGTCGATCAACGGTGGCATCGCCACGCTGGATCAGGCGCGGGCGCAGCTGGAGGTCATGGACGGCGCGATGATCGGGCGCGCGGCCTATCACGAACCCTGGAAGATCCTGGCCGATGCCGACCGTCTTTGGGGCGAGGTGCCGCCCTTTGCCGATCCGGCCGATCTGGCGCTGGCCATGCGGCCGCTGATCGTCGCGCATCTGGCCGAAGGTGGGCGGCTGCACCAGTTCACGCGGCACATGCTGGGCCTGTTCCACGGCCAGCCCGGCGCGCGGGGCTGGAAGCGGACCCTGTCCGAAGGCGCCTCCAAGGGCGGGATCGAGGTCTATGACGCGGCCCTGGCGCAGGTGACGCAGGCGGCCTAGGCCCCGCGCTCGGCCGCCTTGGCCGCATCCCAAAGGCGATCCATCTCGGTCAGATCACTGTCCTCGGGGCGGCGGCCCTGGGCGGCCAGCGCGGCCTCCACCGCGCCGAAGCGGCGGGTGAACTTGGCATTGGCGCGGCGCAGGGCCAGTTCCGGATCGATCTTCAGGTGCCGGGCCAGGTTGGCCATCACGAACAGGAGGTCGCCGAACTCCTCCTCCATGGCCTCGGGACCCAGGCTGTCGCGCGCCTCGACCAGCTCGGCCGCCTCCTCGGCGATCTTGGCCAGCACGTCGCCGGGACCGGGCCAGTCGAAGCCCACCCGCGCCGCACGGTTCTGCAGCTTGACCGCCCGGGTCAGCGCGGGCAGGCCCAGGGCCACCCCGTCCAGCGTGCCGCGCTCGGCCTTGCCGGCACGTTCGACCGCCTTGATGGCCTCCCAGTCCCTGACCTGCTGCTCGGCCGACTTGTCGCGGGATTCGTCGCCGAAGACGTGAGGATGGCGGAAGATCAGCTTGTCGCTGATGCTGGCCGCGCAATCGGCGAAATCGAACATCCCGGCCTCGCGCGCGATCTGGGCCTGGAACACCACCTGCAGAAGCAGGTCGCCCAGCTCTCCCGGCAGCTCGTCCCAAGCCTCGCGCTGGATGGCGTCCTCGACCTCGTGGGCCTCCTCGATCGTGTAGGGGGCGATGGTGGCGAAGGTCTGCTCGATGTCCCAGGGGCAGCCCGTCTCGGAGTCGCGCAGGGCGGCCATGATGTCCAGCAGGCGGGCGATCTCGGTCGCGGGGTCGCGGGGGTCGGCCATTGCAATTCCCTTCGTCACGCGGATGATGGCCCCTCGACTGCCACAGCGAAAGGCCCAAGTCCACATGCCCGTCCTGAACCGCATCGCAGGCTTTGCCGATCAGATGACCGAATGGCGCCGCCATCTGCACCAGAACCCCGAACTGGGCTTCGACTGCCATCAGACGGCGGGCTTCGTGGCCGCGCGGCTGCGCGAGTTCGGCGTGGACGAGATCCACGAGGGGATCGGGCAGACCGGCGTGGTGGGCATCATCCACGGCCGGGGCGAGGGCCCGACCATCGGGCTGCGCGCCGACATGGACGCGCTGCCCCTGACCGAGACGACGGGCGCGCCCTGGGCCTCGACCGTGCCGGGGCGGATGCATGCCTGCGGCCATGACGGCCACACGACCATGCTGCTGGGCGCGGCGAAATACTTGGCCGAGACCCGCAACTTCGCGGGTCGCGTCGCGCTGATCTTCCAGCCCGCCGAGGAGGCCGGGGGCGGCGGCGACGCGATGGTGCAGGACGGCATGATGGAGCGCTTCGACATCGCCCGCGTCTTTGCCATGCACAACAATCCGGGCCAGACCGAGGGCAGCTTCCAGACCACGCCCGGCCCGATCATGGCCGCCGTCGACACGTTCGAGATCCATGTCCAGGGCCGCGGCGGGCATGGCGCCATGCCGCATCTGACCGCCGATCCGGTGGTCGCCGCCGTGGCCGTGGTGGGCGCGATCCAGACGATCAGCAGCCGCAACCACTATACCGGCGACGACCTGGCCCTGTCGGTGACGCAGATCCACACCGGCAGCGCCGACAACATCGTCCCCGACACCGCCTATGTCTGCGGCACGGTCCGCACCTTTGCGCCGCATGTGCGCGACATGGTGCGCAGGCGGATGACCCAGATCTGCGACGGGCAGGCCGAGGCCTATGACGTGCAGATCCGGCTGGACTATCAGGAGGGCTATCCCGCCACCGTCAACGACCCCGACCAGACCGGCTTCGCCGTGGCCGTCGCGCGCGAGATCGCGGGCGAGGATCAGGTCCTGCCCGATGCCGGGCGCGAGATGGGCGCCGAGGATTTCAGCTACATGCTGAACGCGCGGCCGGGATGCTATCTGTTCCTGGGGCAGGGGGACGGGCCGGGGGTCCATCACCCGGCCTACGACTTCAACGACGCGGTGGCCCCCGTGGGCGCCAGCTTCTTCGCCCGCCTGGTCGAACGCGCCCAGCCCGTCGCGGCCTGAGGCTAGGCCGATCACGGTGACGTTCGCGGCCCTTGCGCCGCGGCGGTCCGGGGCTTTCTTGCCAAGGACCGGCCGCGCCGCTAGGTTGCGCGCCAATCCTGACGCGGCCGCGGCTGCGCCCCCTGACCGAAAGGACGATCGATGTTCGTGACCCCCGCCTATGCCCAGGCCGCCGGAGGCGCCGGCGGCGCCGCCGCCTTTGCGCAGTTCATCCCGCTGATCCTGATCTTCGCGATCATGTACTTCCTGATGATCCGCCCGCAGCAGAAGCGCCTGAAGGCCCACCGGGCGATGGTCGAGGCCGTCAAGAAGGGCGACCGCGTCATCACCCAGGGCGGTATCTTGGGCAAGGTCACCAATGTCGGCGAGGAGGACCTCGAGGTCGAGATCGCGACCGGCGTGCGCGTCCGCGTCGTCCGCAGCACCCTGGCCCAGGTCGTGACCAAGACCGAGCCGGTCGCCGCCAACAGCTGATAAAGGCCCAAGCCAAAATGCTTCAGATCGACCGATGGAAGCGCATCCTGATACTCGGGATCTGCCTTCTGGGCCTGCTCTATGCGCTGCCCAACGCCTTCTACGCCCGTGTCGAGGCGCATAACGATGCCGTGGCCGAGATCGAGGCCACCGGCGTCGAGACGCCCGAACTGGTCGCGGCGCGCGACGGCTGGCCCTCGTGGATGCCGTCCCATCTGGTCAATCTGGGGCTGGACCTGCGCGGCGGCGCCCATCTTCTGGGCGAGGTGCAGGTCGAGCAGGTCTACAAGTCGCGCATGGACGCGCTGTGGCCCGAACTGCGCCGCGCGCTGAGCGATGCCCGCGACACCGTGGGCGCCGTGCGGCGCGTCGCCGCACCCGACGGCGTCCTGGCCATCGAGATCGGCAATCCCGACCAGATGGCCGCCGCGACCGAGATCGTGCGCGGCTTCTCGACCCCCGTCACCACCCTGACAGGCGCAGGCCAGCAGTCGCTGGCGATCAGCACGCAAGGGGCGACCCTGACCATCCAGCTGTCGGATGCCGAGAAGGCCGTCACCGACGACCGCACCATCCAGCAGTCGCTGGAGATCGTGCGCCGCCGCGTCGACGAGGTCGGCACCCGCGAACCCACCATCACCCGCCAGGGCGAGGACCGCATCCTGATCCAGGTGCCCGGCATCGGCTCGGCCGAGGAGCTGAAGGACCTGATCGGCACCACCGCCCAGCTGACCTTCAACCCGGTCGTCGGCACCACCGCCGATCCGCAGGCCCAGCCCGGCGTGGGCCAGCTGATCGCGCCCTCGATCGACCAGCCGAACCTGTTCTACATCCTGGAGCAGAGCCCCGTCGTCACCGGCGAAGATCTGGTCGACGCCATGCCCGGCACCGACGAGAACGGCCAGCCCTCGGTCAACTTCCGCTTCAACCCTACGGGCGCGCGGGCCTTCGGCTCCTACACCTCGGCCAATATCGGTCAGCCCTTCGCAATCGTTCTGGACAACGAGGTCATCTCGGCCCCGGTCATCCGCTCGGCCATCACCGGCGGCTCGGGGCAGATCTCGGGGTCGATGACCTTCGACGAGGCGAACCAGCTGGCCGTCCTGCTGCGCGCGGGCGCCCTGCCGGCCGAGCTGATCTTCCTCGAGGAACGCACCATCGGCCCGGAACTGGGCCAGGACAGCATCGACGCGGGCCGCATCTCGGCCGTCGTGGCGACGGCGCTGGTCGCGGCCTACCTGATCGCCAGCTATGGGCTTTTCGGGGTGATCGCCTCGGTCGCGGTGACGGTCAACGTCATCCTGATCCTGTCGATCATGGGCATGATGGGCGCCACGCTGACGCTGCCCGGCATCGCGGGGATCGTGCTGACCGTCGGCACCGCGGTCGACGCCAACGTCATCATCTTCGAGCGCATCCGCGAGGAGCTGCGCCGCGGCAAGCGGCCGTTCCGCGCCATCGAGGACGGCTTCCGCGAGGCGATGAGCGCCATCGTGGACGCCAACGTCACCAGCTTCATCGCGGCGGCGGTGATGTTCTTCCTGGGCTCGGGGCCGGTCAAGGGCTTTGCGGTCACGCTGACCATCGGTCTGGTCACCTCGGTCTTCACGGCCATCTTCCTGACCCGACTGCTGATTCTCATCTGGCTGGAATGGCGCAAGCCGGCCCAGCTGGTCCTGTAAGGGGGCGCAATCATGGCTTTCCGTCTGAAACTCGTCCCCGACGTCACGAACATCGACTTCTTCCGCTGGCAATGGCTGACGGTGGGCATCTCCGCGCTGGCGGTGGTGATCTCGATCCTGGCCACGGTGTTCATGGGGCTGAACTACGGCATCGACTTCCGCGGCGGCACCACCATCCGCACCGAGAGCACGACCGCCTTCGAGATCGGCGAATACCGGCAGGCGCTGGACGGCATGGGCTTCAGCGACGTGTCCATCACCGAGGTCTTCGATCCGTCCTTCGGGGCGGACCGCCACGTCGCCATGGTCCGCATCGGCACCACGGACGAGACCGGCTCGGTCTCTCCCCAGCAGCTGAACGAGGTCGAGGCCGCGCTGAAGGAGGTCGACCCCGCGGTCACCTTCGTGTCCGTCGAATCGGTCGGGCCCAAGGTCTCGGACGAGCTGATCCGCACCGCGGTCATCGCCGTGGCGGCGGCGACCTTGGGCATCCTGGCCTATATCTGGCTGCGCTTCGAATGGCAGCTGGCCGTGGGGGCGGTCGTGGCGCTAGTTCACGACGTCCTGCTGACCGTGGGCGTCTTCGCGCTGTTCCAGTTCAAGTTCGACCTGACCACCATCGCGGCGCTGCTGACCACCTTGGGCTTTTCGGTCAACGACACGGTCGTGGTCTTCGACCGGCTGCGCGAGAACCTGATCAAGTACAAGTCGATGAAGCTTGTCGACGTGATGAACCTGACGGTGAACGAGACCCTGTCGCGCACCGTGATGACCGCCGTCACCACCGCCATCGCGCTGACCGCGATGCTGGTGCTGGGCGGCGACGTGGTGCGCGGCTTCGTCTTCGCGATGCTGTGGGGCGTCTTCGTGGGCACCTATTCCACGGTCTACATCGCGAAAAGCGTCGTCCTGTGGCTGGGCGTTCGCCGTGACTGGGGCCCGTCCGACCCCAAGGACCCCAAGGCCAAGCGCAAGAACGTCTCGCCCTTCGAGGGGGCCGAGGAGGTCTGATGCCGCAGCTGATCCCCACCGACTTCGCCGGACAGAACGCGGTGGACAGCTATGGTCCCGGCTTCTTCCGCATCGCGGGTCAGGTGATCCGCGGCGCAGTGGTGGTCGAGGCCGGGCGCGTCACGCCCTGGCAGGGGCTGGAGGACCGCGCGCCGCTGGCCGACCTGGCCGGGCGCGTGGACGTGCTGTTCCTGGGGCTGGGCCAAGATATCGGCCATGCGCCGCGCGATCTGGTCGCGGCGCTGGACGCCCTGGGCATCCGGGTCGAGGCGATGACCTCGCCCACCGCGGCGCGCACCTACAACGTCACCGTCTCGGAAGGCCGCCGGGTGGCCTGCGCGCTGCTGCCGCTGTGACGCTGCTCCGCGTCCAGGACCTGGCCGTGGCGCGCGGCGGTCTACGGGTGCTGGAGGGTGTCTCCTTCGATCTGGACAAGGGGCAGGCGCTGATCCTGCGCGGTCCGAACGGGCTGGGCAAGACGACGCTTCTGCGCTGCGTCGCGGGGCTGCAGGCCCCGGTGGCGGGCCGCATCGCGATGCCCGAGGACGCGGCCGCCTATGCCGCCCATGCCGACGGGCTGAAACCCGCCCTGACCGCGACCGAGAACCTGGCCTTCTGGGCGCGCGTCTTCGGCGGCGGCGACGTGGCGCGGGCGCTGGCCGCGATGGAGCTGACGGCGCTGGCCCATCGCGCGGCCGGCTCGCTGTCGGCGGGGCAGAAGCGCCGCCTGGGGCTGGCGCGGCTGCTGGTCACGCGCCGCCCGCTCTGGGTGCTGGACGAGCCCACCGTGTCGCTGGACGCGGACTCGGTCGCGCGCTTCGCCGCGGTGGTGGCGGACCATCTGGGGCAGGGCGGTGCCGCGCTGATCGCCACGCATATCGACCTGGGCCTGCCGCAGGCGCGGGTCCTGGACCTGAGCCCCTTCCGCGCGCGCCCCGGCGCCCCCGCCACCCGGCCCGCGGGCTTCAACGAGGCCTTCGCGTGATCGCCCTGCTGGTCCGCGACCTGCGGCTGGCCACGCGGGCGGGGGGCGGCTTCGGCCTGGGCGTCGCCTTCTTCCTGATCCTCTCGGCGCTGGTGCCCTTCGGGGTCGGGCCGGACCGCGCCGTGCTGGCGCCCATCGCGCCGGGCATCCTGTGGGTCGGCGCGCTGCTGGCCTGCCTGCTGTCGCTGGACCGCATCTTCGCGCTGGACCATGAGGACGGCAGCCTGGACCTCCTGGCGACCGCGCCGCTGCCTCTGGAGGGGGCGGTCGCGGTCAAGGCGCTGGCGCATTGGGTCACCACCGGCCTGCCGCTGGTCCTGGCCGCGCCGCTGTTCGGGCTGCTGCTGCATCTGCCGCCGCGGGCGATGCCGGCGCTGGTCCTGTCGCTGGCGGTCGGGACGCCCGCACTGTCGATGCTGGGCGCCTTCGGCGCGGCCATCACCGTCGGGCTGCGGCGGGGCGGGCTGCTTCTGTCGCTGCTGGTACTGCCGCTCTATGTGCCGACGCTGATCTTCGGGGCCGAGATCACCCGCCGCGGGGCCGAGGGGCTGGCCATCGCCACGCCGCTGGTCTTTCTGGCGGGCATCACGCTGGCGGTCCTGGCGCTGATTCCGCTGGCGGCGGCGGCGGCGCTGCGGGTCAATCTGAGGTGAGGGCGCGCCACGCCCCTTGAAGGTGCGGCGCGAAACGGGGAAACAGGGACCATGTCGATCTGGCAGTACGCAAATCCGGCCCGGTTCATGCGCACCACCGAAGGGGTCCTGCCCTGGCTGGTCGGCGGCGCGGTGATCTGCTGCGTGACCGGCCTGGTCTGGGGCTTTCTGACGCCCGACGACTTCCGCCAGGGATCGACGGTCAAGATCGTCTTCCTGCACGTGCCCGCCGCGATGATGGCCATCAACATCTGGGTGATGATGCTGGTCGCCTCGCTGATCTGGATCATCCGCCGCCACCATGTCAGCGCGCTGGCGGCCAAGGCGGCCGCGCCCATCGGGGCGGTGATGACCGTGATCGCGCTGGCGACCGGGGCGATCTGGGGACAGCCGATGTGGGGAAGCTGGTGGGAATGGGACCCGCGGCTGACCTCGTTCCTGATCCTGTTCCTGTTCTATGTGGGCTACATCGCGCTGTGGTCGGCGGTCGAGGACCCCGACAGCGCCGCCGACCTGACGGGCGTCCTGTGCCTGGTGGGGTCGGTCTTCGCGCTTCTGTCGCGCTATGCGGTGCTGTTCTGGAACCAGGGCCTGCACCAGGGCGCCAGCCTGTCGGTCCAGTCCGGCGAGCGGATGAGCCATGTCTATCGCTATCCCCTGTATCTGGCCATGCTGGGGTTCTTCCTGATGTTCCTGGCGCTGGTCCTGATCCGCACCCGGACCGAAATCCGCCGCCGCCGCCTGGCCGCCCTGCAAGCAAGAGAGATGCGCGCATGATCGACCTTGGACGCTATGCCATCCCCGTCCTGTCCGCCTATGCCGTCAGCCTGGTCCTGATCGGCGGGCTGGTCTGGCACACCGTCGCCGCCAATGCCCGCGCGCGGCGCGCGCTGGAGGAGCATGGTCGCGATGGCTAGGATCGCGCCCCTTGTCCTGCTGCCGCCCCTGGCCTTCATCGCCTTGGCGGGGGTGTTCCTCTGGGGCATGGGCCGCGACGATCCGGGTGCCGTGCCGTCCGCCATCGTCGGACGCGAGGCGCCGCCGGTGCCCGCCACGACCCTGCCCGGCAAGACCGCGCTGACCGACGAGATGCTGCGCCAGCCCGGCGTCAAGCTGGTGAACTTCTGGGCCAGCTGGTGCCCGCCCTGCCGGATCGAGCATCCGACCCTGACTGCCCTGTCACAGGAGATCCCGGTCTATGGCGTCGATCTGCGCGACATCGACGCGAACGCGCTGCGGTTCCTGGAGGAGGATGGCGACCCCTTCGCGGCCATCGCCACCGACCCGCGCGGCCGCACCGCGATCGATTGGGGCGTGACCGCCCCGCCCGAGACCTTCATCCTGGACGGCGAGGGGCGGGTACTCTACCGCCATGCCGGCCCGCTGGTCGATGCGGATTACGAGACCCGCTTCCGACCCGAACTGGAGCGCGCCCTGGCCGATCAGTAACCCCGTGCTTGCACCCGCGGGTTGTGCGTCCCATGCTGACCCCATCGACAGGCATGACGGGGGAGTTGCGGATGACACAGACGGGTTTGGCCTTGGCGATCCTGTTGGGAAGCACGGGCGGGCTTGCGGCGCAGCAGGCGACGGATGCGGTGGTGCCCGAGGGCGCGTCGGCGGCGCAGGGAGCCGCCGCGGATTTCGGCCCGCTGGACGATGCGGCCCGCGCCGCGCTGGAGGCCAAGGCGCAGGGCATCCCGGTCCGCGGGCAGGACTGGATGGTCTCGGCCGCCCATCCCCTGGCCGTGCAGGCGGGTGCGCGCGTGCTGGACCGCGGCGGCAGCGCGGCCGATGCGATGGTCGCCGTGCAGGCGGTGCTGGGCCTGGTCGAGCCGCAGAGCTCGGGCCTGGGCGGGGGCGCCTTCCTGGTCTGGTACGATGCCGCGACGGGCGCGCTGACCACGCTGGACGGGCGCGAGACCGCCCCCATGGCCGTGACCCCCACGCTGTTCCAGGATGAGGAGGGCCAGCCCCTGGAGTTCATGGCGGCCGTGATCGGCGGCCGTTCGGTGGGCACGCCGGGCACGCCGCGCCTGATGGAGGTCGCGCATCGCAAATGGGGCCGTGCCAACTGGGCGGGGCTCTTCGACGACGCCATCGCCATGGCGCAGGACGGGTTCACCGTGTCCCCGCGCCTGGCGACGCTGGTCGCCGCCGAAGGCGAGGCGCTGCAGCGCTATCCCGCCACGACCGATTACTTCTTTCCCGGCGGCCAGCCCGTGGCGCCGGGCGCGCGGCTGACCAACCCGGCCTATGCCGACACGCTGCGCGCCCTGGCCGGGCAGGGGGCCGATGCCTTCTATCGCGGTCCCATCGCGCAGGAGATCGTGGCCGCGGTGCGCGGGGCTGCGGACAATCCGGGCCTGCTGTCGCCGGAGGATCTGGCCGCATACCGGGTCATCGAACGCCCAGCGGTCTGCGTGGACTATCGCGACCACGATGTCTGCGGCATGGGGCCGCCGTCGTCGGGCGGGCTGACCGTGGGTCAGATCCTGGGAATGCTGGGCGGATACGACCTGGCGGCGATGGGCGCCGAAAGCCCCGATGCCTGGCGGCTGATCGGGGATGCCTCGCGGCTGGCCTTCGCGGATCGGGGGCGGTTCATGGCCGACAGCGACTTCGTCGCGATGCCGACCGAGGGGCTGATCGACCCGGCCTATCTGGCCGAACGCGGCGCGCTGCTTGCGGGCGACGACAGCCTGCCCGAGGTCGCGGCGGGCCAGCCCGGCTGGAGCCATGCGGCGCTGTGGGGGCAGGACAGCGCGCTGGAGCTGCCCTCGACCACCCATATCTCGATCGTGGACGGCGACGGGAACGCCCTGTCGATGACCACGACCATCGAGAACGGCTTCGGCTCGCGCGTGATGGCGGGCGGGTTCCTTCTGAACAACGAGCTGACCGATTTCAGCTTCGAGACCCATGACGCCGACGGCTGGCCCATCGCCAATGCCATCGCGCCGGGCAAGCGGCCGCGGTCGTCGATGGCACCGACCATCGTGATGCGCGACGGCGCGCCCGCCATGGTCATCGGATCGCCGGGCGGCAGCCGGATCATCGGCTATGTCGCCCGGGCCATCGTGGCGCATCTGGACTGGGGCATGGACATCCAGGCGGCGGTCGCGGCGCCGAACCTGGTGAACCGCTTCGGTCCGATGGACGTGGAGGCGGGGCTGCCCGCCGCGCTGACCCGGGGCCTGACCGATCTGGGCTTCGAGCTGAACGAGACCGAGCTGACCTCGGGGCTGCAGGGCATCGTGGTGACGCCCGAGGGGCTGGAGGGGGGCGCCGATCCGCGCCGCGAGGGCATCGCCATCGGCGGCTGAGGCGGCATCGCACCCCGTTGCGGGCATTCGCCGCAGCCCGCGGCTCTTGCGTAGCGGGGCGGCAGGACCTTCTCTGGGTGGCGGGGCGCGCCGCCCCAGTCACCGCTGGAACGGAGCGAGACATGCCCTCTGCCCCCCTTTGGCGCGACGGTCCCGACCGATATGGCCGGATCAGCCGTGCGCTGCACTGGATCATGGCGGCCCTGCTGGGCTGGCAGTTCCTCATCGCCGCGGCCGAACGCCTGGCCGAAGATTCGCCGGCGGTCGTCCAGCTGGCCGCGATCGGGCCGGGCCATGCCTCGATCGGCGTCACGGTCCTGGCCCTGCTGGGCCTGCGGCTGATCTGGACGGCGCTGAACCGGAACCGGCGGCCGGGTCATCCGGGGCCGCTCGGGCGCGCGGCGCGGGTCGGTCAGGGTCTGATGTATCTGCTGATGGCGGTCGTGCCGTCGCTGGCCCTGCTGCGGGCCTATGGCAGCGGCCGCGGCTGGCCGCGCGCCGATCCCTGGCTGATCCCCGCCACCGGGACCGAGGTGTCATGGATGGTGCAGCTGGGCCAGGCCCTGCACGGAGAGCTGGCCTGGCTGCTCTTCGCGCTGATCCTGGGGCATGTCGGCATGGCGATCTGGCACCATCGGGTCCGGCGCGACGGGACTCTGTCGCGGATGCTGGGCCGCCGCTGACGGCGGCCGGTCATGACAAGGGCCCCCGGCGATGCGCCGGGGGCCCTGATCCGTTCCGGTGCGGGGCCGATCAGGCCGCGGCCAGGTTCCGCAGCACGTAATGCAGCACGCCGCCGTTCTTCAGATAGTCGATCTCGACCTCGGTATCGACGCGGGCCTTCAGCTGGATCGTCTTCACCGTGCCGTCGGCATAGGTGATGGTGCAGGGCACCAGCGACAGCGGCTTGAAGTCGCCCGCCAAGCCCTCGATCGTGATCGTCTCGTCGCCGGTCAGGTTCAGCGAATGGCGGGTGTCGCCATTGGTGAACTCGAACGGGATGACGCCCATGCCGACCAGGTTCGAACGGTGGATGCGCTCGAAGCTTTCGGCGATGACCGCCTTGACGCCCAAGAGGTTCGTGCCCTTGGCCGCCCAGTCCCGCGACGATCCGGCGCCGTATTCGATGCCGCCGATGACGACCAGGGGCGTGCCCTGATCGACATAGGACATCGCGGCGTCATAGATCGCGGCCTGGTTCCCGTCGGCGTCCTTGGAGAAGCCGCCCTCGACGCCGTCCAGCATCTCGTTCTTGATGCGGATGTTGGCGAAGGTGCCGCGCATCATGATCTCGTGGTTGCCGCGGCGCGAGCCATAGCTGTTGAAATCGCGCGGGGCCACCTGACGCTCGGTCAGGTACTTGCCGGCCGGGGTGCCCGGCTTGAAGCTGCCCGCCGGGCTGATGTGGTCGGTCGTGATCATGTCGCCCAGCAGCGCCAGGACGCGCGCGCCCTTCACGTCGTGGATGACGCCCGGTTCCTGGGACATGCCGCGGAAATAGGGCGGGTTCTGGATGTAGGTGGACGATGCGGGCCAGTCATAGGTCTCGCTGTCGGTCACCTCGACCGCCTGCCAGCGCTCGTCGCCCTTGAACACGTCGGCGTATTTCGCCTGGAACATCTCGCGCGTCACGATGGTGTCGACCAGATCGGCGACCTCCTTGGAGGTCGGCCAGATGTCCTTCAGGTAGACCGGCTTGCCGTCGGGCGTATGCGCCAGCGGGTCCTTGGTCACGTCGATGTTCATGTCGCCCGCGATGGCATAGGCCACGACCAGCGGGGGGCTGGCCAGATAGTTCGCGCGGACGTCCGGGCTGATGCGGCCCTCGAAGTTGCGGTTGCCCGACAGGACCGACACGGCCACCAGGTCGTTGTCGTTCACGGCCTTCGAGATCTCGGGCTGCAGCGGGCCCGAGTTGCCGATGCAGGTGGTGCAGCCGAAGCCCACCAGGTTGAAGCCCAGGGCGTCCAGGTCCTCCTGCAGGTTCGCGGCCTTCAGGTATTCCTCGACCACCTGCGATCCGGGCGCCAGCGAGGTCTTGACCCAGGGCTTGCGGGTCAGGCCCAGGGCGCGCGCCTTGCGCGCCACCAGGCCCGCGGCCATCAGCACATAGGGGTTCGAGGTGTTGGTGCAGGAGGTGATCGAGGCGATCACGACCGAGCCGTCACGCAGGACATAGTCCTCGCCCTCGACCGGCGCGCTGCTCAGGTGGCCGTGGCCGCCGCCGGGGATGTCCTGCGGCGCGGGATCGGGCGATCCGCCTTCCTCGGTCATCTCGGCCTTCTCGGTCGCAGGGACCGACTTGGCCGGGCGCAGGCCCTTGATGTAGTCGCCGAAGGCGGTCGCGGCCTCGGTCAGCGGCACGTGGTCCTGCGGGCGCTTCGGCCCTGAGATGGCCGGGACGACGGTGCTCTGGTCCAGCTCCAGCGTGGAGGAATAGACCGGCGCGTAATCCGCCGTGCGCCAGAAGCCGTTCTCCTTGGCATAGGCCTCGACCAGGGCGATGCGGTCCTCGTCGCGGCCGGTCTGGCGCAGATAGCGCAGCGTCTCGTCGTCGATCGGGAAGAAGCCGCAGGTCGCGCCGTATTCGGGCGCCATGTTGGCGATGGTCGCACGGTCGGCCAGCGGCATGTGGTCCAGGCCGGGGCCGTAGAACTCGACGAACTTGCCCACCACGCCGTGCTTGCGCAGCATCTGCACGACCTTCAGCACCAGGTCGGTGGCGGTCACGCCCTCGGCCAGCGCGCCGGTGATCTTGAAGCCCACGACCTCGGGGATCAGCATCGAGATCGGCTGACCCAGCATGGCGGCCTCGGCCTCGATGCCGCCCACGCCCCAGCCCAGGACCGCAAGGCCGTTCACCATGGTGGTGTGGCTGTCGGTGCCGACCAGCGTGTCGGGGTATGCGACGGTCTTGCCGTCCTGGTCCGTGTCGGTCCAGACGGTCTGGGCCAGGTATTCCAGGTTCACCTGGTGGCAGATGCCGGTGCCGGGCGGGACCACGCGGAAGTTGTTGAACGCCTTCTGACCCCATTTCAGGAAGGTGTAGCGCTCCATGTTGCGCTCATATTCCAGCTCGACGTTCTTCTGGAAGGCGCGCGGGGTGCCGAATTCGTCGATCATCACCGAATGGTCGATGACCAGATCGACCGGGTTCAGCGGGTTGATCTTCTGCGCGTCGCCGCCCAGGGCCTTGATGCCGTCGCGCATGGCGGCCAGGTCGACCACCGCCGGAACGCCGGTGAAGTCCTGCATCAGCACGCGGGCCGGGCGATAGGCGATCTCGCGCGGGTTCTTGCCGCCAAGCGTCGCCCATTCGGCGAAGGCCTTGATGTCCTCGACGGAGACGGTGCGGCCGCCATCCTCGAAGCGCAGCATGTTCTCCAGCACGACCTTCAGCGCGGCCGGCAGTTTCGAGAAGTCGCCAAGCCCCGCCTCGGTGGCGGCGGCGATGGAGTAATAGTCGACGCTCTGCGCGCCCGCGCTCAGCGTGCGGCGCGTCTTGGCGGTGTCGGTTCCGGTCTGGATGGGCATCAGGGCCTCCCTGTCTGCAAGAATGGATGGGTCCGGCGTGCCCCTGCTTTGCCCCATCGGGGGGCATCGCGCAAGGGATGCACCGCAAATTGTATGCGATTGCATACCATCTTTTCCCCTGTTGCTCAAGAGGCACGCATGACGCGAATGGCGCCGCTGACGCAGCGGTGATTTGGTGTTTCGGGCCCTCAGGCGGTAACACGCTGCCTGTGACACGGCACCCGACATATCCCGACCGCCCGACCCGTCCCGCCCGCGCATGGGCGCAGGGCGCGGCCGCCGCCTGCGCGGCGCTGTGGCTCCTGGCGCTGCCCGCGGCGGGGCAGGGGATGGCTGGGCAGGCGGACATGTCCGGCGCCCTTTCGGGCCCCCCCTCTGCCGCCACCGCACCGGACGCGGGCGACGCGCCTCTGATCCTGGCCCCTGACGAGGCCGGGCGGCAGTCCCCGTCGACGATGGACCTGCCCTATCCGGGGCTGGAATCGGGGGGCGTCAACGGCTTTGCGGCCGCGGATGCGGCGCCGCCCGTCGCGACCGCGCTGCCCTCGGCCACGCTGCCGGTGGTGGTCGAGCTGTTCACCTCGCAGGGCTGCTCCTCCTGTCCGCCGGCCGATGCGATGCTGACCGCGCTGACCGGGACGCCGGACGTGCTGGCCCTGTCCTATCACGTCGACTACTGGGACTATCTGGGCTGGGCCGACAGCTTCGCCCGGCCCGAATTCACCGAACGCCAGAGCGCCTACGCCCGCGCCGCGGGCGAGCGGTCGGTCTATACCCCGCAGATGATCGTGGACGGCCAGGACACCTCGGTCGCGCCCGGTCCGGCGCAGCTGATGGGCCTGATCGACGCGCACCGCTACGCCCCCGCCACCGTCAGCGTCCAGCGCGACCCGACCGATGCCGGAGAGCTGATCGAGCTGCAGCCCCTGTCCGACCTGGGCGGCGCGGTGGACGTGGTCCTGGTCCGCTATGCGCCCGAACGCCATGTCGATGTGATGGCCGGAGAGAATCGGGGCCGCACCGTGCTCTACAGCAACGTGGTCCTGACGCTGGAACATCTGTCGCGATGGGACGGACGGCAGCCGCTGCGCCTGACCGTGCGCCCCGAGCTGATGGAGGACGGCGCCTGGCCGCCCGACACCCGCCACGCGCTGCTGATCCAGCAGATGCAGGGCGATGAGGCGCTGCCCGGCCCGATCCTGGCCGCGGTGCGGCTGGACTGATCGCGCGCGCGGCCCCGCGACCGGGGTTGCGTCGGGGGCGGGCAGGGGCCATCAGGCGGCATGGGTGATTTCTTCGTTCAAATCGCCGGAACCGAGCAGGGCGCGCAGCTGGCCTCGGCCCTGGCGCTGTCGGCGGCGTTTCTGCACGCGGTCTTCGGGGCCTTGCAGAAGGGGCGCCACGATCCCTGGCTCAGCCGGGCGGCGATCGACCTGTCCTATCTGCTCATGGCGCTGCCGGTGGCGCTGTTCCTGGTGCCCTGGCCCGAGCCGGGCCTGTGGCCGGTTCTGCTGGGCGCGATGGGCATCCACATCCTCTACAAGGTCGCGCAGGCGCTGACCTATCAGCGCGGGGCCTATACGGTCGTCTATCCGGTGGTGCGCGGATCGGCGCCGCTCTTCGTGGTGCTGGTCGCGATGCTGGTCTTTCACGAACGCTTCACCGCGGGGCAGTGGCTGGGGCTGGCTCTGCTGGTGGGGGGCATCTTCGGGCTGGCGCTGAACAGCCTGCGCCGCCTGACCGTGGGGCGCGAGACGCTGGTCCCGGCGCTGGCCTGGGCGATGGTCACCGGGGCGATGGTCGCGGCCTATACCGCCTATGATGCCTGGGGCATCCGGCAGGCGGCCGATCCGTTCACCTTCCTCGCATGGTTCTTCGTCCTCGACGGTCTGTTCATGCCGCTGTGGAACGCGCGTCGCCTGGCCGCGCTGCCGGCCGCGCAGGTCGGGCCGCTGGCCATGCGCGGCATGATCGGCGCGCTGGTGGCCTTCGCCAGCTTCGGCTCGATCATGCTGGCCACGCGCATCGACGAGGTCGGCCGCGCCGCCGTCCTGCGCGAGACCTCGACCGTCTTCGCGGCTCTTGTCGGCTGGCTCATCCTGGGCGAAAAGGTGGGGCCGCGCCGGGTGGCGCTGATGGCGCTGATCGCCCTGGGCGCGGTCATCGTGGAATTCGCCGCCTGACGGGCGGACAACAAAAGGCCGACCGCATGAGAGAGATGAAACCCTGGGTCAAGCCGGTGCTGGATCTGGGTCCGCTGGTCCTGTTCTTCGTGCTGTTCATGCTGTACCGCAACGACACCTTCGTGATCGGCGGCGAAAGCTATGGCGGCTTCATCCTGGCCACCGCGGCGCTGATCCCGGCGCTGATCGTCGCGGCGGGTATCCAGTGGTGGCTGACCGGCAGGCTGGCGCCGATGCAGATCGCGACGCTGGTTCTGGTCGTGGTCTTCGGCGGACTGTCGGTCTGGCTGAACGATCCACGCTTCCTGAAGATCAAGCCGACGATCATCTATCTGCTGTTCGCGGCCATCCTGGGCACGGGCCTGGCGCTGCGGCGCAACTGGCTGGGCGCGGTCCTGTCCGAGGCGCTGCCCATGACCGAGCTGGGCTGGCGCAGGCTGACCGTCCGCATGACCGTCTTCCTGGTCCTGCTGGCCCTGTCCAACGAGATCGTCTGGCGCACCCAGAGCGAGAGCACCTGGGTCTGGTTCGAGACCTTCGGCCTGCCCGCGGCGCTGTTCGTGTTCCTGATGGCCAATGCGGGCCTCTACAGTGCCCATGCGCTGCCCCCGGCGGAGACGTCCGATGACGACCGCGCCGTCTGACGCGGTGACGGTGCTGCCCCTGTCGGGGCGGCGCCTGGCGGTCTATCTGATCAACATGGCGGGCGCCGATGCCCGCCTGACGGCCATGCAGGCCAAGCTGGCGGCCCTGGACCTGCCCTTCACCCGGATCGAGGGCGTGGACGGCCGCGCGCTGCGCTTTCCCATCCCGGAATTCGACGAGCGCGCCTATCGGCTGCTGCATGGCCGCCGCACGACCCCGCCCGAGGTCGGCTGCTATCTGTCGCATGTGGCCTGCGCGCGGGCGCTGCTGGCGGGGGATGCCGACCTGGCGCTGGTGCTGGAGGATGACGTCAGCTTCGATCCCGACTTGGTCGCGGTGGTGGACCGGGCGGCGCTGAACGGCGATGCGTGGAACCTGCTGCGGCTGACCTCGGTCAACCGCGGCCGAAAGCACGCGATCCGCGACCTGGGGCCGGGGCGGCGGCTGGCCATCGCGCTGACGCGCGAGAAGGGCGCCGGGGCCTATGTGATCGACCGCCGGGCCGCGGAATGGATCGTGACCGATCTGCTGCCCATGCGGCTGGCCTGGGACATCGCCTTCGACCTGGAGTTCCTGTCGGGGCTGCGCGCGGCCTTCGTCGATCCGCTGCCCGGATCGCAGCGCTCCGATCATCCGACGCAGATCCAGGCGGGCCTGCGCGCCTACAAGCTGGGGCGGTCGCGCTATCTGACCGTGCTGCCCTATCGGGCCTGGCTGGAGGTGGCGCGGCTGGCCTGCCGCGGGGCGCGGCTGCTGCGCGAAAGGCTGCGGCGGCGGGGTCGCGACGTGGCCGCGGCCGGACCGGACGCGGGTCCCGGGCAGCAGGCCTGAGGTTCACCGCGCCCGGAATCGGGCCGGCGGAGGATGGCCCATTTCGTCCGCAGGCTGTCCGGGGCGTTTTCGCCATTGAATTTTCCTGCCCCGGACCGCTATGCTGGCCCCATGCGCAGGGCGCAGCCAGAACCGGGACCCGGTTCACGGCCAGTCCCGCGCCGACAGTTTCGCAGCGCGGCACCTCTGATCCCGATCTCGGGCGAGCCATGTGCCCGCGGAAAACCAAGCCTCCGCCGCGCCACCGCCTTGCGGGACGGCGCAGGGGGTCCGACGAACAGCGGTCCTGCCTTGCGGCATCGGACCATCCTAGGGAACAGACGCGATGACGCGCGCTTTGGACGGCAGACTTCGGGAAGGGCGGGCACGATGCCCCGTCGGCCCGATGGTCTTCGACGGCGACGCGCCCGTGTCCTCATCACACCGCAGACCGAACCGGGGGGAGCCGCTGGCCCCGCCCGGTCGTCGGCTGCGCGAAAGACACAACAATGGCAATGAAAATGCTGATCGACGCCACCCATGCCGAGGAAACTCGGGTGGTCGTGGTCGATGGAACCAAAGTCGAGGAGTTTGATTTCGAGACGGCCAACCGGCGCCAGATCGCCGGGAACATCTACCTGGCCAAGATCACCCGGGTCGAGCCCTCGCTGCAGGCGGCCTTCGTGGATTACGGCGGAAACCGCCACGGCTTCCTGGCCTTCGCCGAGATCCATCCGGATTACTACCAGATCCCCGCGGCCGACCGCGAGGCGCTGAAGGCCGAGGAGCGCGCCGAGGCCGAGGCCCAGGAGGCCGAGGAGGAGCGCGGCCGTTCGCGCCGCAAGCCCCGCGCCGAGGCCCAGGAGGCCGAGACCGGCGCCGAGACCGCCAGCGACGAGGCCGATCAGGACGACGAGATCGAATCGGTCGCCGACGAGGACGTGACCGAGGAGGTCCGCGCGCCCAGGAAGCCCCGTGCCCGCCGCTACAAGATCCAGGAGGTCGTGAAGGTCCGCCAGATCATGCTGGTGCAGGTCGTCAAGGAGGAGCGCGGCAACAAGGGTGCCGCCCTGACCACCTACCTGTCGCTGCCCGGCCGCTACTGCGTGCTGATGCCCAACACCGCGCGCGGTGGCGGGATCAGCCGCAAGATCACCAATGCCGCCGACCGCAAGAAGCTGAAGGACATCGCGAACGAGCTGGACGTGCCCAAGGGCGCCGGCCTGATCATCCGCACCGCCGGCAGCCAGCGCACCCGGACCGAGATCCGCCGCGACTATGAATACCTGCTGCGCCTGTGGGAGCAGATCCGCGAGCTGACCTTCAAGTCGATCGCCCCCGCCGCGATCTACGAGGAGGGCGACCTGATCAAGCGCAACATCCGCGATCTCTACTCCTCCGAGATCGACGAGGTGCTGGTCGAGGGCGAGCGCGGCTATCGCGCGGCCAAGGACTTCATGCGCATGATCATGCCGACCCATGCCGACAGCGTGGTCCATTATCAGGATACGGTGCCGCTGTTCGCGCGCTATCAGGTGGAAAGCTATCTGGCGGGGATGTTCAACCCGGTCGTGCAGCTGAAGTCGGGCGGCTACATCGTCATCGGCATCACCGAGGCGCTGGTCGCCATCGACGTGAACTCGGGTCGCGCCACCAAGGAAGGCTCGATCGAGGAGACCGCGCTCAAGACGAACCTGGAGGCTGCCGACGAGGTCGCCCGCCAGCTGCGCCTGCGCGACCTGGCCGGTCTGATCGTCATCGACTTCATCGACATGGATGAGCGCCGCAACAACGCCGCGGTCGAGAAGCGCCTGAAGGACAAGCTGAAATCCGATCGTGCGCGCATCCAGATCGGCCGCATCTCGGGCTTCGGCCTGATGGAGATGAGCCGCCAGCGCCTGCGCCCCGGCATGCTGGAGAGCACCACCCAGCCCTGCGCCCATTGCCACGGCACCGGCCTGATCCGCAGCGATGACAGCCTGGCGCTGACCATCCTGCGCGCGATCGAGGACGAGGGCAGCCGCAAGCGCTCGCGCGAGGTTCTGGTGCGCGCACCGGTCGCCGTCGCGAACTTCCTGATGAACGCCAAGCGCGAGCATGTCGCGGGCATCGAGGCGCGCCACGGCATGTCGGTGCGCGTCGAGGCGGACCCGGCGCTGGTCTCGCCCGATTACGCGATCGAGAAGTTCAAGACCGCGACCCGCGTCGTTCCCGAGCCGGGTCATGTGCCCCTGGGCGTCAATGCCGACCTGATGGCCAGCATCGACGAGGAGGAAGATCACGACCTGCCCGCGATCGAGGCCGAGGCCCCCGAGGTCGAGGCCGCCGCACCCGAGGCCGTCGAGGTCCCGGAGGCCGCCGAGACCCGCGACGCGGATGGCGAGGTCGATGGCGAGGGCCGGTCGCGCCGTCGCCGCCGTCGCCGCCGCCGGAAATCGGGCGAGCGTCCCGAGGGCGACGAGGCGCAGGCCGATGACGCCGTGCAGGACGAGGGCGAGGAGCCCGTCTCCGACGAGCCCGAGGCCGAGCCGGTCGCCGCGGAGGTCCCCGAGGCCGAACCCGCAGCCCAGCCCGAGGCCGATGACGCGCCGCAGGGCCGGACCCGCTCGCGCGGCCGCAGCCGCTCGCGCAGCCGCAAGCCGGTCGAGGCCCAGCCCCTCCCCGAGGTGGTGGACCTGACCGAGGCCGACGACGCCCGCGCCGAGGCCCTGCCGATGGCCGTGGAGACCGTGCCGGAGGCGGCCGCACCTGCGGAGCCCGCACCGGAGCCCGCCGCACCGGCTGCGGAGGCCGCCCCCGCGGAACCCGCCACCGTGGCCGAGGCGCTGGTCCAGTCCGCCGCCGCCCCGCAGGAGCCCGCGAACAGCCCCGCGCCCGCCGAGGCGCCCCAGCCCCGCCGCCGCGGCTGGTGGTCCGGCCGCTGAGCCGACGGGCCTGACAGACAGGGGGCGCGGTGCAAGCCGCGCCCCTTCGCATGTCCGCCCCACGCATCCGTGACGCGATGTCCCCTGTGCTTCGGCCCGCCACGCGGTAAGGTGCGGCCATGTTGGGAATCGACCTCGCTACCGCCGCCTTCCTGCCCGCCGCCGCCGTGGCGATGCTGGCGGGCATCCTGTCCTTCCTGTCGCCCTGCGTGCTGCCCATCGTGCCGCCCTATCTGGCCTACATGACCGGGGTCGGGGTGAACGGCCTCAAGGCGCGGGAACGCAGCGCGGTCCTGCCCGCGCTGTTCTTCGTCATGGGCCTCTCGACGGTGTTCCTGGTGATGGGCTTTGCCGCATCGGCCTTCGGGCGCGCCTTCCTGACCTATCAGGACGTGCTGGCGCGGGTCGCGGGGGCGATGGTCATCGTGATGGGGCTGCATTTCCTGCACGTCATCCGCATCCCCTTCCTGGATCAGGAGGCGCGGCTCCAGGCCGGCAGGCAGGGCGGCGGGGCCATGGGCGCCTATGTGCTGGGCCTGGCCTTCGCCTTCGGCTGGACCCCCTGCATCGGCCCGCAGCTGGGCATGATCCTGTCCTTGGCCGCGACCGGGGGAGAGCTGTCGCGCGGCACCGCGCTGCTGGCCGTCTATGCCCTGGGCCTTGGGATTCCCTTCGTTCTGGCCGCCGTCTTCATCGACCGCGCGATCGGGGTGATGAACCGCGTCAAGCCGTGGCTCGGCATGATCGAACGGGTCATGGGCGCGCTGCTGATCGTGGTGGGGGTGATGCTGCTGACGGGCGCGTTCTCGGCCTTCAGCTTCTGGCTCCTCGAGACCTTCCCGGCCCTCGCCACCCTGGGCTGACCCGCGCCGACCGCCGGCGCAGCCGGCCCCCGGCCGGGCGGCAGCGCGCCGGAGGCCGCCTGCGGGCTCCGGCTCCCCCGCGCGCGCCTCGCCTCGGGCGCTCCGGTCACGTTCCCGCAAGCGCTCAATCTGTGGTAGCGCCGCTGCGACATTCGCGCTATCCTTTCGGCCAGATCCGGGCAAACCGGGCAGGACAGAGGCAGTGACGGCGGTATTCCCATGACCGAGATGGTCTTCGGCACGACGCCCGTGCGGGCGGGCGACCCGATTCTTCCCCGCTGGTGGCGGACGCTGGACAAGTGGTCGCTGACCTGCGTCCTGGGCCTCTTCGCCATCGGCCTGCTGCTGGGGCTCGCGGCCTCGGTGCCGCTGGCCGAGAAGAACAACCTGCCGCGCTTCTACTACGTCCAGCGCCAGATGGCCTTCGGCGGGCTGGGCCTGCTGGTAATGACCGCCATCTCGACGCTGAACCCGCGCCAGATCCGGCGCATCGGCGTTCTGGGTTTCGCGGTCTCGTTCCTGCTCATCGTGGCGCTGCCGGTCATCGGCACCGATTTCGGCAAGGGCGCCACGCGCTGGCTGTCCCTGGGCTTCGTGTCGGTGCAGCCGTCCGAGTTCCTGAAACCCGGCTTCGTCGCGCTCTGCGCCTGGTTCATGGCCGCGGCCCAGGAACCGGGCAGCCCGCCGGGCCGCGCGCTCAGCTTCGGTGTGGCGCTGACGGTGGTGGTGCTGCTGGCGCTGCAGCCCGACTTCGGCCAGGCCTCGCTGGTCCTCTTCTCCTGGCTGGTGATGTATTTCGTGGCGGGCTCGGGGATCGTCGTGATCATGGCGGTGGCCGGGCTGGCCGGGGCGGGGGGGCTCTTGGCCTACAACCTGTCGGAACACTTCGCCCGCCGCATCAACAGCTTCCTCTCCTCCGAGATCGACGCCAACACCCAGATCTACTTCGCCACCAACGCCATCCAGGAGGGCCGCTTCTTCGGCGTGGGCGTGGGAGAGGGTCAGGTGAAATGGTCGCTGCCCGACGCGCATACCGACTTCATCATCGCCGTCGCGGCCGAGGAATACGGCTTCATCATGGTCCTGGCGATCATCAGCCTCTACGCGGTGATCGTGCTGCGCTCTCTGCTGCGGCTGCTGCGCGAGCGCGACCCCTTCGCGCGGATCGCGGGCACGGGCCTGGCCTGCGCCTTCGGGGTGCAGGCGCTGATCAACATGGGCGTCGCGGTGCGCCTGCTGCCCGCCAAGGGCATGACGCTGCCCTTCGTCAGCTATGGCGGCTCGTCGCTGATCGCCTCGGGCATCGCGGTGGGCATGCTGCTGGCGCTGACCCGCACCCGGCCCCAGGGCGAGTTCGCCGAGATCCTGCGGCGGTCGCGCTGATGGCCGCCCCCCTCGCGCTGATCGCCGCCGGAGGCACCGGCGGCCACATGTTTCCCGCCCAGGCCCTGGCCGAGCTGCTGCTGGAGCGCGGCTGGCGGGTCAGGCTCTCGACCGACGACCGCGGCGCGCGCTATGCTGGGGCCTTCCCCGAAGCCGTCGAGCGGCAGGTCGTGACCTCGGCCACCACGGCGCGCGGGGGGCTGGCGGGCAAGCTGTCGGCGCCCTTCAAGATCGCGGCCGGGGTGATGGCCGCACGCCGGGCCTTCCGGCGCGACCGCCCGACGGTGGTCATCGGCTTTGGCGGCTATCCGACCATTCCGGCGCTGTCGGCGGCGCATCTGATGGGCCTGCCGCGGATGATCCACGAACAGAACGGCGTCATGGGCCGCGTGAACCGCCTCTTCGCCGGCCATGTCCATCGCGTGGCCTGCGGCACCTGGCCTACCCAGCTGCCGCAGGGCATCGACGGCCGGCATGTCGGCAATCCGGTGCGCGGTTCGGTGCTGGACCGCGCGGCCAGCCCCTATGACGCGCCGGGCGAGGGGCCGCTGCGGCTTCTGGTGATCGGCGGCAGCCAGGGGGCGCGCGTGCTGTCGCAGGTCGTCCCCGCGGCCATCGCCGCCCTGCCTCAGGACCTGCGCGCGCGCCTGCATGTCAGCCACCAGGCCCGCCCCGAGGATGCCGATCAGGTCACCGCCACCTATGCCGCAGCCGGGATCGCGGCCGAGGTTCAGCCCTTCTTCACCGACGTGCCCGAGCGCATCGCCGCGGCGCATCTGGTGGTCAGCCGGTCGGGCGCATCGTCGCTGGCCGACATCACGGTGATCGGGCGCCCGTCGATCCTGATCCCCTTCGCGGCCGCGACCGGCGACCACCAGACCGCCAACGCCCAGGCCCTGGCCGAGGCGGGGGCCGCGCATGTCCATCCCGAATCCGTGCTTGACGCGGACAGCCTCGCGCGCGACATCCGCGCCATCCTGACGGACCCCGCCCAGGCCACGGCCATGGCGCAGGCGGCCCTGACCCTGGCGCGCCCCGATGCGGCGCGCCGACTGTACGACCTCGTCGAGGAGATCACGCGATGAACGCTGCCACCAAACTGCCCGGCGAACTGGGCCCCATCCATTTCGTGGGCATCGGCGGCATCGGCATGTCGGGCATCGCCGAGGTGCTGCTGACCTTGGGCTATCGCGTGCAGGGCAGCGATTCGAAGAAGTCCAAGATCACCGACCGCCTGGAGACCCTGGGCGCCACCGTCTTCGAGGGCCAACGGGCCGAGAACGTCGCGGGCGCGGGCGTGGTGGTCATCTCGACCGCCATCAAGAAGGGCAATCCCGAGCTGGAGGAGGCGCGCCTGCGCGGCCTGCCCATCGTGCGCCGCGCCGAGATGCTGGCCGAGCTGATGCGCCTGAAATCGAACATCGCCATCGCCGGCACGCATGGCAAGACGACGACCACCACCATGGTCGCGACCCTGCTGGATGCGGGCGGGCTGGACCCCACGGTCATCAACGGCGGCGTGATCCATGCCTATGGCTCGAACGCGCGGGCCGGCGCGGGCGAGTGGATGGTGGTCGAGGCCGACGAATCCGATGGCAGCTTCAACCGCCTGCCCGCCGACATTGCCATCGTCACCAATATCGACCCCGAGCACATGGAGCATTGGGGCAGCTTCGACGCGCTGCGCCAGGCCTTCACCAATTTTGCATCATCCGTGCCCTTCTACGGTCTGGCGGTCTGCTGCACCGACCATCCGGAGGTCCAGGCGCTGGTCGGGCGCCTCACCGACCGCCGCGTGGTGACCTTCGGCTTCAACGCCCAGGCCGACGTGCGGGCGATGAACCTGACCTATGCCAAGGGCATCGCCCATTTCGACATCGCCCTGCAGGGCGAGGCCGTGGACGGCACCGTGCCCATGGTCGAGGGCTGCACCCTGCCCATGCCGGGCGATCACAACGTCTCGAACTGCCTGGCCGCGGTCGCCGTGGCGCGCCATTTGGGCATCAAGAAATCCGAGATCCGCGAGGCGCTGGCGAAATTCGGCGGCGTCGGCCGCCGCTTCACCCGCGTGGGCGAGGTGGCCGGCGTGACCATCATCGACGATTACGGCCACCACCCGGTGGAGATCGCGGCCGTCCTGAAGGCCGCGCGCCAGGCCAGCACCGGCCGCGTCATCGCGGTCCACCAGCCGCATCGCTATTCGCGCCTGTCGAACCTCTTCGAGGATTTCTGCACCTGCTTCAACGAGGCCGACGTCGTGGCCATCGCCGATGTCTATTCCGCCGGAGAGGAGCCGATTCCCGGCGCCTCGCGCGACGATCTGGTGGCGGGGCTGATCGCCCACGGCCACCGCCACGCCCGCGCCATCCTGTCCGAGGACGACCTGGAGCGGCTGGTCCGCGAACAGGCGCGGCCCGGCGACATGGTCGTCTGCCTGGGCGCAGGCACGATCTCGACCTGGGCCAACGCCCTTCCGGCGCGATTGCAGGGCCGCGCCGCATGATGGCTGCCGCCGACCTGGCCACCTGGATGCCGGTGCCGGTGGCGGCGGTGACGATCTGGCTGGTGCTGGCCTGCCTGATGCCGCGCCTGCCGCGCCGCGCGCAGCGCCGGGCGGGCTGGACGCTGGCGCTGGCGGGGGTGCCGGTGCTGGGCCTCTCGACGCTGAACTGGGGTCCGGGGGCGGGGATGCTGTGCCTGGGGCTGGGGCTTCTGCTGCTGCTGCGCCGCCCGGCGCCGCGCCGGGCCGCCCCCGCCGCGGCCCCCGAGGGACAGCCGTGAACCCCTGGATCATCGCCGGGCTGTGCCTGACGGGGGCGGGGTTCATCGCCTGGGGCAGCGCGCGTCTGCGCCTGCGCTGGCCGCTTCTGGTGCTGGCGCTGCTTCTGGCGGCGATCGCGCTGCAGCTGCTGAACGCGGCGCAGGGGCAGGGGGGCTTTCACGACCTGGCCGCCATCGTCGCGCAGAGCTTCACCGTGCTGCCTGCGCTGCTGGGCACCGCCCTGGGGCTGGCCCTGGCGGCGCTGCGCGGGCACGGTCCCGCCTGGCGGCGGCCCTCGGGCTGGCTGTCGCTTCTGGCGCTTCTGGTGGCGGGGCTTGCCGCGGGCGCGACGCTGCTGATCTGAGGCGGGCCGCCCCGGTGTTGCGGTTGACGCCCGGCGCGGCGCTGGCTACCACCCATGGGTCATGAGCATCGACCTTCCCACCCCGCGCGGCACCCTGATCCCCGACCGATCCCTGGACGGCCTGACCTGGCTGCGTGTCGGCGGCCCGGCCGACTGGCTGTTCCAGCCCGCCGACCAGGATGATCTTGCGGACTTCCTGGCCGCGCTGGACCCGGCCGTGCCGGTCTTTCCGATGGGCGTCGGCAGCAACCTGATCGTGCGCGACGGCGGCATCCGCGGCGTCGTCATCCGCCTTGGCCGCGCCTTCAACGGGGTCGAGATCGCAGAGGGCGTGGTGACGGCGGGGGCGGCGGCGCTGGACGCGCAGGTGGCGCGGCGCGCGGCCGAAGCCGGGCTGGACCTGACCTTCCTGCGCACCATTCCCGGCAGCATCGGCGGTGCGGTGCGCATGAATGCGGGCTGCTATGGCAGCTATCTGGCCGACCACCTGATCGACGCCACCGCCGTCACCCGCGATGGCCGCACCGTGACCCTGACCCCGGCCGATCTGCGCTTTGCCTATCGCGAGAGCCACCTGCCCGAGGGCTGGGTCATCACCGCCGCCCGGCTGCGCGCCGCGCCGGGCGATCCGGACGCGCTGCATGCCCGCATGGCCGATCAGCTGGCGCGCCGCGACGAGAGCCAGCCCACCCGCGAGCGCAGCGCCGGATCGACCTTCCGCAACCCGGCGGGGTTCAGCTCCACCGGGCAGGCGGACGACGTCCATGACCTCAAGGCCTGGGCGCTGATCGACCGAGCGGGCCTGCGCGGCCACAGCTGGGGCGGCGCGCAGATGTCGGAGAAGCATCCCAACTTCCTGCTGAACACCGGCGGCGCGACCGCCGCCGAGCTGGAGGCCCTGGGCGAGCTGGTCCGGCGCCGCGTCCTGGAGGAGAGCGGCCACGAGCTGCAATGGGAGGTCGTCCGCGTGGGCGACCCGGCGCCCGGCACCGACTGATCCGCCCCGCGCAACATTCTGCGCAGGCGGCCGAAATTCAGCTTTTGCGGTTCGCGCTTTGCTTGTATCCTGCTGCGACATGACGTCCCCGGACAAGGGGGCGCGGACGGATGAAGCTCGGATCAACCGGGCACGAAAGGCAGACAGTGGCGGGCAGGTCGAGCAGGACAGCCCACTCGGTCGCGGTCCTGATGGGCGGCCCCTCGGCGGAACGGGAGGTCTCGCTGTCGTCGGGGCGCGAATGCGCGGATGCGCTGCGGGTGGCGGGATATCAGGTGACCGAAATCGATCCGGGCGCCGCGCGCGGGGACCGGATCGTGCAGGATCTGCGCGAGGCCGCGCCTGATGTCGTCTTCAACGCGCTGCATGGCCGGTGGGGCGAAGATGGCTGCGTGCAGGGCCTGCTGGACTGGCTGGACCTGCCCTATACCCATTCCGGCGTGCTGGCCTCGGCGCTGGCCATGGACAAGACCCGCGCCAAGCAGGCCTTCCGCGCGGCCGGTCTGCCGGTCGTGGAGAGCGTGATCGCGGATGCCGACGAGGTCCGCCAGCGTCACGTCATCCCGCCCCCCTATGTGGTCAAGCCGAATGACGAAGGCTCGTCCGTCGGCGTCTACATCGTCCATGACGGCGCCAACGCGCCGCCGGCCCTGTCCCCCGACATGCCCGCCCGCGTCATGGTCGAGACCTACGCCCCCGGACGCGAGCTGACCACCACCGTGATGGGCGACCGCGCGCTGGAGGTGACCGAGATCGTCACCGAGGGCTGGTACGACTATGCCGCGAAATACACCGTCGGCGGGTCGCGCCACGTGGTGCCCGCCCAGATCCCGGCGGAGATCCGCGCCGCTTGCCTGGAGATGGCCCTGCGCGCGCATCGCGCCCTGGGCTGCCGCGGGCTGACGCGCACCGACTTCCGGTGGGACGACAGCCGCGGCGTCGACGGGCTGATCATCCTGGAGCTGAACACCCAGCCCGGCATGACGCCCACCAGCCTGGCCCCCGAACAGGCGGCCCATGCCGGCATCGACTTTCCCGCGCTGATGCGCTGGATGGTGGAGGATGCGCTGTGCCGGTCGTGATCGATCACCGCCCCGGAAAGCAGATCACCCCACCGCCCCTGCGGCAGCGCCGCGACCCTGCGCCGTCGCGGCTGAAATACCGCCTGGACCGGATGTGGCTGACGCCGCTCTATCGCCGGGTGTTCCGCATCGGCCTGCCGGCCTTCGTCCTGGCGATGGTCGCAGGGCTGTGGCTGGCGGATGAGGACCGGCGCGCGCGGCTGAACGACGGCGTGGCCCAGGTCGTCACCCAGATCCAGAGCCGCGAGGAATTCCAGGTCCGCCAGATGACCATCGAGGGCGCCAGCCCCGTGGTGGACCGCGCGCTGCGCGCGATGCTGCCGGTGGATCTGCCCGCCTCCAGCTTCGACATCGACCTGGCCGCGCTGCGCCTGCAGGTGCTGCAGCTGGACGCGGTCGAGACGATCGACCTGCGCATCAAGCCCGGCGGCATCCTGTCCGCCGTCGTCAAGGAGCGCACGCCCGCCGTCCTGTGGCGCCACGCGCGCGGCATCGACATGCTGGATGCGGGCGGCCATCGCGTGGCCACCGTCACCTCGCGCGACGTGCGTCCCGACCTGCCGCTGATCACCGGCGAGGGCGCCGATCTGGACACCGCCGAGGCGTTGGCCCTGATGGATGCGGCCGGGCCGATCCTGCCGCGGGTGCGCGGCCTCGTGCGGCGCGGCGAGCGGCGGTGGGACCTGGTGCTGGATCACGGCCAGCGCATCCTGCTGCCCGAAGAGGGGGCGGTGATCGCGCTGGAGGCGGCCATCGCGCTGCATCGCAGCGAGGACATGCTGGGCCGCGACATCGCCACCGTCGATCTGCGCGACCCCGAACGGCCTGTCCTGCGGCTTGGCATCGACGCGCGCAACACGATCCGCACCGCCCGGGGCCAGCCGCTGCTGGGTCCGGACGGCAATGTTCTGCCTGATGACAAGACGACGGAGGGATAGCCGGTGACCGACCTGTATCACACGCAGCGCGCGATGCGGAACATCCGCCGGGCCGCCCTTCAGCGCGGCGTCATCGGCATCCTGGACATCGGCACCTCCAAGATCGCCTGCCTGGTGCTGCGCTTCGACGGCACCGGGACCTTCCGCGAGACCGACGGCGTGGGTCCGATGGCGGGGCAGGTGAACTTCCGCGTGATCGGCGCGGCCTCGACCCGCTCGCGCGGCATGCGCCGCGGCGAGATCGAGACCATGGCCGAGACCGAGCGCGCCATCCGCACCGTGGTCGCCGCCGCGCAGAAGCTGGCCGGCGTGCGCGTCGATCACGTCATCGCTTGCCTTTCGGGGGGGCGGCCCGCCTCCTACGGGCTGGCCGGAGAGATCATGCTGGCCTCGGGCAAGGTCGCCGAACAGGACGTGGCCTCGGTGCTGGCCTCCTGCGACGCGCCCGATTTCGGCCGCGGCCGCGAGGTCCTGCACGCGCAGCCGGTGAACTTCGCCGTGGACAACCGCAGCAACCTGGCCGATCCACGCGACCATCTGGGCAACAAGCTGTTCTGCGACATGCACGTGCTGACCGTGGACGGCGATTCGATCGGCAATCTGGTCCAGTGCATCCGCCGCTGCGACCTGGAGCTGGCGGGCATCGCCTCGGCCCCCTATGCCTCGGCCCGCGCGGCCCTGGTCGAGGACGAGCAGGAGCTGGGCGCGGCCTGCATCGACTTCGGCGGCGGCGGCACCGGCGTGTCGATCTTCATCAAGAAGCACATGATCTATTCCGACCATGTCCCCATCGGCGGCAACCTGATCACCCAGGACATCGCCCAGGGGCTGCGCGTGGGCCTGCCCATCGCCGAGCGGCTGAAGACGCTGAACGGCGGGGTCGAGGCGACCGGCGCCGACGACCGCGACATGATCGACGTGGGTGGCGGCACCGGGGACTGGGAGGCGGACCGCCGCCAGGTCAGCCGCGCCGACGTCATCGGCGTCATGCGTCCGCGCGTGGAGGAGATCCTGGAGCATGTCCGCGAGGTGCTGGACGCGGCCGGTTTCGACTGCATGCCCAGCCAGCAGATCGTGCTGACCGGCGGCGGCAGCCAGATCCCCGGCCTGGACGGGCTGGCCGCGCGCATCCTGGGGCCGAACATCCGCTGCGGGCGGCCCATGCGCATCGACGGGCTGGCCCATCAGCTGACCGATCCCAGCTTCTCCAGCGCGGTCGGGCTTGCGCTGTTCGCGGCCCATCCGCAGGACGAATGGTGGGACTTCGAGATGCCCGCCGACCGCTATCCGGCGCGCAGCCTGCGCCGCGCCTATCGCTGGTTCCGCACGCGCTGGTAGGGGCGCTCGCCCTGTCCGATGGGGGGTGGTGGGGGTCTCTCCACCACATCCGGGGGACATGGCAAGATGCCGCCTATGTCAAGGGGATCGGCGCCAGATTTTGCGGGGGTTTCGGCTTTTTCGGGTGACGGACCGATGCCGAATTGTTACGGTATCGGACAAAGACCGGGATTCGAGCGGCATAACCGCCCCCCAATGGCATGCAGCGAGTACAGGCGGACACCATGAACCTCAATCTGATGATGAATGACGAAGAAGAGCTGAAGCCGCGCATCACCGTCTTCGGTGTCGGGGGCGCGGGCGGCAATGCCGTCAACAACATGATTCAGAAGCAGCTCGACGGGGTCGAGTTCGTGGTGGCCAACACCGACGCGCAGGCCCTGCAGCAGAGCCGCGCGACCGCCCGCATCCAGATGGGTCCGAAGGTGACCGAGGGTCTGGGCGCAGGTGCCAAGCCCACGATCGGCGCCAAGGCCGCCGAGGAGACGATCGAGGACATCGTCGATCACCTGATGGGCGCGCATATGTGCTTCATCACCGCCGGCATGGGCGGCGGCACCGGCACGGGCGCGGCCCCGATCATCGCGCAGGCCGCGCGCGAGATGGGCATCCTGACCGTCGGCGTCGTGACCAAGCCCTTCCAGTTCGAGGGCACCAAGCGGATGCGCCAGGCCGAGGAGGGCGTCGAGGCCCTGCAGAAGGTCGTGGACACGCTGATCATCATCCCCAACCAGAACCTGTTCCGGCTGGCCAACGAAAAGACCACCTTCACCGAGGCCTTCGCCATGGCCGACGACGTGCTGTACCAGGGCGTCAAGGGCGTGACCGACCTGATGGTGCGTCCCGGCCTGATCAACCTGGACTTTGCCGACGTGCGCGCGGTGATGGACGAGATGGGCAAGGCCATGATGGGCACCGGCGAGGCCTCGGGCGAGAACCGCGCCCAGGAGGCGGCCGAGCGCGCCATCGCCAACCCGCTGCTGGACGAGATCAGCCTGAACGGCGCGCGCGGCGTGCTGATCAACATCACCGGCGGCTATGACATGACCCTGTTTGAGCTGGACGAGGCCGCGAACGTCATCCGCGACAAGGTGGACAGCGACGCGAACATCATCGTCGGCTCGACCCTGGACCCGGACATGGACGGCGCGATCCGCGTGTCGGTCGTGGCGACCGGCATCGACGCCGCCGCGGCCGCCGCGGCCGAGGTTCCCGCACCCCGCCGCGGCATGGCCGCGCCGCTGACCCAGAACCCGCCCATCGCGGCCCAGGCCGAGGAGCCGGCCATCCCGGCGCGCCGCGTGGCCCCGCCCGCCGCCGCGACCGAAGCGCCCCGCGCCGAGACCCCGCGTGCCGAGGCCCCGCGCGTCGAGGACGACATGCCGCAGCCAGCCTATCAGCCGCGCGACGCCGCCCGCCAGACCGCCGTGCGGATCGAGGATGACGCCTCGGCCTTCGTGGCACCCCGCGCGCCGCAATCGCCGCGTCCGGGCCAGCCCACCCCCGAGGTGATGGACCGCCTGCGCCGCGCCGTGGACAATCACGGCCGCGCCGCCACCCAGGCCGCGCCGCAGCCCCAGCAGCAGCCCGCCACCAGCCGCATGAGCGGTCTGGGCGGTCTCCTGGAGCGCATGGCCGGTCACCGCACCGAGCAGGGCGGACAGAAGCCCGCCGCCGCCTCGATCGCCGAGCGCGTGAGCGAGCGCGTGGCCGTGCGGGCCCGTCAACAGGATGCCGATTTCGACGATCTGGCCAGCCCCGACACCAGCGGCAAGGACAATGTCGAGATCCCGGCCTTCCTGCGTCGTCAGGCCAACTGACGGATCACGAAGCCTTCATGGCTTCAACTCGAAGGGCTGCGGAAACGCGGCCCTTTTTCGTTTTTCCCGTGGCCCGAGGCGGCCGCGCACCGGGCCGGCCGGGGAATGTTTCACGCCGTTACAAATCGTTAATTGATTGGTCGGGGCGGGGCACCTAGCTGGAATGACAACGACGGGGGCATCGGTCCCCAGGGCTTATCCGAAGGCAGGCAGGTCATGCAGGCGACACTGAACCAGATCGTGACATTCCAGGGCGTGGGGCTTCACTCCGGCGCGCCCGTCCTGCTGCAGATCCATCCCGCACGCCCCGGCCACGGCATCGTCTTCCGCCGCACCGACCTGTCGCCCGCCGTGGACATTCCCGCGCTGTGGGATCACGTCACCCCGTCCAAGCTGTGCACCCTGCTGGACAACGGCCGCGGCGTGACGCTGTCCACGGTCGAGCATGTGATGGCCGCGCTGGCCGGTACCGGCATCCACAACGCGCTGGTCACCGTCGACGGCCCCGAAGTGCCGATCCTGGATGGCTCCTCGGCGCCCTTCGTCGAGGCGATTCTGGACGCGGGCATCCGCCGCCAGGCCGCGGCCCTGCGCGCCATCCGCGTGCTGCGCACGGTCGAGGTCCGCGAAGGCGAGGCCTTCGCCCGCCTGTCGCCCGCCGATCACCTGGAGATCGACTTCGAGATCGACTTCACCGATGCCGCCATCGGCCATCAGGAGAAGCGGCTGGACATGGCCAACGGCGCCTTCCTGCGCGAACTGGCCGACAGCCGCACCTTCTGCCGCGCCGCCGATGTCGAGGCGATGCGCCGCAACGGCCTGGCCCTGGGCGGCACCTATCTGAACGCGGTCGTGGTCGATGGCGGGCGCGTCCTGTCGCCGGGCGGTCTGCGTCACGCCGACGAGGCCGTGCGCCACAAGATGCTGGACGCGACCGGGGATCTGGCGCTGGCCGGGGCGCCGCTGCTGGCGCGCTATACCGGGCACCGGGCGGGTCACGCGATGACGAACCGCCTGCTGCGCGCGCTGTTCGCCGATCCCACGGCCTGGACCTGGGAGCTGTGCAGCCCCGAGCTGGAGGGTCGTCTGCCGGGTGCGGGCGTCGCCGATTACGACCGCCCGGCCATGGCCGCGACCTTCGCCGCCGAGTGACCCTGCGCCTTGGCGGTTCGGAGCCGAAATCAACGGATTGCCATTTTGCGCCCCCTGATGTTCTGTGCTAGAGCATGCCGGCGTCGCGGCCCGATGGGCTGCGTCGCGGCAAGAAATCGTAGGGCAGGATGAAGATGGCGCGCTCGAAACTCACGGCTTCGGTGATGGCTGCGGTGCTGGCGGGTCTGGTCCTGTCCGGCTGCGGCGGCAACCGGGACGCGGCCGCGCGCCAGAACCTGGACCGCTTCACCGCCGAGGAAATCTACAAGCGCGGCGAGTACGAGCTGGAGAACAGCCGCCGCCCCGCCGACGCGGTCTTCTATTTCAGCGAGATCGAGCGGCTCTATCCCTATTCGGAATGGGCGCGCCGGGCGCTGATCATGCAGGCCTACGGCAACCACCGTGCCGGCAACTACGAGGAGGCGCGCGGCGCCGCGCAGCGTTTCCTGGACAACTATCCGGGCGACGAGGATGCGGCCTATGCGCAGTATCTGCTGGCCCTGTCCTATTACGACCAGATCGACGACGTGGGCCGCGACCAGGGCCTGACCTTCCAGGCGCTGCAGGGGCTGCGGACGGTCATCGAGCAATATCCCGACAGCGAATACGCCCGCAGTGCGATCCTGAAGTTCGATCTGGCCTTCGACCATCTGGCCGCCAAGGAGATGGAGATCGGCCGCTACTACCTCAAGCAGGGGCATTACGCGGCATCCGTGAACCGCTTCCGCGTCGTGGTCGAGGAGTTCCAGACCACCAGCCAGACCCCGGAGGCGCTGCTGCGCCTGGTCGAGGCCTATCTGGCCCTGGGTCTTCTGGACGAGGCGCAGACCGCCGGCGCGATCCTGGGCCACAACTTCCAGTCCTCGCCCTTCTATGACGACGCCTTCCGCCAGCTGCGCGGGCGCGGCCTGTCGGCCGAGGTGCGCGGCGACAGTTGGCTGACCAATGTCTATCGTCAGACCATCCAGGGGCGCTGGCTGTAATGCAGGCGCTCCGCGCGGGCCGTGGCCCTTGCTGAGATCGCTGGACATCCGCGACATGCTGCTGATCGAGCGGCTGGACCTGGCCTTCGGGCCGGGACTGAACGTGCTGACCGGAGAGACGGGCGCCGGCAAGTCGATCCTGCTGGACTGCCTCGGCTTCGTGCTGGGCTGGCGGTCGCGGGCCGATCTGGTGCGCCAGGGCGCGGCCCAGGGCGAGGTGCAGGCGGTGTTCGACCTGCCGCGCGACCATCCGGCCCGCGCCATCCTGGCCGAGGCCGGGATCACCATCGACGATGACGAGCTGATCCTGCGCCGCGTGAACGGGCTGGACGGGCGCAAGACGGGCTGGGTCAACGACCGCCGCGTCTCGGGCGAGGTGCTGCGCCAGCTGTCCGAGGTTCTGGTCGAGCTGCATGGCCAGCATGACGACCGCGGGTTGCTGAATTCGCGCGGGCACCGGCTGCTGCTGGACGCTTTCGGGGCGCTGGACCTGTCGGCGGTTCGCGCCGCCTGGTCGGCGCGCCGCGCGGCCGAGCGCGATCTGGCCGAGGCCGAGGCCGCCCTGGCCGCCGCCCGGCAGGAGGAGGAGTTCCTGCGCCATTCCGTGGCCGAGCTGGACAAGCTGGCCCCCGAACCGGGCGAGGAGCAGCGCCTGGACACCGCCCGCCGCGCCATGCAGGGGGCCGAGCGCATCCGCGACGACGTGGCCCGCGCCCTGCAGATGCTGTCGGGCGACGGCGCCGAGGGTGCGATGGTCGATGCGGCGCGCTGGCTGGAGGGTGCGGCCGACCGCGCCGAGGGCCGCCTGGACGAGCCTCTGGCCGCCCTGTCGCGCGCGCTGATCGAGCTGGGCGAGGCCACCAAGGGGGTCGAGGACACCTTGGCCGCGCTGGATTTCGACCCGCATGCGCTGGAAAGCACCGAGGAGCGGCTGTTCGCGCTGCGGGCCCTGGCGCGCAAGCATGACGTTCTGCCCGACGATCTGGCGGGGCTGGCCGACCGGCTGCGCGACCGGCTGGAGCGTCTGGACGCCGGAGAGGCCCGCATGGGCCAGCTGCAGCAGGCCGCGCGCGCGGCCGATGCCGCCTATGACGCCGCAGCCGCCGCGCTGACGGATGCGCGGCGCGAGGCCGCCGGACGTCTGGACCGCGCGGTGACGGCCGAACTGGTCCCGCTGAAGATGGAGCGCGCGGTGTTCCGCACCGTCGTCGCCCCGGCCGAATCGGGACCGGACGGGCGCGACGCGGTGTCCTTCACCGTCGCCACCAACCCCGGCGCGCCGTCGGGACCCTTGGACAAGATCGCCTCGGGGGGCGAGCTGTCGCGGTTCCTGCTGGCGCTGAAGGTCTGTCTGGCGCGCGGCAACGATGCGCTGGTGATGATCTTCGACGAGATCGACCGCGGCGTCGGCGGCGCCACCGCCGATGCGGTCGGCCGCCGGTTGCAGAACCTGGCCGAGGGCGCCCAGGTCCTGGTCATTACCCATTCGCCGCAGGTCGCGGCCTTGGGGGCCGAGCATTTCCGCGTGTCGAAGTCGGTGACCGACGGGATGACGACCTCGGTCGTGGTGCCCCTGAGCGCGCCCGAGCGCGTGGCCGAGATCGCGCGGATGCTGTCGGGCGACCGCGTCACCGATGCGGCCACCGATGCGGCGCGCGCCCTGCTGGCGGGCTAATCCAGGACCCGCGGCACCGGGCGCAGAACCGAGAGGACGCGGCCGTCCTCGCGGTGTATCCGGACCAGCTGACCCGCGATGACGGCATAGGCGTCGCCTTCGGGCGGCTGCGCCAGTCCGTAGCGTCCGGGCGCGGTCACGATATGAACGTCCGTATCGCTCTGCGCGCCGATGACCGATGCTTCGCCGGTGCCGCCGATGCAGGCAACCGAACAGGCCGGCGCCTCGAGCCCGCGCGTGGGCGTCGTGTTCGGGGCAGTCAGGGCGGCCAGTCCAAGCACCGTCCCGGCTGCCACAGCAGCAAGGGGGTGCAGCGGCGTCATGATATCCTCGTCTCTCTCTCTGACGGGTCAACCCGGAGGTGAACCGCAGGGTTCCCCGCCGCGGTCCTCATGACGGCCATGCGTGGCCGCCATGACACGTGCGCCCGCGGATTCAGCCCGCGGTGACGCCCCGTGCCGCCAGCCGGGGCAGCATCGCCGAGAAGTCGCGCCCGCGCCCGTCCTCATGCTCGACGAAGGCCTCGTATTCCTGCTGGGCCAGCATGCCCATCGGCGTGGCCGCGCCCACCGATTCGGCGGCCATCCGGGCCAGCGTCAGGTCCTTGAGCATCAGCTCCGCCGCGAAGCCGGGGCGATAGTCGTTGTCGGCCGGGCTTTTCGGGCCGACGCCCGGCGCCGGGCAATAGGCGTTCATCGACCAGCTGTATCCCGAGCTGGTCGAGACCACGTCGAACATCTTCTGCCGGTCCAGACCCAGCTTGTCGGCCAGGGCGAAGGCCTCGCAGGTGGCGATCATGGTGACGCCCAGGATCATGTTGTTGCAGATCTTGGCCGCCTGTCCCGCGCCGCTGTCGCCGCAATGGACGGCCTTCTGGCCCATGATCTCGAACAGCGGCTGGACGGTCGCGAAATCCTGAGTGCCGCCGCCCACCATGAAGGTCAGCGTGCCCGCCTGTGCGCCGCCCGTGCCGCCGGAGACGGGCGCGTCCAGCGCCCCCAGACCCGCGTCGCGCGCCATCTGCGCCACCGCGCGGGCGCTGTCCACGTCCACGGTCGAACAGTCGCACAGCACCGCGCCCGCGCGCATGGCGGGCACGATGCGTTCCGCCACGCTGCGCAGGATCGCGCCGTTGGGCAGCATAGTGATGACAACATCCGCGCCGCCGACCGCCTCGGTCGCGCCCGGTGCGGCGGTGACGCCCGAAGGGGCGGGGGCGGCGGTGTCGAAGCCCGTCACCTCATGCCCGGCGGCGGCCAGGTTTGCGGCCATGGGCGCGCCCATGTTGCCCAGTCCGATGAATGCGATCTTCATTGCCCGTCCTCCCAAGACAGTTCCTCGGCGCCCAGGGGCGCCAGCAGTGCCGCCACCCCGTCGGGGGTCGCGGCTACGGACCATGCCGGGGCGCGGTCCTTGTCGATGATCTGGGCACGCACGCCCTCCAGGAAGTCGCTCTCGGCCGTGGCGCGCGCGGTGAAGCGGAACTCCCGGCTCAGCGACTGCTGCATCCGCCTGTCCTCACGCGCGGCCCGCACCATGGTCAGGCCTGCGGCCATGGACAGGGGCGAATTGCGCGTCAGCGCCTCCAGCGCGTCGGCGTCGCGCGCCGGGTCCAGCGCGGCGCGGATGGCCGCCACATCGGGCGCGCCGAAGGCCGACAGGTCGCGGTCCGCCAGGGGTGCGGCGGGCGTATCATGGCCGCGCAGCACGGCCACGTCGCCCTCGCGCTCCAGCGCGACGATCAGGTCGGGCCATTCGGCCTCGGGGATGTAGAGATCGGCGAATCCCGCATGGATCGCGTCGCCCGGACCCATCCGCGCGCCCGTCAGCGCCAGATATTCCCCGATCCGCCCCGGCGCGCGGGACAGAAGCCAGGTGCCGCCCACGTCGGGGATCAGGCCGATGCCGCTTTCGGGCATCGCGATGCGGGTCGTGTCGCCGATGATGCGGTGGCTGGCATGACCGCCCACCCCCACGCCGCCGCCCATGACGAAGCCCTGCATGAAGGCCACGATCGGTTTCGGATAATCCGCGATGGCCGCGTTCATGCGGTATTCGTCGCGGAAGAAGGCGCGGCCCAGCTGATGATCGCCCGCGCGCCCCGCGTGATAGACCGCCGCGATGTCGCCGCCCGCGCAGAAGGCGCGCTCGCCCTCGGCGTCGATGACGACCAGCGCCACGGCCGGATCGTCGCGCCAGTCGTCCAGCGCCCGGTGCAGCGCCAGCGCCATGTCGTGGGACAGCGCGTTCAGCGCCCTGGGCCGGGTGAAGGTGATGCGGCCCGCGCGGCCGGCTGTGCGGATGTTCAGGTCCATGCCTCAGCCCCTTTCGGCCAGCAGGGCGCGGCTGATGATCAGGCGCATGATCTCGTTCGTGCCCTCCAGGATCTGGTGGACGCGCAGGTCGCGGACGATCTTCTCGATCCCGTAATCGGCCAGATAGCCGTATCCGCCATGCAGCTGCAGGCACTGGTTCGCGACCTCGAAGGCGCGGTCGGTGACGTGCAGTTTCGCCATGGCACAGAACTTGGTCGCGTCCGGCGCGCCCTGATCCAGCTTCCACGCCGCCTGGCGCAGGAAGATGCGGGCCGATTGCAGGGCGGTCTCCATCTCCGCCAGGCGGAACTGCAGGGCCTGGAACTGGTCCAGCGATTTGCCGAAGGCGCGGCGGTCGCCCATATAGGCCAGCGTGCGGTCCAGCGCCGATTGCGCACCGCCCAGGGCGGCGGCGGCGATGTTCAGGCGCCCGCCGTCCAGCCCGGCCATGGCATAGCTGAAGCCGCGGCCCTCCTCGCCCAGCAGGTTGTCGGCGGGCAGGATGCAGTCGTCGAACTGGACCTGGGTCGTGGGCTGGGACCGCCAGCCCATCTTGTCCTCAAGCCCCCCGAAGGAGAGGCCCGGCGTGCCGTTCTCGACGATGACGGTGCTGATGCCCTTGGGGCCGTCGCTGCCGCTGCGGACCATGGCGACATAGACATCGCTGTAGCCGCCGCCGCTGATGAAGGCCTTGGTCCCGTTCAGCCGCCAGCCCTGATCGTCGCGGTCGGCGCGGGTGCGGAGCGCGGCCGCATCGGACCCGGACCCCGGTTCGGTCAGGCAATAGCTGAAGATGCGGGTCATCGAACACAGGTCGGGCAGCCAGCGGTCGCGCGCCTGATCGCTGCCGAACTTGTCGATCATGCCGCCGCACATGTTGTGGATCGACAGGAAGGACGCGACCGAGGGGCAGGCCATCGACAGCGCCTCGAAGACCAGCGTGCCGTCCAAACGCGTGAGCCCCGTGCCGCCGTGATCCTCGGAGACGAAGATGCCGCCCAGACCCAGGGCCGCCACGTCGGGCCAGAGGTCGCGCGGTATGGTGCCCTGACGTTCCCAGTCCTGCGCATGGGGCGCGATGCGGTCGGCCCCGAAATCGCGGGCCATGTCGAAGATGGCCTGCTGTTCCTCGGTCAGTGCGAAATCCATCGGCAGCCCCTCCCCGGACCGGTGTGAATTGAACAGCTGTTTAATTGCCAGATGTTGCGACAGTGTTGCAAGCGCTCAGAGGTCGCGGGTGAACTCCTGCACCAGATGGCGGGTGACGGCGCGCAGCGCGTCGTCGCGGTCGGCCCCGGCCTGACGGGCGCGGGCATGGACGGCGCGCTGCGCCTCGGCCGCGGTGCCTTGGGACACCATCTCGCGCAGGCGGGCGACATGGGGCTGACAGTCCAGCGCGTCGGCATCCTGCGCGATCAGGCCCAGCCAGTCGTCGGCAATCTGGTCGAACGGGATGATCCGCCCCGCGCCGAAATCGATCAGCCCCTCGGTCGTGCCATAGCGCAGCGCGCGCCAGCGGTTCTCGGCCAGCAGGAAGGGCTCGTACTGCCGCCAGCGCTGATTGGCGCGTGACAGGCGCCACAGCATGCGCAGCGTGGTCTGGATCAGGGCGGCCAGGGTCAGCGCATCCTCCAGCCGGGGGCAGGCGTCGCAGATGCGGGTCTCCAGCGTGGGGTATTTGCTGCTGGGGCGCAGGTCCCACCAGATCTTGCTGCTGTCCTCGATGATGTCCAGGTCGGTCAGGGCCTGGACCGAGCGTTCGAATTCGTCCCAGCTGCCCATCTGCGGCGGCAGGCCGGTGCGGGGCATGTCGCCGAAGACCGTGGTGCGGTACGAGGCAAGGCCCGAATCCTCGCCCATCCAGAAGGGGCTGGAGGCGGAGAGGGCCAGCAGATGCGGCAGGAAATAGGCCAGCTGGTTCATCAGGTCGATGCGCTGCGCGGGGTCGGGGATGCCCACATGGACATGCATGCCGCAGATCAGCATGCGCCGGGCCACGCCGCCCATGTCGCGAGACAGCTGGTTGTAGCGGTCCTTGTCGGTATGGTCCTGTTCACGCCAGTCGGCCTGCGGGTGGCAGGAGGCGGAGATGGGCGCCAGCCCATGTTCTGCGGCGCGCCGGGCGACGGTGCCGCGCAGGTGGCGCAGATGGTCGCCCGCGGCGCGGATGTCGGCGCTGACCGGGGTGCCGATCTCGACCTGGCAGCGTAGGAACTCGGGGCTGACCTGGTCGCCCAGATCGGCCGTGAGCGCCTGCATCAGCGCCTCGGGCGCCGCGGCCAGCTGCAGGGTGTCGGCATCGACGAGGAGATATTCCTCCTCGATGCCTAAGGTGAAATCGGGGGTGAGGTCGCGATCGGTCGTCATGGGTCCGTCCTGGTTGCCGTGGACGCGCCGGGCTTGCGTCCCGCGACGTGCCGGGGGGCTGGCTGCCCCCCGGACCCCCCGCCGCGTCGCGTGCTGTATCGGCGTCAGTCCATGGCCTTGAAGTTGAACTCTCCGCCTTCCTTGATCCCCGACGGCCAGCGCGCCGTCACGGTCTTGGTCCGCGTGTAGAAGCGGAACGCGTCCGGGCCGTGCTGGTTCAGGTCGCCGAAGCCCGATTTCTTCCACCCGCCGAAGGTGTGGTAGGCCAGCGGCACCGGGATCGGCACGTTGACGCCGACCATGCCGATGTTGATGCGGTTCGCGAAATCGCGCGCCGTGTCGCCGTCGCGGGTATAGATCGCGGTGCCGTTGCCGTATTCGTGGTCCAGCGCCAGCTGGATCGCCTCCTCATAGCTGGCGGCGCGGACGGTGGACAGGACCGGGCCGAAGATCTCGGTCTTGTAGATGTCCATGTCCGGGGTCACGCGGTCGAAGAGGTGGGGGCCGACGAAGAAGCCGTCCTCATAGCCCTGAAGGTTGAAGTCGCGGCCGTCGACGACCAGTTCGGCGCCCTGATCCACGCCCGCCTGCACCAGGCGCAGGATGTTCTCCTTGGCGGCCTTGGTCACGACCGGGCCATAGTCGATGTCGTTGCCGGCGGTCCAGGGACCGACCTTCAGCTTCTCGATGCGCGGGATCAGCTTCTCGATCAGCGCATCGGCGGTCTTCTCGCCCACCGGCACCGCGACGGAAATGGCCATGCAACGCTCGCCCGCCGCGCCGTAGCCCGCGCCGACCAGCGCGTCGGCGGCCTGGTCCAGGTCCGCGTCGGGCATGATGATCATATGGTTCTTGGCACCGCCGAAGCACTGGGCACGTTTGCCGTTCTGGGCGGCGCGCTCATAGATGTACTGCGCGATGGGGGTGGAGCCGACGAAGCCCACGGCCTGAATGGTCGGGTTGTCCAGGATGGCGTCCACGACATCCTTGTCGCCGTTCACCACCTGCAGCACGCCGTCGGGCAGGCCGGCCTCCTTCAGCAGCTTGGCCAGCATCAGCGGCACGGAGGGGTCGCGTTCCGACGGTTTCAGGATCATCGCGTTGCCGCAGGCCAGGGCGGGGCCCATCTTCCACAGCGGAATCATCGCCGGGAAGTTGAAGGGCGTGATGCCCGCGACCACGCCCAGGGGCTGGCGCATGGAGTACATGTCGATGCCGGGGCCGGCGCTGTCGGTGAACTCGCCCTTCAGCAGATGCGGCGCGCCGATGCAGAACTCGATCACCTCCAGGCCGCGCTGGATGTCGCCCTTGGCGTCGGGGAAGGTCTTGCCGTGCTCGCTGGACAGGGCCTCGGCCAGCTTGTCCATGTCGCGGTTGATCAGGCCGACGAAGGCCATCATCACGCGCGCGCGGCGCTGCGGGTTGGTGGCGCCCCATGCGACCTGCGCCTCGGCGGCGCGGGCGACGGCATGGTCCAGCTCGGCCTTGGTGGCCAGCGACAGGCGGGCCTGGACCTCGCCGGTGGCGGGGTTGAAGACATCGGAATGGCGTCCGGACGTGCCCTTGTACTCGGCGCCGTCGATCCAGTGGTTGATCTCTTTCATCGCATCCTCCTGATCCGTTGCGGGCAGGCTAGCCTTGCACATTTGCGGATGAAAGAGGAATGCTGACAAAAGCGTTTTGCGTTTTCGCAAAGGAAGCCGGATGGACTGGGACGATCTGCGCATCTTTCTGGCCGTCGCGCGGGCCGAGAGCCTGTCGGCGGCCGGCCGCAGGCTGGGTATGGACGCCTCGACCGTCGGTCGCCGCGTCGCGCGGCTGGAGGCGGCGGTGGGTGCGGCGCTGTTTCTCAAGACGCCGCAGGGTTACGCGCTGACCTCGGAGGGCGCGCGGCTGGTGGCGCCGGCCGAGGCCGCCGAGCAGGCCGCCGCCGCCGCCGCCGAGGCCGTCACGCGCGAGGCGGGCATCACCGGCCAGCTGCGCATCGGCGCGCCGGACGGCTGCGCCAACTATCTGCTGCCGCAGGTGGCGCGCGACCTCTGCGATGCCCATCCGGGCCTGGAGGTGCAGATCGTGGCCCTGCCGCGGGTCGTCAACCTGACCCGGCGCGAGGCGGACATGGCCATCGCCGTCTCGGCTCCCGACACGGGGCGGCTGACCGTGCAGCGGCTGGCCGATTACCACCTGCATCTGGCCGGACATGCCGATTACCTCGACCGCCACCCGCCGCTTCGCGGTCTGGAGGACCTGCGCGGGCACCGCATGATCGGCTACATCCCCGACATGATCTTCGACCGCGAGCTGGACTATCTCTCGGCCACGGGCGTCGAGGCGGCGCAGATCGGCAGCAATTCGGTCGCGGTGCAGATGCAGGCGGTCCGCGCGGGGGCGGGCCTGGGGATCGTGCACGACTTCGCGATCCCCTTCGCGCCGGGCGTGCGGCGGGTGCTGACCGAGCGCATCGCGCTCAAGCGCAGCTTCTGGCTGATCCGTCATGCGGACGACCGCGCCTCGCGCAGGCTGGGGCTTCTGGCGGATGCCCTGGCAGCGGGGCTGCGGGCCGAACTGGCGCGGCTGGAGACGCTGGCGGCGGCCGCCGATCGTCGGGCTTGACGCGGCGCGTTTTGGTGAAAAGGATGAGGGGGAATGCACCGTGGGAGGGCCATCATGCTTGTCAAGCAGCTGCTGTCGATGAAATCGGATCACGCCAAGCCGTGGATCGATGCGGGCACCATCGTGACGATCCGGCCCGACACGACCCTGGCCCAGGCCGCGACCCTTCTGGCCGAGAAGCGCATCGGCGCGGTCGTCGTCTCGACCGACGGCACGCGGCCCGAAGGCATCCTGTCGGAACGCGACATCGTCCGGCAGCTGGGCAAGCACGGCCCCGATGTCCTGGGCCAGCCGGTCAGCGGCATCATGACCACCCAGGTCCAGACCTGCACCACCGGCGAGGACGCGCTGACCATCCTGGAGCGCATGACCCAAGGCCGTTTCCGCCACATGCCGGTCGTCGACGATCAGGGCCGGATGCTTGGCGTGATCTCCATCGGGGATGCGGTCAGCGGACGGCTCAAGGAGCTGGCCGCCGAAAAGGAGGCGCTGACCGGAATGATCATGGGCAGCTGACGCAGGGTCGCATCGCGGCGCGACCTTGCAATCGGGGGGCAAATCGGATTTGCCTGTCCGGCAATGACCTGACACAAGGACGTGATCGCGATGCGCATCGGCCTCTATCCCGGGACGTTCGACCCGATCACCCTGGGTCACGTGGACATCATCCAGCGCGCGATGGCGCTGGTGGACCGGCTGGTGATCGGGGTGGCGATCAACCGCGACAAGGGGCCGCTGTTCTCCCTTGAGGAGCGGGTGGCGATGGTGCGCGCGGAATGCGACGCCATCGTGGCCACCACCGGCGGAGAGATCATCGTCCACCCGTTCGAGAACCTGCTGATCGACTGCGCGCGCGACGTGGGGGCGACGCTGATCCTGCGCGGGCTGCGTGCCGTTGCCGATTTCGAGTACGAGTTCCAGATGGTCGGCATGAACCGTGCCCTGGACAGCAGCATCGAGACCGTCTTCATGATGGCCGATGCCCGCCGCCAGGCGATCGCCTCCAAACTGGTCAAGGAGATCGCCCGGTTGGGGGGCGACGTGTCGAAATTCGTCACCCCCTCGGTGGCCGAGGCGCTGCGGGTGCGCCTGGATCAGCCGCGCCCGATATAGGGCATCGTCGTCGCCATCAGCGTCATGAACTGGACATTCGCGCCCTCGGGCAGGGTGGCCATCTGCCAGACGGCCTGGGCGACGGTCTCGACATCGATCATCGGTTCGGCGCCGGGCTCCTTTTCGCTGGCCTCCACCAGCAGGCGCGTCGCCGCATTGCCCACGTCGATCTGCCCGCAGGCGATCCCGAATGGCCGCCCGTCCAGCGACAGGCTGCGCGTCAGCCCGGTCACGGCATGCTTGGACATGGTATAGGCCACCGATCCCGGCCGCGGCACATGGGCCGAGACCGAGCCGTTGTTGATGATCCGCCCGCCCTGCGGGTCCTGCGCGCGCATCGCGCCGAAGGCCGCCCGCGCGCAGAGGAACATCCCCGTCACGTTGGTCGCGATCACGTCGCGGAACACGGCCGGGTCCAGCCGGTCGGGCGTGGCCAGGGGCGCCGCGCGCCCGGCATTGTTGAACAGCGCGTCCAGCCGCCGCCCGCCCTGCTGCGCCCGCTCGAACGCGGCCTGCACCGCGCCTTCGTCGGTCACGTCGCAGGGCAGGATCAGCGCGCTGGCGTGTCCCGCGGCCGTCTCCTCCAGCGCGCCGGCGCGCCGGCCCAGCAGGGCCACGTCCCAGCCCTGCCGCAGGAACAGCCGCGCGGTCGCCTGGCCGATGCCGCTGCCCGCACCTGTGACGACGATCAGGCCGTCACCGGACATGCCCGGCCCCGTCGCGGACATGCTGGGTCTGCTGACCCAGCCCGTCGATGCCAAGCCGCATGACCTGGCCCGCGCGCAGATAGGTCGGCGGCTTCTGCCCCATGCCGACGCCGGGCGGGGTGCCGGTGGTGATGACATCGCCCGGATGCAGCGTCGCCACGGTCGAGCAATAGGCGACCAGCGCCGCCACGCCGAAGACCATCGTCGCGGTGCTGCCGTCCTGACGCATGCGCCCGTCCACCTCCAGCCACAGGCGCAGGGCCTGGGGGTCGGGGATCTCGTCGCGGGTCACCAGCCAGGGGCCGATGGGGCCGAACCCGTCATAGCCCTTGCCCTTGTCCCAGGTGCCGCCGCGCCGGATCTGCCAGTCGCGTTCGCTGATGTCGTTCACCACGCAATAGCCCGCGACATGCTCCAGCGCGCGCTCCTCGGGGATGTCGCGGCCCGGATCGCCGATGACGATGCCCAGCTCCACCTCCCAATCGGTCGCGGTCGAGCCGGGGGGCAGGTGCAGGTCGTCGTCCGGCCCGGTGATGCTGCTGGACCATTTGGTGAACAGGACCGGCTCGGTCGGCACGTCCATCCCCGATTCGGCGGCGTGATCGGCGTAGTTCAGCCCGATGCCGATGAACTTGCCCACCCCCGCGACGCAGGGCCCGAGGCGCAGGTCGCGCTGCGGCGTGCCCGGCACCACGGGCAGGCTGTCGGGGTCCAGGGCCGCCAGCCGGGCCAAGCCCTGCGCGGTCAGCGCGGCGCCGGTCAGGTCGTCGACATGACCGGACAGGTCGCGGACCTGCCCCCTGTCGTCCAGCAATCCGGGGCGTTCGGCCCCCGCGGGCCCGTGGCGCAGCAGCTTCATCGCATGTCCTCCGTCATGATCGCGTGCATTGGAGCCGCCCCGGGACCGGGTTTCAAGCCGGCGCGTGAAAAATCATTCCGTCGGACATGAAAAAGGCCCGCATCGCTGCGGGCCTTCGGAGCGGATGGGGCGGGGGATCACTCCGCCGAGGGCGGTGCCAGCTTCTTGGTGCCGCCGTTGTTCAGCGGATCTTCCTGACGCTGGACCGAGCCTTCGAAATGGGCGCCCGATTCGATCGCGATGGTCTTGTGGATGATGTCGCCCTCGACCCGGGCCGAGGCCGACAGGCGGACCTTGAGGCCGCGCACGCGGCCGATGACGCGGCCGTTGACGATGATGTCGTCGCCGACGATCTCGCCCTTGATGGTCGCGGTCTCGCCGATGGTCAGCTGATGGGCGCGGATGTCGCCCTCGACCGTGCCCTCGATCTGGATGTCGCCCTGGGTCTTGATGTTGCCGACGACCGTCAGGTCCGCCGACAGGACCGAGGGCGCCACGCGCGCGCGGGGTGCCGCGGGGGCGGCCGCCTCGGGGGTCGCGGGGCGGTCGATGGGCGCGGAGGTCGCCTGCGGTGCGGCATCCGGGGTGGGGCGGGTTTCGGTCACGCGGGTCTTACTGAACATTGTCTGCTGCCTTGATGAAGCTCATCGGGTCCACGGCCCGACCGTTCATGCGCACTTCGTAATGCAGGTGCGGCCCGGTCGAGCGTCCAGTGTTCCCCATAGCACCTATCAGTTCGCCTTGCGACACCCGATCGCCGACTTTCACGCCGATCCGGCTGAGATGGGCATAGCGGGTCTCGGTGCCCAGCTCGTGGCGGATCTTGATCAGGTTCCCGTAGGCGCCCTGGCGGCCCGCGAAGGTCACCACGCCGTCGCCGGTCGCGTGGATGGGCGTGCCGACCGGGCCGGCCATGTCGATGCCCTCGTGCATCCGGCCCCACCGGCGGCCGAAGCCCGAGGTGTAGCGGAAGTTCTGCGTGACGGGCATCGCCAGCGGCAGCTTCTCGATGGCGATGCGATAGGTGTTCATCTGGTCCAGCGTGACGATGATCTGGCGCGCCTTGACCTCGGTGTCGGTCAGCGCCGCATTGCCGCGGGTCGAATAGGACATGGGCGTCAGCGGGCCGCCCTGGCCGGAATAGCCGCTGCGGATGGTGCGCAGCACGTCGTCGGGGTTCATGCCGACATTGCGGAAGACCTCGTCCAGGGGCGCGACTGAGACGGTCACGGCATCCTCCAGCTGGGTCAGGATCTCGTCGTTGCGGGCCAGGATCTGGTCGCGCTCGGCGGTCAGCTCCTGCGCGGCCAGGCGGGCGGCCTCGGCCTCCTCGACGGCGATGCTGCGCTGGTCGGCCGAATCGCGCAGCTCGGTGGACAGGATGTCCAGGGCGACGGCGAATTCCTTGCTGCGATCCGCCTCGGGGGCGGTCCCGGAGGCGTCCGCGGTGGCGGTGTCGCGGTCGGTCAGCGTGTCACGCAGGGTGGACTGCACCGCGGCCAGGCCCGTCTCCATCTCGCGGCGGCTCTCCTCGGAGGCCAGAAGCTGGCTCTGCATCTGCGAGACCTGCTCCAGCGCCACGGTGAAGCGCGACTGCGCGGCCAAGGCCTCGGCGGCGCGGGCGTCCCGCTCCGCCTGCAGCTGGGCCAGCTGCTGCTCGAACGCGGCCTGGCTGCGCTGGATCTGGTCGCGCGAATTGCCCGAACTGACCGCGTCGATCACCAGGAAGGAGCTTGCCACCAGGGTCCAGCCGAAGACCAGCGTCATCCCGCTGATGCCGACCAGTTGCGTGACGGGCCGAAGCCGGACAAAGCGCGTCGTATCCTCGGAGCGGAGGAAAAGCCGTTGCTCGGGCAACCACTTTTCCAACGACGCATTCAGTCGATCCATCACCGTCATTGTCAGTTTCTGTCCCCTGAAGGCACGCCGCGTTTGGTTGGGCCAGGCGCGTTGGTTCCGTTCGTCCCCGGGTAAACAGCAGCTGTGCCTTCTTGGCAACAACCTACGGGCGATGGGTTCCCGTGATTGGCGGAACCCTGCCTTGATCGGCAAGGTTTCGCCGAGGCTTTTTGTTCGGATCAGGAAAAATCACGCGATTTCATAGGGCAGGGGGCCGTCGCGATCCTGCGGCACGCGCAGCGGGCGGTCGATCGGCGGGACCGAGCGCTGATGACAGTCGGGCCGCGGGCAGATTCGGCAGGAGATACCGATGGGCTGATAGGCGCGCGGCTTGGTCAGGTCCAGGCCGTCGGCATAGACCAGCCCGGCGGCATGGGCCACCTCGACCCCCAGACCGATGGCAAAGCGGCGGACGGGGGCGTTGAAGGCGCCGGCATGTTTCGACACGTCGCGCGCCAGAAGCAGATAGCGCATCCCGTCCGGTGTCTCGGCCAGCTGCCGCAGGAAGCGGCCCGGCTGCTCGAAGGCCTGATGCACGTTCCACAGCGGGCACGCCCCGCCGAAGCGGGCGAATTGCAACCGCGTCGCGGAATGGCGCTTGGTGATCGTGCCCGCCTGATCGACGCGCACGAAGAAGAACGGCACCCCCTTGGCGCCCGGCCGCTGCAGGGTCGACAGGCGATGCGCCACCTGCTCCAGCGAGGCGCCGAAGAGATGCGACAGGCGCTCCAGGTCGTGGCGTTCGGCTTGGGCCGCGGCCAGGAAGGGGCGATAGGGCATCAGCGCCGCCCCCGCGAAATAGTTCGCCATGCCAAGGCGGGCAATGTCGCGCGCGGTCGGGCTGCGGAACCGGGCGAGGTCCAGCACGGCCTCGATCAGGTCGGACTGCCGCTCCAGCGCGACCAGGTGCAGCAGCTGGAACAGGCGGGTCGGGGCCTCGGCCGCGGCATTGACCAGCAGCGTGCGGCCGTCGCGGCGATAGACGGCGTTGGCGGGCAGTTCGGTCAGCCGGACCTGGATGCCGCCCGCGGCCAGCGCCGCCACGGCCAGCGCCCACGGGTCGCCGCGCTGCCCGTCCGGGCAGGCGAAGCGTTCCGCCGCCCGGTCCACCGCGTCGATGTAGTTGTCGCAGTAGTGGAAGAAGTCGCGGACCTCCTCCCAGGGCGTGGTCAGGCTGTTCTGGCTGGCCGCGCCCAGGGCTTCGTCCAGCGCGGCCAGGCGCTCCTGCCCGTCGCGATGCGCGCGGTAGAGGTCCAGGAAGGCGCGGGCCAGCACCGGGGCGTTGGTGGCGGCCAGGCGCAGGTCCGCCAAGGGCGGGGCCGTGTCGAAGAGCGGATCGGCCAGCGCCTCCTGCATGTCGATGACCAGCCGTTCGGCATCGCCCGCAGCCAGCGTGGTCAGGTCCACGTCGAACTCCTGCGCCAGGCGCAGCAGCACGCCCGCGCTGATCGGGCGGTGGTTGTTCTCCATCTGCGACAGATAGGGCAGCGACACGTCCAGCCGCTCGGCGAAGCGCCGTTGGGTCAGGCCGGCGCGGGCGCGCGTCTCGCGAAGTGCGCTGCCGGCATAGATCTTCTGCGTCGCCATCGGCCTGGCCTCCGTTTGCAAATCACTGGATAGCGGTTGCAAATGGGTCGCGGCAAGGGGTCACGCCATGAGGGCCAACTGCCTTTCGCGCCGCAGCACCCAGAGGATCGCGGCCAGCGAGCCCAGGGCCGAGGCGCACATGATGGCCAGAAGCGGCGTGGCACCGCTGCCCGGCTGCAGGAGCGCGCCGGCCAGCGCCGAGAGGATCGCCCCGCCCGCCACGGCCAGCGCCCCGCCCAGGCCCGAGGCGGTGCCGGCCAGTTCGGGCCGCACGCTCATCATGCCGGCATTGGCGTTGGGCAGGACCATGCCGTTGCCGAGGCCCATCAGCGCGATCGCCCCGAAGAAGATCAGCGGACGGACGATGCCCGCCATGTCCACGACCAGGGCCGCGGTCAGCGCGGCGAGGCAGATGGCCGCCCCGATCAGGATCATGCGGTTCAGGCCCAGCCTGGGCGAGAAGCGCGCGGCCAGGAAGTTGCCCAGGATGTAGCCGACCGAGGGGGCCGCGAACCAGTAGCCGACCTGCGCGGGGGTCAGGCCGAAGACCTGATCGCCCACGAAGGGCGCCCCGCCCAGATAGGCGAAGAAGGCGCCGGAAGACAGTGTCGCCGCGCCGCAATAGCCCCAGAAGCGGTGCGAGCGGGCGAGGATGGGATAGTTGACCATCTGGGCGCGCAGGCTCATGCCGCCGTCGCGGACGGTTTCGCCCATGTCGCGCCAGGCGACGATCAGGACCGCGATGCCGAGCGCGCCCATCACCGCGAAATTGGCCTGCCAGCCGAAGAGCTCGTCCAGGACGCCGCCGAAGACGGGGGCCATCATCGGCACCACCGCCATGCCCATCGTGACGTAGCCCAGCATGGAGGCCGCGCGGTCGCCGTCATAGAGGTCGCGGATGACCGCGCGCGGCACCAGCATGCAGACGGTGATGACCGATTGCAGCAGCCGGAAGATCAGGAAGGTCGTCGCGGTCGTGGCGACCAGCGTGCCGATGGTGGCCAGGAGAAAGCCCACCAGCCCCCAGATGACCACCGGGCGGCGGCCGAAACGGTCGCTGAGCGGGCCGCCCAGCAGCTGCAGCATCGCGCTGGCGCCGATATAGGCGGAGACCGAGAGCTGCATCACGCCGTAATCGACGTCGAAATCGCGCGCCATGCCCGGCAGCGAGGGCAGGAAGACGTTCATGGAGAGCGCCGAGACGCCCGAGAGGGCGACCAGCGTCAGGAGATGGGGCGGGGTGCGCATGGCGGTGACCTGTTCGAAGGGCGGGCTGCACGATGTGCAAGTCCGGCGGCCCATCCATAGCGCGGCCGCGGGGGGAAGCGCCAGATGGATTGCGTCCCGCGACGTGCCGGGGGGCGCCGCCCCCCGGACCCCCCGCCGGTGGGGGCGGCGCCCCCTCCGGGCCTCCCCCGCGATCAGCCGAAGTCGTGGAAGATGAACCAGGCGCCGAGGCAGATCAGCGAGAAGCCCACGCCGTGCTGCCAGCCGATCTTTTCGCCCAGGTAGACCCAGGAAAAGATCGCGAAGACCGAGAGGCTGATGACCTCCTGGATGGTCTTGAGCTGGGCGGCGCTGAAATACCCGTAGCCGATGCGGTTGGCGGGCACCTGCATCAGGTATTCGAAGAAGGCGATGCCCCAGCTGATGAAGATCACCGTCACCAGGGGGGCGGTCTTGAACTTGAGGTGGCCATACCAGGCCACCGTCATGAAGATGTTCGAGGCCAGGAGGAGGCCGATGGTCGCCACCGGGACGGGCAGGGTCATGGCGTCAGTCCCACTGGCTCTGGCGGTCGCGGGCGAGGTTGCCGAAACGGGTGAACTGCCCCTCGAAGGCCAGCTCGACCGTGCCGATGGGGCCGTGGCGCTGCTTGCCCAGGATCACCTCGGCCTTGCCGTGGACGGCCTCCATCACCTGCTGCCATTTCGCCATCGCGTCCAAGTCGCTGTCCGAGGGCTTCTCGCGTTCCTTGTAATATTCCTCGCGGAACACGAACATCACGATGTCGGCGTCCTGCTCGATCGAGCCGGATTCGCGCAGGTCGGAGAGCTGCGGGCGCTTGTCCTCGCGGTTCTCGACCTGGCGGCTCAGCTGCGACAGGGCGATGACCGGGATGTTCAGCTCCTTGGCTATGGCCTTGAGCCCTTGGGTGATCTCGGAGACCTCGTTCACGCGGCTGTCCTTGGCTGTCGCGGCCTTCAGAAGCTGCAGGTAGTCGACCATCAGCACGTCGAGGCCGTGGGTCCGCTTCAGCTTGCGCGCCCGGGCGGCCAGCTGGTTGATGGGCAAGGCGGGCGTGTCGTCGATGAAGAGCGGGCAGTTCTGCAGCGCATGGGCGGCCTCGACAAAGCGGCGGAACTCGCCCTCGTCCATGTTGCCCGAGCGGATGCGTTCCGAGGGCACCTCGGCGGCCTCGGACAGGATGCGCGCGGCCAGCTGTTCGGCCGACATCTCGAGGCTGAAGAAGCCCACGACGCCGCCCTCGACCGCGCCCTGGGTGCCGTCGGGCTTTTCGCCGACCTTGTAGGCCTTGGCGATGTTGAAGGCGATGTTGGTGGCCAGCGACGTCTTGCCCATCGACGGGCGCCCGGCGAGGATGATCAGGTCCGAATTGTTCAGACCGCCCATCTTGGCGTCCAGGTCGATCAGCCCGGTGGAAATCCCCGACAGCTTGCCGTCGCGCTGATAGGCGGCATTGGCGACCTGCACCGCGCCGGTCACGGCCTTGAGGAAGCTCTGGAATCCGCGTTCGGCGGTGCCGGCCTCGCCCAGCTTGTAGAGCGTCTGTTCGGCGGCCTTGATCTGCTCCTCGGCATCGTCGCCGACCTCGACGGACTGGGCGCGGGCGGCGATGTCCTGGCCCAGCTGCATCAGCTCGCGCCGCAGGGCGAATTCGCGGATCATCTGGGCATAGTCGCGCGCGGCATAGGCGCTGATCGCCGCCGCCGCCATCCGGGCCAGATAGGCAGGGCCGCCCAGCTCCTTCAGCCCGTCGTCGTTCTCCAGGAAGGCCTTGATCGTGACCGGGCTGGCCAGCGCGTTCCGACGGATGCGTTCGGCGCAGATGTCGAAGATGCGCGCATGGACCGGGTGGTAGAAATGGTCCGACTTGATGATCTGGCTGACCCGGTCGAAGACGTCGTTGTTGGTCAGCAGCGCGCCCAGAAGCTGCTGCTCGGCCTCCAGCGAGAAGGGGACCGAGGGCTGCGCCTGCTCCTCCGACTGGCCGGGAACGATGAAGCGCGTGCTGGTGACGGTGAGGGTGCTCATGGTCTGCCTGCCCTTTTTCTGCCTTGGTTCACAGTAAACCGAAAGCGGCCGGCCCGTCATCGGGGCCGGCCGCATGAAGTTGTGGATAAGACCCGATCAGCCGTTTGCCGCCTGCCAGGCGCGCGGATCGGTCAGGAAGGCCTCGACCTCGGTCAGGGTCGCCTCGTCGAAGGACCCTTGGGCGCGGGCCTCGGCCAGCACGTCCCACCAGGTGCAGAGGTGGTGCAGCTGCACGCCGTGATCGGCCAGACGCTGCGTGGTCTCGGGGAAGATGCCGTAGTAGAAGATCACCGCCGTATGGGCGCAGCTTGCCCCCGTCTCGCGGATCGCGTCCACGAAGGATAGCTTGCTGCCGCCATCGGTGGTCAGGTCCTCGACCAAGAGGACCCGCTGACCCTCGGTCATCACGCCCTCGATCCGGGCGTTGCGGCCGTAGCCCTTGGGCTTTTTCCGCACATAGGTCATCGGCAGGCCCAACCGTTCGGCGACCAGCGCGCCGAAGGGGATGCCCGCGGTCTCGCCACCCGCCACGTTGTCGAAGGCCTCGAAGCCCGCGTCGCGCATGACCGTCGCGGCCATGAAATCCATCAGCGTGGCGCGCACGCGCGGAAAGCTGATGATGCGGCGGCAATCGACATAGGTCGGCCCCTTGAGGCCCGAGGCATAGGTGAAGGGCTGGGACGCGTTGAAGTCGACGGCCTTGATCTCCAGCAGCATCCGGGCGGTCAGGCGGGCGATCTCCTCGCGGGCGGGGAAGGTCAGGCTCATTGGTCCTCCAGATGCCAGAAAAGCGGAAAGCCGGGGTCGAAGACGGTCACCGTCTCCGCGCCCGCCGCGATCTGCGCGGGGTATTCGGCGGGCGTGTCGCGGCGCGTCAGGGTGATGCGGTCCGCGTTCGGGGCCATGCGATAGAAGGCCGCGCCGTTGAGGCTGGTGAAGGCCTCCAGCCGGTCCAGCGCGCCCTCATCCTCGAAGACCTGCGCCAGGATCGACATGGTGTTCGGCGCGGTGAAGCAGCCCGCGCAGCCGCAGGGCTGCAGCTTCGCCGCATCGGTATGCGGCGCGCTGTCGGTGCCCAGGAAGAAGGTCGCGTCGCCCGAGGTCGCCGCCTCGCGCAGCGCCAGGCGGTGGGATTCGCGTTTCGCCACTGGCAGGCAGTAGTAATGCGGCCGGATGCCCCCCGCCAGGATGGCGTTGCGGTTGATGACCAAGTGATGCGTGGTGATCGTCGCACCCAGGTCGTCGCCGCCCGCGCGGGCGTAATCCACGCCCTGCGACGTCGTGATATGCTCCATCACCACGCGCAGGCCCGGCGTGCGGCGGCGCAGCGGGTCCAGCACGGTGTCGATGAACACCGCCTCGCGGTCGAAGATGTCGACGGACGGGTCGGTGACCTCTCCGTGCACGCAGAGCGTCACGCCCGCCTCGGCCATCGCCTCCAGCACGGGCTGGACGCGCGCGAAATCAGTCACGCCCGAGGCGCTGTTGGTGGTGGCACCCGCCGGATAGAGCTTGACCGCGCGGATGATGCCCTCGCGGAACGCGCCCACCACATCGGCGGCATCCGTCGTGTCGGTCAGGTACAGCACCATCTGCGGGTCCAGCGCAGCACCTGCGGGCAGGGCCGCGCGGATGCGGTCGCGATAGGCGGCGGCCTGGGCGCCGGTCGTGACCGGCGGCACCAGATTGGGCATGATGATCGCGCGGCCGAATTGCGCGGAATGCGGCGCGACCGCGGCCAGCATCGCGCCGTCGCGCAGATGCAGGTGCCAGTCGTCCGGGCGGCGAAGGGTCAGCGTCTGTGTCATGAGGCTGCCTCTAACCACGGCAGGGCGGCCTTGCCAAGCGGGCATCGCGGGATTGCGGGAACCCGCGGCCAAAGTGGCAGTTGTCTGACTGCGCCACAGGGCGCAATGTGCCTGGGCCGGGCATGGCCTGCCCGGTCGGCCGAAAGGAATTCCGCCAATGAACCCGATGATGCCCCTGATTCTGCCCGCCGCGCAGGTGCGGCTTGCCTCCCAGTTCGCCCGCATGGCGATCGAGGCCAACATGGTGATCGGCATGCGCATGGCCGGGATGATGGGCCTGATGGTCCAGTCCCCCGGAGAGCCGTTCCGCATGATCGCCGAAAAGCAGGCCGCCCTGTCGGAATCCATGATCGCCATGGCCAGCGCTGGCATGCGCGGCCACAGCGCCGAACGGATGCTGTCGGCCGGGCTGCGGCCCTATGGCCGACGGACGCGGGCGAATTCGCGCCGCCTCTCGGCCGTCAAGACGCGCTAGGCCCGCATGAGGACGGCGCTGGTCACGGGCGGGGCGCAGGGCATCGGACGCGGGATCGTCACCCGCCTGCGGGCCGATGGCTGGCGCATCGCGGTGATGGATCGCGACGTCGAGGCGCTGCAGGAGATCGGCGCATCCGACCCGGGTCTGCTGGTGTTGCACGCCGATGTCGGCGTCGAGGCCGATGTGGAGGGCGCGCTGTCCATGCTGCGCGGTTGGCTGGAGGGGGCGGGGCTTGGCCTGCTGGTCAGCAATGCGGGCATCGCCGGTCCGGTCAGCGGCCCGATCGAGGACCTGTCGCTGGAACGCTGGCGGGCCTGGCAGGACAGCCACGTCACCGGCGCCTTTCTGACGATCCGCGGCTGCGTGCCGCTGCTGCGCGCCGCGCGGGGCAGCATCGTGACGATGGCCTCGACCCGCGCGCTGCAGTCGGAGCCGGATACCGAGTCCTATGCCGCCGCCAAGGGGGCGCTGGTGGCGCTGACCCATGCGCTGGCGGTCAGCTTGGGACCCGCGATCCGCGCGAACTGCATCCTGCCGGGCTGGATTGACACGTCGCTGGCGCGGAAGGCCGCCGACCGGCACACGCCCGACCTGTCGGAGACCGACCATCGGCAGCATCCGGTCGGGCGCGTGGGGCGGGTGGACGACATCGCGGGGCTGGTCGCGTGGCTTGCCTCGGACGAGGCGGGCTTCGTCACCGGGCAGCGCTTCGTGGTCGATGGCGGGATGAGCGTCCGGATGATCTACGCGGACTGATCCCGCGGAAACAAAAAAGGCCCCCGGACGGGGGCCTTTTGCGTTTCGGGGGCGCCGATCAGATCAGCTTGCCCATCGCCACGGCGGTGTCCGACATGCGGTTCGAGAAGCCCCATTCGTTGTCGTACCAGGTCAGGATGCGGACCATGCGGCCCTCCATGACCTTGGTCTGATCCATGTGGAAGATCGACGAATGCGGGTCGTGGTTGAAGTCGGTCGAGACCAGCGATTCCTCGGTATAGCCCAGCACGCCCTTCAGCGGGCCGTCGGCGGCGGCCTTGATCGCGGCGTTGATCTCGGCGACCGAGGTGTCGCGGCTGGCCTCGAACACCAGGTCCACGACCGAGACGTTGGGCGTCGGCACGCGGATGGCCACGCCGTCCAGCTTGCCCTTCAGCTCGGGCAGGACCAGGCCCACGGCCTTGGCGGCCCCGGTTGAGGTCGGGATCATCGACAGCGCTGCGGCGCGGGCGCGGTAGAGGTCCTTGTGCATCGTGTCCAGCGTCGGCTGATCGCCGGTATAGCTGTGGATCGTGGTCATGAACCCGCGGTCGATGCCGATCGTGTCGTTCAGGACCTTCGCCACCGGCGACAGGCAGTTCGTCGTGCAGCTGGCGTTCGAGACGACCAGGTCGTCCTTGGTCAGCGTGTCGTGGTTCACGCCGAAGACGATGGTCTTGTCGGCATTGTCGCCCGGCGCCGAGATCAGGACGCGCTTCGCGCCCGTGGACAGGTGCGGCTGGACCTTCTCCTTGGAGGTGAAGATGCCGGTGCATTCCATGATGACGTCGATGTCGCCCCAGGGCAGTTCGGCCGGGTTGCGGATCGCGGTCACCTTGATCGGGCCGCGGCCCACGTCGATGCTGTCGCCCGACACCGTGACCGTGGCCGGAAAGCGGCCATGCACGCTGTCATAGCGCAGCAGGTGGGCGTTCGTCTCGACCGGGCCGAGGTCGTTGATCGCGACGACCTCGATATCGGTGCGGCCGGATTCGACGATTGCGCGCAGGACGTTGCGACCGATCCGGCCGAAGCCGTTGATGGCGACCTTGACTGCCATGGGTATCCCTCTCGAGCAGGTGACGGTTGCGCATGCTCTAGCGCGGCGGCGGTCGCGATGCAAATGCCGAAAAGGCCGACCGTCAGCGCCAGAAGCTGAGATACTCGATCAGCCGGTCCATGCCGCGGGCCACCGTCAGGGGCAGGCCGCCGCCCAGCCAGACGGCATCCACCGCAAAGGCCGCGGCGATCAGCAGCAGCATGGCAATCGCGATCCTGTTCGTCATCAGCGCCTCCGGGACGCCGCGTTATCGCGCAGCGCCGCCCGGCGGGCAAGACGGCTCATTCGTCGTCCTGGGGCATCTTCAGCACCAGCTGGCCGTCCTCCTGCAGGCGGCGGATGGCCGAGACGACCTCGGTCATGGCTTCCTCGACATCCTTGGCGCGGGGCTTGCCCAAGGCCTCGCGCTCCTCGCGCAGGCCGTCGGACATGCGCTGCGACAGATTGGACAGGATGAAGTCGGCGGCCATCGCATCCGCCTCGGACGGGGCGGCCAGGGCGCGCACCAGCGTCGCCTGGTCCAGCTCGCGCACGATCTTGGGGACGTCGCGCGGCTCGATCCGGGCGGGGATGTGGGCGAAGATGAAGATCGCCTTGCGCACCCCGTCGGCGAATTCCATGTCGCGTTCGTCCAGCGCGCCCAGCACGTCGTCGCGCAGATCGGCGGTGGCGAAGTTCAGGATCGCCCCCATCCGGTCGGTCGCGGGCGTGGCGATGGCGGGCTTGGGCAGCGCCTCGGCCGCCTGCAGCAGCACCAAGCCCACCCGCTTGAGCGCCGCGGGCGTCACGCCCGAGGTCATCGACATGGCCTGCGCCACGACCCGCGCCCGCTCGCGCGGGAGCGCGAGGAAGGTGGCCGAGGCCGCCTCGACCGGCAGCTTGGACAGCATCAGCGCCACCAGCTCGACCGATTCGGCATTGGCCAGCGCGATCAGCGCCTCCTTGGGCAGGGCGCAGAGCCGCGTCCAGGGGTCGGACTGGCCGGTGATGGCGGCGGTGCGCCGCAGGGCGTCGGTGCTGTCCTCGGACAGGCGCTGGCCCAGCATGGCCAGCGTGCCGTCCAGACCACCCGGAAAGGTCACGCCCACCGATTCCAGCCGGTCGCAGAATTCGGTGATGACCGCGTCGCGGGTGGCGCGGTCGATCAGCTCCATCCCGGCCATCTCCTGCGCCAGCAGGGTCTGGGCGCCGCTGTCCAGCCGGTCCAGCCCCGCGACCTCGTCGTCGTCCAGCAGAAGCCGCACGATCACCGCCGCCTTCTGCCGCTGATTGAGACCCGTCTGGCTTGTCATGGCACCCTCCGTCATCGCGTCGGCGGACAGGATGCCACGACAACCCTAACGGATGGTTGACGGATGCCCGGAAATCACCGCGGCGCGGCGCCGAAGACCCGCGAGAAGATCGTGTCGACATGCTTGGTGTGATAGCCCAGATCGAACTTCTCCTCGATCTCGGCGGGGGACAGGGCGGCGGTGACCTCGGGATCGGCCAAGAGCTCCTCGCGGAAATCGGCGCCCTTCTCCCAGACCTTCATGGCGTTGCGCTGGACCAGGCGATAGCTGTCCTCGCGCGACACGCCCGCCTGCGTCAGCGCCAGCAGGACCCGCTGCGACATCACCAGGCCGCGGAACTTGTTCATGTTGGCCAGCATGTTGTCGGGATAGATCACCAGCTTCTCGACCACGCCCGCCAGGCGATGCAGGGCGAAGTCCAGCGTGATCGTGGTGTCCGGCCCGATCGCGCGCTCGACCGAGGAATGGCTGATGTCGCGCTCGTGCCACAGCGCCACGTTCTCCATCGCGGGGATGACCGACATGCGCACCAGACGCGCAAGGCCCGTCAGGTTCTCGGTCAGGACCGGGTTGCGCTTGTGCGGCATGGCCGAGCTGCCCTTCTGGCCGGGGCTGAAGAACTCCTCGGCCTCCAGCACCTCGGTGCGCTGCATGTGTCGGATCTCGATGGCGATGTTCTCGATCGAGGAGGCGATCACGCCCAGCACGGCGAAGAACATCGCGTGGCGGTCGCGCGGGATGACCTGGGTGCTGATTGGCTCGGGGCGCAGGCCCAGCTTGGCGCAGACATGCTCCTCGACCGCCGGGTCGATATTGGCGAAGGTGCCGACCGCGCCGCTGATCGCGCCGGTCGCGATCTCCTCGCGCGCGCGCTCCAGCCGGTCGCGGCCGCGTGCCATCTCGGCATAGAAGCGGGCGAAGGTCAGGCCCATCGTGGTCGGCTCGGCGTGGATGCCGTGGCTGCGGCCGATGCGGACGGTGTCCTTGTGCTCATGCGCGCGGGCCTTCAGCGCGGCCAGGACCCGGTCCATCCCCGCCAGCAGCAGGTCGGACGCGCGGACCAGCTGGATGTTCAGCGTGGTGTCCAAGACGTCGCTGCTGGTCATGCCCTGATGGACGAAGCGCGCGTCGTCGGCGCCCACATGCTCGGCCAGATGGGTCAGGAAGGCGATCACGTCATGCTTGGTGACGGCCTCGATCTCGTCGATGCGGGCCACGTCGAACTGGACATCCTTGGCGCGCCAGACGGCCTCGGCATTGGCGCGCGGGATCACGCCCAGATCGGCCTGCGCGTCGCAGGCATGGGCCTCGATCTCGTACCAGATCTTGAACTTGCTCTCGGGGGACCAGATGGCGACCATTTCGGGGCGGCTGTAACGCGGGATCATGGCGGGCTCCTTTCGCTGCGGGGGGCATAGCCGCGCGGGGGGGCGGGGGCAAGTTTTCATCACGGCCGCGTCAGGGGCGCGGGAACATTCCCCGCGCCCGGCGGGTTCGGTGGCAACAGTCCAGCCAACCGACCGGAGAGATCCATGCGCCGCCCCCATCAGCCGAACCCGCCCCATTCCCCCCGGACCGAGGCCGAGCGCACCAGCCATACCCGCTTCGGCCCGCGTCCCGTCCCCACCGGCCAGCGCCCCGCCCATGCCGGCCGCCCGGCGGAGGAGGCCGGCACCACGGCCAAGGTGATCGTCTGGACCGGCGTCGCGTTGGGCGTGGCGGGCGTCACCGCCGCCGCCGCGATCCTGGGCCGCAAGCTGGCCGGGACCGACACCGACAGCGACCATCGCCCGCACGGCCCCGCCGTCGCGCCGCGCTTTGCCGCGCTGGACGAGGAGGAACGCGAGGCGATGGGCCGCCGCGTCCGCGCCCAGGACCGCGAGGACCGAGAGCGTGCCGCGCGCCTGCGGGCCGGGGCGTCGCGGGGGCGTCGCGGCAACATGGCCAAGGACCTGACGCGCACCGCGACCGACCTGTCGCGCGGCCTCAGCGGCGTGGCCGAGTCGCTGACCGGGGCCTTCACCGCGTTTCGGGGCGTGTCGTCGCAGGCGACCTCCATCGTGGGCGACTTCGTGGCCGCCGCCGATCAGCTGCGCGCGATCCTGAACGGTGCGCCCGGACCGCAGCCCGTCCAGCCCCGCGACCGCGCCGCCCGGCCGCATCACGACGAGCCGCATGCCTGAGCCGAGGCAGGGCGCGGCGCGCATGACACCACCCACCGGCATCCGCGCGGCCCTGTTCGGGCCGCTTGATCCTGCGACGCGCGCGCGCTTCGGCCTGGACGAGGCGCGCGACGCGACCCCCGTGCCGGGCCTGCGCGACCTGCGTCGCGCCGACCTGCTGACCGTCGCCAAGGCCACGATCCGGCAGATCGGAGAGGATCGCGTCACGTCGGTCGCGGGCGGGGTCACGTTCTTCGGGCTGCTGTCGCTGTTCCCGGCCATCACCGCCTTCGTGTCGCTCTATGGGCTCTGGGCCGATCCGCTGACCATCCAGACCCATCTGGCGCTGCTGGAGACGCTGCTGCCGGCCAGCGCGCTGGACATCATCCGCGCGCAGGTCGTGGCCATCGCCTCGGCCTCGACCGGGGCGCTGTCGCTGGCGGGCGTGGTCGCGCTGCTTCTGGCCTTCTGGTCGGCGAATGGCGGGATGAAGGCGCTGCTCTCGGCGCTGAACGTCGCCTTCTTCCAGCGCGAGACGCGCAGCTTCGTGCAGCTGAACGTGGCCGCGATGTGCTTCACGGTGGGGGGGCTGGCGATGATCGCGATGATGCTGGCGGTGATCGCCGTCGTCCCGATCATCCTGCGCCTGCTGCCGATCGGCTGGGGGGCCGAGACGGTGCTGGCCGTCATCCGCTGGCCGCTGATGCTGGGCCTGCTGATCGCGGGTCTGGCGGCGGTCTATCGCTGGGGTCCGGCGGCGCCCAAGTCGCGCTGGCGCTGGATTTCTCCGGGCGCGGTCATCGCGGGGCTGGCGCTGGTCGTCACGTCGATGCTGTTCTCGTGGTACGCGGTGAACTTCGGCAACTACAACGAGACCTACGGCTCGCTGGGCGCGGTCGTGGCATTGATGACCTGGCTCTGGCTGAACGCGATGATCGTGCTGGTCGGGGCCGAGATCAATTCCGAACTGGAGCGGCATCTGAAGCACATGGCCGGTGTGCCGGACGACCGCCCCCTCAAGCCGGAGCGCGACTGACCATGTCCCCCTATCTGCCCCTCGGCCTCGCCATCGTGCTGGAGGTCGTGGGGACCTCGCTGCTGCAGCGGTCCGAACAGTTTTCCCGGCTGATGCCCACCATCGGCATGGCGCTGTGCTATCTGGCTAGCTTCTATCTGCTGTCGGTCAGCCTCAAGTCGCTGCCCCTGGGCGTGGCCTACGCGATCTGGAGCGCCTGCGGCGTGGCCCTGGTCGCGGTGATCGGACTGGTGGTCTTCGGCCAGCGGCTGGACCTGCCCGCGGTCCTGGGGCTGTCTCTGATCGTGGCGGGCGTGGTGGTGATCAACGTCTTTTCCCGCACCGTCGGGCATTAACGCTCGGTCAGCTTCAGCTCGATCCGGCGGTTCAGGGCGCGGCCTTCGGGCGTGTCCTCGGGCGCGATGGGGCGGGTGTCGGCAAAGCCCGTGGGCGCCAGCCGGGACGCCGGAAAGTTCAGCCCCTCGGACAGATAGCGCACGACCGCCAGCGCCCGTCCTTGGCTCAGCTCCCAGTTGTCGGCATAGCGCCCGGACCCCGACAGGGGCGTGCCGTCGGTATGGCCGTCCACCCGGATGATCCAGTCGATCTCGGGCGGAATCTCATCGGCGATGTCGGTCAGCAGGGCGGCCAGACCCGCGATCTGTTGCTGTCCGGCCTCCGACAGGGTGGCTTCGCCCGGCGCGAACAGCACCTCGGACTGGAAGACGAAGCGGTCGCCCACGACCCGCACCCCCTCGCGGCCCTGCAGGATCTGCGACAGGCGGCCGAAGAACTCGGAGCGGTAGCGGGCCAGATCCTGCGCCTCGGCCTCGGCGCGGCGGCGGGCCTCCTCCTCGAGGCCCAACCGGGCGCGGGTCTCCTCGGCGGCGCGGACCAGCGCGGCGTTCAGTTGCTGCCCCAGGTCGGAGACGCGCAGCTCGGCCTCGGCCTGCTGGTCGCCCGCCGTGTCCAGAAGCGCCTGCAGCGAGCCCAGCTGCGCACGCAGCTGCGCCACCTGCTCGTTCAGGACCGCAACGCGGCGCTGGCCGTCCTGGGCCAGCTCCTCCTGCCGGCTCAGCGCGCCCTGCGCCGTGGCCAGAAGCGCCGCCCGCCGCTCGGCCTCGGACAGCGCGCCATCGGCGCGGGCCACGGCCTCGTCGCGCGCGGCATTGGCGGCGGCCAGCAGGGTCAGCGTCTCCTCCGCCTCGCGGCGCTGCTCCTCCAGGGCCAGCGTCATCGCGGTCAGCTCGGCATCCGCCCCCTCCAGCCGCTCGCGCAGCAGGCGGGCGGCCTCGGCCTCGGCCAGACGCGCCGCCTCGGCCTCGCTCAGCCGGGTCTGCTGCTGGGTGCCCTTGGCGCGCAGGTCGTCGGCCAGCGCCTGCAGCGCATCGGCACGGGCGGCGGCCAGACGCGCGGCCTCGGCCTGGGCGTCGGTCTCGCTGCGGGCCTGGGCCAGCGCCAGTTCGGCGGCCGAGGTCTGCCGCCCGGTCTCCTCCAGGCGGACCTCCAGCGTGGCGACCTGCTGCCGGTCCGTCGCACGTTCCGCCAGAAGCGCCGCGACCTCGGCTTCGAAATCGGTCAGCCGGGTGCGGGCCTGGGTCAGTTCGGCCTCGCCCGTGGCCAGCTGGCTGGTCAGGCGGGCGATGCGGGCGGCGCGGTCGCGTGCCTCGGCCTCGGCGCGTGCGGCGCGCTCGGCCTCGGTCTCCAGCGCGCGGGTCAGCTGGGCCTCGCTGTCGCGGGACTGGCCCAAGGCCTGACCCAGGGCCGCGACCTGGGCGCCCAGCTCGTTCAGCTGCCGGTCTTGGCGCGAGATCACCTCGCCCTGGTCGGTGATGGTGCTGCCTTGGCTGGTGATCTCCTCGCGCAGCACGCCCTGCACCACGGTGAAGATGGTCAGCACGAACATCAGCACCAGAAGCAGCGCGGTCATCGCGTCCACGAAGCCCGGCCAGATCGAGGCCGAGAACCGCTGCGCCGACGATCCGCGCGACAGCCGCATGGTCAGACCCCGGATCGGTTGAGGATCGGGTCCGCGGCCAGGCGCGCATCCGAGAAGGGATCACCGAAGCGCGCCGCGCGGACCGCCCGCGTCAGGACCAGGATGTCCGATCGCAGCTCGGCCAGCATCTCGTCGCGGCCCTCTGCCATGTCCTGCGACATCCGCTCCAGCACCGCCTCCAGCCGCGACAGGTCCGGTGCGGCGGGCCGATGCTCGGCCAGCTGCGACAGCGCCTGCGTCAGCCGCTCCTGCTGGGCGGTGGCTGCGGCGCGGTCGGCCTGCACCTGATCGACCAGCGCCTCGACGGCCTGGGCCATGACCACGACGCGCTCATCCGCCATCAACGCGGTCTCCTCGCGCAGGCCCTCGCGTTCGCCGTGATAGCGCTGCATGCGGTCCATCTGCGCGGCCATCTGGGTCAGGAACCCGGCCAGGGCGGCCTGATCGACCGCCTCCCCGTCGCCCAGCTCGACGCCGAGGCGGGTGAAGCCCGACAGCCACTCCTCCAGCTCGCGGTAGAAGCGGTTCTGCCCGTGGGTTACGAACAGCTCCAGGAGGCCCACGACCAGCGACCCCGCCAGACCCAGAAGCGAGGAGGAGAAGGCCGTGGCCATGCCGCCCAGCTGCGATTCCAGCCCGCTCATCAGGTTCTCGAACAGGTCCAGCCCGCTCTGGCCGTCCTGCGGCGACAGGGCGCGGATCGTGTCGACGACGGCGGGAATCGTGGTCGCCAGACCGTAGAACGTGCCCAGAAGGCCCAGGAAGATCAGCAGGTTGGCCAGATAGCGGGTGATGTCGCGCGCCTCGTCGATGCGGGTCGCGACGGAATCCAAGATCGAGCGCGCGGAGCTGGCCCCGATCGCCCCGCCCACCGGACCGCGCGAGCCCAGCAGCGCCGCCAGCGGCGCCAGAAGGCGGGGGGCGGCGTCGTGACCCTCCGGTCCGTCGGTCCCGCGGCGGCGTGCGGCAAAGCGTTCGATCCAGCTGACCGAACCGACCAGCTGCGCGACCTGCCAGAAGCAGCCCAGCACCCCCAGGGCAAAGACCGCCAGGATCAGCCCGTTCAGCCAGCGGTTCGCGTCGAAGATGGACAGGATGCGCCCATAGGCGAACCAGCCGCCGGCCAGCACCAGCCCCATCACGGTCAGCATCATCAGGATCTGGCGGACGGGCTGCGAGAAGCGGGGCGATCCGGTCTCGGCCGTCAGCGCCTGGTCGCGCGTGGCCGCGAGGCGTCGGTTCGTCAGGGTCAGCCGCGAGGGCGGCTGCCTGTCGCCATTGCTCGGATCGCTCACCGGTAAATCCCCGCCCCGTCGCTGCTTTCGGCCGACTGTAGGATGGGGCGGATCACTTGCCAAGCGTTCCGGCGAACGCGCTTAACCGGCCGGGGGCAGCAGGGCGCGCACGGCGCGGGCCAGATCGTCCAGGTGGTCGTCGGGCATGCCGATCCGGCTGAGGTGGATGGCGGTGTTGAACAGGTAATCGGCATTCGGTCCGCGCCCGCCCTGCGCCGCGGCGATGATGAGGGCCTGCTCCTCCAGGGGCAGGCCACCCGCATATTGCCAGTGGTCGCGCCGCATCACATAGGCCAGCGCCGGAACCTCGCGCCCGTCCTCCAGCGCGACGGGCAGCACTGCCTCGCGATAGGCGTCGGTGACCAGCTCGCGCGCGCGCAGGTCGGCCAGCACGCGGTCGTGGTCGCGCGGCCGGATGCGCAGGGCCAGGCCCTGGCACAGCGCGCCCTCCTGCGGATCGAGGCCCAGCACCAGCCCCGGCACGTCCTCGGTGCCGCGATGCTGGATGGAGCGCAGGCAGAAGCTGCGCGCAAAGCCCGTCAGCGTCGCCTTGACGCTCTCCGCAGGGGCAAAGCCCGGGTTCCAGATCAGCGACCCGTAACCGAAGATCCAATCTATCCGTTCCATTCGCGCCCCTTTCGGCCCACAAGGTAGGGCAGCATCACCACGGACGGAAGGGCAGGGCGGACATGCGCGGAGCGATCATCGGGGCGGTTCTGGTGGCGGCGGTGGCCGTGGGCGGCTGGCTGGGCGCCGAAAGCCTGGCCAGCCGGCAGCTGGCGGCGGCGATCGCCGCCGATCCGGCGCTGGACGCGGCCGAGATCCGTCCGCTGCGCGATCCGGCCCGCCTGGGCGTGGCGCTGCGCGATGTCAGGCTGGAGGACCCGGCGATGGGTCTGCGCCTGCCCTGGGCGGCGCTGTCGCTGCGGCCCCTGTCGCCGCTGACGGCGCGGCTGGACCTGCCCGAGACCGCGACCCTGATCCAGGAGGGGCAGGAGCGGCAGCTGGGCCTGTCCGACCCGGTCGCATGGGTCGCGCTGGCGCCGCTGAACGGGTTCTCGCCCCGGGCGATGCAGGTCTCGGCGCGCGGTCTGACCCTGGACGGGCAGCCGCTGGCGGGCGGGCTCAGCCTGGATGCCGATCTGGTGCCGCTTGGCGCGCAGGCGCCCCGCGCGGCGCGGGCGGCCTATGACGTGACGCTGGCGCTGGAGGAGGGGCAGACCGCCGCGCTGGAGAGCCTGGGCCTCGGGGCGGGGCTGCTGCCGGGGCCGGTCGCGGGGTCGGGAACAGTGCGGCTGTGGCTGGACGGCACGCCCGCACCGAACGCGCCCGCCCCGCAGGTCGTGGGCTGGCAGACGCCGGGCCTGGAGATCGCCGCGGGCGGGATCGGGCTGCGTCTGGTGGGGCGGCTGGCGCGCGACGCGCAGGGCCGCGCCGAAGGGCAGGTCGCGCTCTATTCTGCCGATTCGCAGGCGATGATCGACATGGCGGGGGCCTTGGGGCTGATCCCCGACGGCGCGCGCCTGCTGATCCGCGCCGGTCTGTCGAGGCTCTCCGAGGCGCCCATCGACACCGCGCTGCCCGGCCCGGCCTTCCCGGACCCCGCAGAGGGAGAGCTGCGCCTGCCCGTCATCTTCCGCGACGGGCAGGTCGTGCTGGGCGGCCTGCCGATCGGCCCGGCGCCGGCCTTCTAGGCGGCGCCGTCCGGCACGGGCGCGCGGGCGCCGGGGGTGCGGCCGAAATCGGGCGCCTCGGTGTCCTGCCCTGCCTCGATGATGCCGCGGCGGATCGCCCGCGTGCGGGTGAAATAGTCGTGCAGCTGCTGGCCGTCGCCCATGCGGATGGCGCGCTGCAGCACGAACAGCTCCTCGGTGAAGCGGCCCAGGATGTCCAGCGTCGCCTCGCGATTGTGCAGGAACACGTCGCGCCACATCGTCGGGTCGCTGGCCGCGATCCGGGTGAAGTCGCGGAAACCGGCAGCGGAATACTGGATCACCTCCTCGCCGGACACGCGGCGCAGGTGGTCGGCCACCCCCACCATCGTATAGGCGATCAGGTGCGGCGCATGGCTGGTCACGGCCAAGACCAGGTCGTGATGGGGGGCGTCCATCCGGTCGGTCTTGGCGCCCATCGCGGAGATCAGCCGGTCCAGACGGGCCAGCGCCTCCGGGTCGGTGTCGGGCAGGGGCGTCAGCAGCCACCAGCGGTTGCGGAACAGGGTGGCAAAGCCCGCGCGCGGCCCGGAATGTTCGGTCCCGGCCAGCGGGTGGCCGGGGATGAAATGCGCGCCCGCGGGCAGGTGCGGGGTCACGGCGTCGATCACCGACTGCTTGACCGAGCCCACATCGGTGATGGTGGCGCCGGGGGCCAGATGGGGCGCGATCTCGGCCATGACCTCGGCCATGGCGCCGACGGGGACGGCCAGCACGACCAGATCGGCGCCCGCCACCGCCTCGGCCGCGCTGTCGCAGACCTCGCAGAGTGCGATCTCGCGCGCGGTGTCGCGGGTCTGGGCGCTGCGGGCATAGCCGGTGATGCGGCCCGCCAGCCCCCCCTCGCGCATGGCATGGGCCATGGACCCCGCAATCAGGCCCAGCCCGATGAGGGCGACCTTGTCATAGACCTGCGTCATTGGTCGCGCCCCTGCATGAACCGGCCCAGGCAGTCCAGGACACGGGTCACCGCATCCTCGTCGCCCACGGTGATGCGCAGGGCGTCGGGCAGGCCGTATCCGCCCACGCGCCGCACCAGGATGCCTTCGGCCCGCAGCGCCGCATCGGCGGCGGCGGCGGTGTCGGGGCTGTCGAAGCGCGCCAGCACGAAATTGGCGAAGCTCTCGTCGCAGCCGATGCCCATCTGGATCAGCGACTGCCGCATCCGCTCGCGCATCCGCGCGTTCAGCGCGATGCAGCGGTCGGTGAAGTCGCGGTCCAAGACGGCGGCGCGTGCGGCCTCCATCTGGGCGTTGGAGAGGTTGAAGGGCTGACGGATGCGGTTCAGCACGTCGATGATCTCGCGCGCGGCATAGCCCCACCCGATGCGCAGGCCGCCCAGGCCGTAAGCCTTTGAGAAGGTCCGCGTCATGATCACGTTCGGATGCCGGTCGACCAGCGACGCGCCGCCGTCGAACCTGTCGGCGAATTCCGTATAGGCCCCGTCATGCACGAACAGCACCTGCGGCGGCAGCCCGTCCACCAAGCGCTGCAACTCGTCCGCGCCCAGCATGGTGCCCGTGGGATTGGCCGGGTTCGCGATGAAGACCACGCGCGTGCGCTCGGTCACGGCGGCCAGGATCGCGTCCACGTCGACGCGGCGCGTGTCCTCCGGCACCGTGACCGGAGTCGCGCCGACCATGCGCGCCAGGATCGGATACATGGAGAAGCCGTGTTCGGTGGTGATGACCTCGTCGCCCGGCCCCGCGAAAGCCTGGACCACGAATTGCAGCACCTCGTCCGAGCCCACGCCGCAGATGATGCGGTCTGGGTCCAGCCCGTGGACCTGCCCGATGGCCGCGCGCAGGCCCGCGTGATCAGTCGCCGGATAGCGGTGCAGATCGCCTGCCGCACGGCGGAAGGCCTCCTGCGCTGCGGGGCTGGGGCCAAGCGGGTTCTCGTTCGACGACAGCTTCAGCACGTCGTCGCGCCCGGCCAGCGTGCTTTCGCCGCTGACGTAAAGCGCGATGTCCATGATGCCGGGCTGCACGGGGGTCTGGGTCATGGGGTCCATCCTTTGTCCGCGCCCGGTTTAGTGCCCGGTCACCGACAAGGAAAGCCCCCAAACCGCCGCGCATGCGTCCTCAGAGGAAGACGAAATCACCCTCGTCCAGGCGCAGGTGATCGACCCCCGTCAGCACGATGCTGTCGGTGCCGAAGCGGATCACCGTATCCGCACCGCGGTCGATGATGCGCAGATCCTCCATGCCGTCCGCGCCGCCTTCGAAGACGATGCTGTCGGTCCCGATCCGGAAGTCGACGATCCGGTCCGCGCCCGAGCCGGCGCGGAACACGAAGGCATCCGCCCCGGCGCCGCCGCGCAGCACATCGGCGCCCGCGCCGCCGTCCAGCCTGTCGTCCCCCAGCCCGCCGTCCAATTGGTCGCGCCCGGCCCGGCCGGCCAGGATGTCGTCGCCCGCGCCCCCCTCCAGGACGTTGGCACCGGCGGTCCCCGACAGGCGGTCGTCGCCGCCACCGCCGCGCAGGTTCTCGACCCCGGTCACGGTGACCGATCCGCCGGCAAAGCGCTGGACCGATGTCAGGGCCAGGTCCACGGTCACGTCCGCCGTGGTGGCCATGCGCAGCGTGTCGACGCCCGCGCCGCCGATCACGACATCCGCACCGCGCCCCGCGATCAGCAGATCGTTCCCCGCCCCGCCGTTCAGCGTGTCGTTGCCCAGGCCCCCGTCCAGAATGTCGTTGCCCGCATCGCCCTGCAGCCGGTCGTTGCCCAGCCCGCCCTCCAGCCGGTCCGCGCCCGCGCCGCCGGACAGCCGGTCGTCACCGCCAAGGCCGCGGATCAGGTCGTTCCCCGCCAGCCCCGAGACGACATCGCGCCCCGAGGAGCCGGTGATCTGGTCGTTCCCCTCCATGATCGTGCGCCAGACCGACAGATAGTCGCCGCGTTCGAACAGGGCGGCAATGTCGATCACCTGGGGCGCGGTCGAGATCAGGAAGTCGGACATGGTCACCACGGCGCGGCCGTCCTGCGTCAGGCGCAGCGCGTCTGCACGGTCGCGCCCGGCCCCGTCGATGGCGACGCGATAGCCGTCGGCATAGTCGATCCACTCCTCGTCGCCGCCGAAGCGGCCTTCGCCGAAGCGGGTGGGAATGGTCAGGTCAAAGGATCGGTGCAGACGAATGCGGGCCATGATGGCGCTCCGGTTGGATGCAATGCCGCGACGCTAGCGGGTCGCGGCCGCAAATCCAGAATCGAATGCATCGAATGCAATGAAAAAGGGCCGCATCCGAAGATGCGGCCCTGAAGAATGCGGTGCGGCGAAGATCAGTTCTTCGCGTAGAATTCGACGACCAGGTTCGGTTCCATCTGCACGGCATAGGGGATGTCGCCCAGGGCCGGGGTGCGCACGAAGGTCGCGGTCATCTTGTTGTGGTCGACTTCCAGGTAGTCCGGAACGTCACGCTCGGTCAGGGCGACGGCTTCCAGCACGATGGCCAGCTGGCGCGACCGCTCGCGGATCGAGATGACGTCGCCTTCCTTGACGCGGTAGGAGGCGATGTTCACGCGCTGACCGTTGACCTGGATGTGGCCGTGGTTCACAAACTGGCGGGCGGCCCAGATGGTCGCCACGAACTTGGCGCGATAGACGACGGCGTCCAGGCGGCGCTCCAGCAGGCCGACCAGGTTCTCGCCGGTGTCGCCGCGGATCCGTTCAGCTTCCGCGTAGATGCGGCGGAACTGCTTTTCGGTCAGGTCGCCGTAGTAGCCCTTCAGCTTCTGCTTGGCGCGCAGCTGGGTGCCGAAGTCCGACAGCTTGTTCTTGCGGCGCTGGCCGTGCTGGCCGGGGCCGTATTCGCGGCGGTTGACGGGCGACTTGGCGCGGCCCCAGATGTTCTCGCCCATGCGGCGGTCGAGCTTGTACTTGGCAGACGTGCGTTTGGTCACGGCTGATCTCCTTCAACAGGTTGCGAAGGGCGTTGTCCTTTGACCAGGGGCCTTGCGATCCAGGGTCCGACAGGGTTCCCCTTGCGGGGTCCACCAACACCAACGAAGCGTGCCGTATAGAGGCGCGGGCGCCCGTGTCAACCGCAATCGGCCTAATCCAGCGCGCCGTCGGGCTGGAAGAAATGCGACAGGGGCAGGCCGGCCGCGCCCAGGATGCGCGCGCTGCGCCCCAGGCTGCCCTCCAGCACGGTCGGGCGGTCGATCCCGGCGGCGGGCATCGCCTCCAGCGCCCGCCGCGTGGCCTGGGCCAGGCGCGCGCGGGTGGCGGGGGGGACCGCGCCGTCGATCACGACCAGCGGCAGATCGACCAGCGCCACCGCCGACATGGCCGCGAAGGCCAGCGCCCGGCCCGCCTCCTCGGCCCAGTCCGCCTCGATGTCGGGGGGCACGTCCCAGCCCGAATCGTCGGGCGGCAGCGAGCGTCCGATCCGCGCCTCCAGCGCCGAGACCGAGGCGCGGTCCAAGAGCTGGCCGCCCTGCGCCCCCGGCAGGGGCACCGGCATCGAGCCGAGCGCGCCCGCGTTCCGCGTCGGCCCGTGGCGCAGTGCCCCGTCCAGCACGATGCCGCCCCCCGCGAAATGCGCGATGTAGATGTGGATGAAGTCGCGGGGCAGGGCGGTCGTGCCGAAGACCAGTTCGGCCCCGCAGGCGGTGGTCGCGTCATTGTCCAGAAAGACCGGATAGGGCAGGTCCGCCGCCAAGGCGGCCCGCAGGTCGTGCCCGCTCCAGTCGGCCATCTCCTGTCCCCAGTCCCACAGCCGATAGGGGGTCGCGATGCCCAGACCCATCAGCCGCGCCCGCTGCGCGGGGGTCAGCGAGGCGGTCAGCGTCTCCAGCCCCTGGCGCGCGAAGGCCAGGATGCGGTCGGGGCGGGGGTGGGCGTGGACCTCCTGGCGGTGCATGCGCACCCGACCCGCGAAGTCGACCAGCGCCAGTTCCGCCAGCCTGCGGCCGATCTTGAGGCCCAGGAACCACGCCCCGTCCGGAGCCAGCGCCAGGGGCACCGAGGGCTGGCCCACCTTGCCGCGCACGACCTCCTCGGCCTCGAGGAAGCCGGCCGCCATCAGCTTGCGCGTGAGGTTGGTGATCGACTGCGCCGACAGCCCGGTCAGCTGCGCCAGGGCCGCACGCGGCATCGGCCCGCGACGCCGGATCAGCGACAGGATCACGCGCTCGTTGCGGCTGAGCCAGCCGGGGGCGTCACGGTCTAGGGGCATGGGTTCCGTCCTCCTAAAATGCATTAATCAACATGATTGATTTATTGACAAGTCGTTTCTTGTGGTGCTTTGTAAGGGCAAGACGGCCGAGGAACCGTCGTGCTGGAGGAGTTAGTCAAGTGACCATCAAGACCGTTTTCCGCGCATCCGTCGCGGTGTCCGCCCTTGCCCTGTCGGCAGGCTTCGCCCAGGCCCAGGAGGCCACCAAGGCCTGCCTGATCACCAAGACGGACATCAACCCGTTCTTCGTGAAGATGAAGGAAGGCGCCACCGCCAAGGCCGAGGAGCTGGGCGTCGAGCTGATGACCTTCGCCGGCAAGATCGACGGCGACCACGAGACCCAGCAGCAGGCCGTGGAAAGCTGCATCGCGGCAGGCGTCAAGGGCATCCTGATCGCGGCCTCCGACACCAAGGCCATCACCGAATCGCTGGGCCAGGCCCGCGAGGCCGGGATCCTGGTGATCGCGCTGGACACGCCGCTGGACCCGATCGACGCGGCCGACGCGACCTTCGCCACCGACAACCGCGAGGCGGGCCGCCTGATCGGTGCCTGGGCCGCGGGCCAGATGGGCGACGCGGCGGCGGATGCCAAGATCGCCATGCTGGACCTGTCGGCCAGCGCGCCGTCGGTCGACGTGCTGCGCGACCAGGGCTTCATGGCGGGCTTCGGCATCGACGTGAAGGACGAGAACGTCATCGGCGACGAGGATGACGCCCGCATCGTCGGCCACGAGGTCACCTCGGGCAACGAGGAGGGCGGCCAGCAGGCCATGGAGGCGCTGATGCAGCGCGATCCGGCGATCAACCTGGTCTACACGATCAACGAACCCGCCGCGGCCGGTGCCTACGAGGCGCTGAAGTCCTTCGGGATGGAGGGGAACGCCACGATCGTGTCGATCGACGGCGGCTGCCCGGGCGTCCAGAACGTCGAGGCCGGCGTGATCGGCGCGACCGCGCAGCAGTATCCGCTGCTGATGGCGTCGATGGGCATCGAGGCCATCGCGGCCTTCGCCGCCGACGGCACCAAGCCGGAGGCCAGCGAAGGCCTGGACTTCACCAATACCGGCGTGAACCTGGTCACCGACAAGCCGGTCGAGGGCGTGCCGTCGATCAGCGTGGCGGAAGGCCTGGAGCAGTGCTGGGGCTGACGCCCCCGCGCGCCGCGCCCCAAGGATGAGACGGCCGATGGCGGAACCTCCGCCATCGCCCCCTTGCCATTTCCACGGAGACATCGATGTCTGACACCCCCGATCCCGTGGTTCCGCGCAACGCGAACGAGACGGTCGCCAGTTTCGACCATCGCCACCGCAGCGCGCTGGACCGGGTGCAGCATTTCCTGCACCAGTATCCCACCATGGTTCCGGTCATCGTGCTGGTGCTGTCTCTCATCGCCTTCGGGCTGATCTCTCCCAACTTCTTCTCGGCCTTCAACCTGTCGCTGATCCTGCAGCAGGTCGCGGTCGTGGGCACGCTGGCGGCGGCGCAGTCGCTGGTCGTCCTGACCGCCGGGATCGACCTGTCGGTCGGCGCGGTGATGGTGCTGATCTCGGTCGTGATGGGCCAGCTGGCCGTGAACTTCGGCATCCCGGTGCCGATCGCCATCGTGGTGGGCCTGGCCTGCGGTGCGGCCACCGGCGCGTTGAACGGGTTTCTGGTCACGCGGCTGAAGCTGCCGCCCTTCATCACCACCCTGGGCACCTGGAACGTGTTCCTGGCGCTGAACTACTATCTGTCGGGTCGCGAGACTATCCGCAGTCAGACCCTGGACGCCGAGGCGCCGCTGCTGAAGTTCTTCGGCGAGCGCTTCAATGTGGGCGGCGCGGTGCTGACCTACGGGGTCGTGCTGATGCTGATCGTGTTCGCGGTCCTCTACTATGCGCTCTACTACACGGCCTGGGGACGGCGGGTCTATGCGGTGGGCGACGATCCGGAATCGGCCGCTCTGGCCGGCATCCAGACCAAGCGCGTGCTGCTGTCGGTCTATGTCGTGGCGGGCGTCATCTGCGCGCTGGCGGCCTGGTCGTCCATCGGGCGCGTCGGCTCGATCAGCCCGACCTCCTTCTTCGAGGCGAACCTGGAATCGATCACGGCCGTGGTCATCGGGGGGATCTCGCTGTTCGGCGGACGCGGGTCCATCGTGGGGCCGCTGATCGGGGCGCTGATCGTGGGCGTCTTCAACTCGGGCCTGCGGCTGGCGGGCGTGGACGTGCTGTGGCAGCTGTTCGCGACCGGCTGGCTGATCATCTTCGCCGTCGCCATCGACCAATGGATCAGAAAGGTGTCGTCATGACCCGGCCTTTGCTTTCCGCCCGCAACTTGGTCAAGCGCTATGGCCGGGTGACCGCGATGGACCATGCCGATTTCGACCTCTATCCCGGCGAGATCCTGGCGGTGATCGGCGACAACGGCGCGGGCAAGTCCAGCCTGATCAAGGCCATCTCGGGCGCGGTGCGCCCGGATGAGGGCGAGATCCTGCTGGAGGGCAAGCCCGTCAGCTTCGACAGCCCGCTGGATGCGCGCCGGATGGGGATCGAGACCGTCTATCAGACGCTGGCCCTGTCGCCCGCCCTGTCGATCTCGGACAACATGTTCATGGGGCGCGAGATCCGCAAGAAGGGCATCATGGGCCAGTGGTTCGGGATGCTGGACAAGCAGGCGATGGACGATTTCGCCCGCAAGAAGCTGACCGAGCTGGGCCTGATGACCATCCAGAACATCGCCCAGCCCGTCGAGACCCTGTCGGGTGGCCAGCGCCAGGGCGTGGCAGTGGCGCGCGCGGCGGCCTTCGGCAGCCGGGTGATCATCCTGGACGAGCCGACCGCAGCCCTGGGCGTCAAGGAGAGCCGGCGCGTGCTGGACCTGATCCTGGACGTGCGCTCGCGCGGCATCCCGATCGTGCTGATCAGCCACAACATGCCGCATGTCTTCGAGGTGGCCGACCGCATCCACATCCACCGCCTTGGGAAGCGCCTCTGCGTGATCAATCCCAAGGAGCATTCCATGTCGGATGCCGTGGCCTACATGACCGGGGCGAAGGCGCCGGAGGGGATCGCGGCCTGATCTGCGTCCCGCGACGGGCCGGGGGGCCAGCCCCCCGGACCCCCCGGCGTCGCGCCCGGTCCTTCGGTCCTTCAGTCCCGCAGGCCGCGCATCAGCGCCCAGGCCAGCGCCGAGCAGACCAGCGTCGCCACCACCGCCGGAACGGCCGTGCCGTCGTAGAGCAGGCCCACCGGAGCCGCGATCAGCACCGCGGCGAGCGTGGACAGCGCCGCCACGATCGAGGCGGCCATGCCCGCGATATGTCCCATCCGCTGCAGCGCCAGCGCGTTCAGGTTGCCGAAGGTCACCCCGGCCATGAAGAACACGCTGACCGCCCAGAAGAAGAACAGCGCGAACTCCGCCGTGGGCGGCAGGATCCCGGAGAGGATCAGCGCAAGCGTCACGGCCGACACGACCGTCTGCATCACATAGGCCCATTTCGCGATCCGCCGCATGCCGAAGCGCATGACGAAGGTCGCGTTGAGCACCGTCCCCGACCCCGACAGCAGCGCCATGGCGGCGAACCACAGGTGGAAGTTCTCGCCCCGGCCATAGGTCTCGCCGAAGAGCTGCTGGGCGGAGGAGAGGAGGCCGAACATCTGCCCGAAGCCCAGGGTCAGGACCAGGGTCGTCAGCATCACCTGGCGGTCGGACAGCACCTCGCGCGCGGCGCCGACCAGCGTGGTCAGGCGCAGGGGGCGGCGGGCGGCGGGGGGCAGCGTCTCGGCCTGGCGGAGGTTCAGCCACAGCGCGCCGATCAGCGCGAATGCGATGAACGCGAGGAAGACCCCGTGCCAGTCCGAGATCGCGATGATGCCCGCGCCAAGCGTCGGGGCCACGGCCGGGATCATGATGAAGATCATCATCACGAAGCTGCTGATGCGGGCCATCTCGCGGCCCTCGTAGAGGTCGCGGACCAGGGCGAGCCCGACGATGCGGGGCCCGGCGGCGCCCAGGCCCTGCACGAAGCGGGCGACCAGCAGGAACTCCAGCGACTGCGCATAGATCGCGGCGACGGTGGCGGCGATGTAGATCGCGAAGCCCGCGGTGATCGTCCGCTTGCGGCCGAAGGCGTCGGACAGCGGGCCGGCGAAGAGCGTGCCCAGACCCATGCCCGCGACGAAGGTCGTCAAGATCAGCTGGGCGCGGTTCACGTTGTCGGGTGTCAGGTCGGCGGCGATGTCCGGCAGCGCCGGCAGCATCGCGTCGATCGAGAAGGCGATGGTGGCGAAGAGGAACGCCAGCATCGCGATGAATTCGGGCAGGGGCAGGCGGCGATGGGCCGCGAGCCCCGGAAGGGTGGCATCGGTCATGGGGGTCACCAGTTGGGTTCGACCCCGCTGATAGCGCAACCTTGCAGAGTCTGCAAGTTACCCGTCGTGCCGGCCCGTCAGATCGTCGATCACCTGCTGCCACAGGGCGGCAGGCTGGGCGCCGCTGACCGCGTGGGTGTCGGCCACGATGAAGGTCGGCACGGCCGAGATGCCGCGCTGGCGGGCATGGGCCTCGCGCCGGGCGACTTCGTCGCGGTCGGCGTCGGAGGCCAGCAGGCGGGCGGTGACGGTGCCGTCCATGCCCGCGGCGGCGGCGATGTCGCTCAGCACGGCGGGGTCGCCGATGTCGCGGCCCTCCAGCCAGTGGGCGCGCAGCAGGCCCTCCATCACGCGGTCCTGGGCCTCCTCAAGCCCGGCCCAATGCATCAGCCGATGGGCGTCGGTCGTGTCGGGCTCGCGCGGCGAGGGGTTCAGCGCCAGTCCCAGCTGGGCGGCGCGTTCGGCCAGCGCGCGCCCGGCGGCCTCGGCCTGATCGCCCAGCTTGGCGCGCAGATAGGCGACGCGGTCCATGCCCTCGCGCGGCATGGTCGGGTTCAGGCGGAACGGATGCCAGGTGATCGCGAAGGGATGGTCGGGGCGGCTGTCCAGCGCGCGGTCCAGTTCGGTCTTGCCGATCAGGCACCACGGGCAGACCGGGTCGGCAAAGATGTCCAGGCGGGTCATGGTCGCCTCCCTTGGGCGCGCGATGCGCCGGTCCTGCGGAATGGAAAAAACGGCCCGCGCGAACGGGCCGTCCGGATCGCGCGCGAGGGCGGGATCAGAGCAGTTTGAGGTCGCTGGCCGAGGCGCGGCCGTCACGGCCCGACTGAAGCTCGAACGCGATCTTCTGGTTGTCCTGCAGGCCGGTCAGGCCGGCACGTTCCACGGCCGAGATGTGCACGAACACGTCCTTGCCGCCGTCGTCCGGCGCGATGAAGCCAAAGCCCTTGGTTGCGTTGAACCACTTAACCGTTCCGGTCGCCATAACCGTATTCTCCTTCAAGTCATCCCGACGCAGGATTGCGCCAGGCCGTGCAGCCCGCTTTCGGTCTTCCGGCTGCCCAAGAGGGAGGCGGTAGAAAGTCTTCGCTCACGCGAGTGAGAGGATGCCCGAATCGCCGCAAAAGGCAAGAGTCAAACGCGGCCCCCGTCGTGCCGCGTTTGACGCAGGCGGCGATCAGCGCAGGTCCGGCGGCGTGGCCTCGGCCGCCAGATCGGCCACGACCTGGTCCAGGGGCAGCGTGCGGCTGCCCTGGGCGTCCAGGCGGCGCAGCGAGACGGTGCGCTCCTCGACCTCCTTCATGCCGATGGCCAGGATCGCGGGGACACGGCCGACGGAGTGTTCGCGGACCTTGTAGTTGATCTTCTCGTTGCGGATGTCGGCCTCGGCGCGGATGCCGCGGGCGCGCAGCGCTGCCACGACCTCATGCACATAGCCGTCCGCATCGGACACGATCGAGGCGACCACCACCTGACGCGGTGCCAGCCAGAAGGGCAGCTTGCCCGCGCTGTTCTCGATCAGGATGCCGATGAAGCGCTCGAAGCTGCCCAGGACCGCGCGGTGCAGCATGACGGGACGGTGCTTGTGGCCGTCCGCGCCCACATATTCCGCGTCCAGACGCTCGGGCAGGTTGGGGTCCACCTGCAGCGTGCCGCATTGCCAGTCGCGCCCGATCGCATCGGTCAGCACGAATTCCAGCTTGGGGCCATAGAACGCGCCCTCGCCCGGGAACACGGTATAGTCATGCCCCGCAGCCTTGCAGGCATTGCCCAGGGCAGCCTCGGCCCGGTCCCAGCTTTCCTCGGTGCCGATGCGCTTTTCGGGGCGCGTCGACAGCTTGATGCGCCAGCCCTCAAAGCCCAGATCGGCATAGATGCCCGCCAGGAAGTCGATGAACTTCTTGGTCTCGGCCTCGATCTGGTCCTCGGTGCAGAAGATATGGGCGTCGTCCTGGGTGAAGCCGCGCACCCGCATGATGCCGTGCAGCGCGCCGGACGGCTCATAGCGGTTGCAGGATCCGAACTCGGCCATGCGCAGCGGCAGGTCGCGATAGGATTTCAGGCCGTGGTTGAAGATCTGAACGTGGCACGGGCAGTTCATCGGCTTCAGCGCGTTGATCGTCTTGGTCTTGGCATGCTCCTCATCGACCTCGACGATGAACATGTTCTCCTGATAGTTCTCCCAATGCCCTGATTCTTCCCACAATTTCCGGCTAACGACCTGGGGCGTGTTGACCTCGACATAGCCGTCGGCGCGCTGCTTGCGGCGCATGTAGTCCTGCAGCGTGGTGTAGATGTTCCAGCCGTTCGGATGCCAGAAGATCTGGCCCGGGGCCTCCTCCTGCATGTGGAACAGGTCCATCTCGCGGCCCAGCTTGCGGTGGTCGCGCTTGGCGGCCTCCTCCAGCATGGTCATGTGCGCCTTCAGCTCGTCGCGCGACCGGAAGGCCACGCCATAGATGCGCTGCAGCATGGGCCGCGTCGCGTCGCCCAGCCAATAGGCCCCGGCGATATGGGTCAGCTTGAACGCGTCGGCGGGCAGCTGGCCCGTCGATTGCAGATGCGGGCCGCGGCACAGGTCCTGCCAGTCGCCGTGCCAGTACATGCGCAGGTCCTGACCCTCGGGGATGCGGGCGACCAGCTCCAGCTTGAAGGGCTCACCCGCCGCCTCGTAATGGGCGACGGCGCGGGCGCGGTCCCAGACCTCGGTGCGGACGGGCTCTCTGGCGTTGATGATCTCCTTCATCTTGGCCTCGATGGCGCCCAGATCCTCCGGGGTGAAGGGTTCCGCCCGGTCGAAGTCGTAGAACCAGCCATGGTCGCGGACCGGGCCGATGGTGACCTTGACGTCCGGCCAGATGGCCTGCACCGCGCGGGCCATGACATGCGCGAAGTCGTGGCGGATCAGCTCCAGCGCCTGCGCCTCGTCCTTCATCGTGTGGATGGCGATGGCGCCGCTGGCGGTGATGGGCCAGGCCAGGTCGATGTGGCGACCGTCCAGGCTGGCCGAGATGGCGCGCTTGGCGAGGCTGGGCGCGATGCTCTCGGCGACCTCTGCGGCGGTCACGCCTGCCGCATAGTCACGTGCATTGCCATCGGGAAAGGTAAGGGTGATCTGGGACATCTTGTCCTCCTCGTCGGTTTGGCGCCCACGGAACGCCCGGTTGCGGGTTATGGTCGGGCAGGCATGGACGTGCCCGCGCGATTAGTCAAGGTTACGCCGGCAATGGGGGTCATTCATGCGCCACGCCACCGATTTCGAGGAACAGCTGTTCGAGACCCTGGTCGAGGACCCGGACAACGACGGCGGCCTGTCCGACACCCAGCAGGCGGCCGAGCCGCGCAACTTCCTGCGCCACATCCTGTCCCTGGCGGCCTCCAAGCTGGGCGACGGGCTGGTCGATGCGAAACTGGTCCTGTCCTGGCTTCTGACCCATCTGGGTGCGGGGGCGGGCGTGATCGGCCTGCTGGTCCCGGTGCGCGAGGCCGGATCGCTGCTGCCGCAGCTGTTCACGGCGGGCGCCATCGGGGCGCTGCCGCGGCGCAAATGGGCCTGGGCCGCGGGCAGCGTCGTGCAGGGCCTCGCCGCGCTGGCCATCGCGGGGATCGCGCTGACGATGGAGGGGCCCGCCGCGGGGGCGGCCATCATCGCCGCGCTGGCGGTGCTGGCCCTGGCGCGGTCGGTCTGTTCGGCCAGCTACAAGGACGTGCTGGGCAAGACTGTGGGCAAGTCGCGGCGCGGCGCGGCCACGGGCTTCGCCAGCAGCGTCGGCGCGGCGGGCGTGATCGTCTTTGCGGGCCTGCTGCTGTGGCAGCCCGTGGACCGGGCGGCGCTGGTCATCGGCGCGGTCGCGCTGGCGGGGGCGGTCTGGATCGCGGCGGGCGCGATCTTCGCCACCCTGGACGAGGAGCCGCAGCCGCGCGAAGAGGTGCTGAGCCTGTCGCAATCCCTGGGACAGCTGCGGCTGGTGCGCGAGGACGGCCAGCTGGCCCGGTTCATCATCGCGCGGTCGCTGCTGGTCGGATCGGCCCTGGCGCCGCCCTATCTGCTGGTGCTGGCCGCTGCGGGGGACGGCGACCGGCAGCTGGGGCTTCTGGTGCTGGCCTCGGCGCTGGCATCGCTGCTGTCCTCCTGGGTCTGGGGGCGGATGTCGGACCGCTCGGCCCGGCGGGTGCTGATCTGGTCGGGCGTGTCGGGGGCGCTGGCCCTGGGCGTGGCGCTGGCTCTGGCGGCGATGGGGCTGGCGCAGGCGACGGGCGCCATCGCGGTGGTTCTGTTCGGGCTGATGATCGCCTATCACGGGGTGCGGCAGGGCCGGACGACCTATCTGGTCGACATGGCACCCGACGATCAGCGGGCAGCCTATACGGCGGTGTCGAACCTGGTCGTGGGGGTTGTGCTGCTGGTCGCCGGGGCGGCATCGGCCGCGCTGGCGGTGCTGGGCGCGGCCTGGGCGGTCGCGGCCTTTGCGCTGGCATCGGTGCTGGGGGCCTGGGTCGCATGGGGATTGGATGAGGTAAGTGAATGACGCAATTTCTGACGACGCCGCAGGGACGGCGCATCGCTTATGAGCGGCTGGAGGGGCAGGGCCCCGGCATCGTCTTTCTGGGCGGGTTCCGGTCGGACATGCGCGGCTCCAAGGCGGAGTTCCTGCACGAATGGGCCGCCGCGCACGGACGGGCCTTCCTGCGCTTCGACTATTCCGGCCACGGCGAGAGCGGTGGCCTGTTCGAGGAGGGCTGCATCGGCGATTGGGCCGCCGATGCGCGTGCCGCGATCCTGGCGTTGACTGAGGGGCCGCAAATCCTGGTGGGATCGTCCATGGGCGGCTGGATCAGCCTGCTGATGGCGCGCGCGATGCCGGAGCGGGTCGCAGGTCTGGTGACCATCGCCGCCGCGCCGGATTTCACCGAACAGGGTTTCCGGGCCGGGTTCTCGGAGGCGGAACATGCCGCGCTGCTGCGTGACGGGAAGGTGGAGCGTCCAAGCGAATACGGCGCGCCGCTGGTGCTGACGCGCCGCCTGATCGAGGATGGCCGCGACCATCTGGTCCTGGACCGGCCTTTGACCCTGCCGATGCCGGTGCGGATGCTGCAGGGCACGGCGGACATGGACGTCCCGGTCGGTTGGGCGATGGATCTGCTGGACCATGCGTCGGGCGAGGATGTGCGGCTGACCCTGGTGAAGGGGGCCGACCACCGGTTCTCCACGCCCGACTGTCTGGAACTCATCGCCCGGACGATCGAGGCGATCGCCTAGAAGGTCAGGGAGTAGTGGTCGCCCATGTCGGGCTTATCGCCGGTGATCTTGGACTTGGCGATCTGATAGAGGAAGGACAGGCTGCCGCCGGTGGCCCAGACCTCGGCCTCGTCCAGATCGAAGCGCAGCAGCTGGACGTCGGGGTCCTGCTTGCCGTCCTCGAACCAGCTGGAGGCGACGGCGTTCCACAGCTCGTCCAGCTTGACGCTGTTGTCGGAGAGGGACAGCTGGCCATGGATGCGGGCGTAGAGGCCTTGGCCCGCGTCGCTGACGACATGGATCGCGGGCTGGGCGCCCGACGCGACGCTGCGCGCCAGGTCCGTGTCGCGGGCGGTGATGAACCACAGGACATTGGCCTTGCGGTCGGTGTAATGCGACATCGGCACCAGGCGCGCATCATGGGTCAGGCCCAGCATGCCGCTGTTGATGTCGTCCAGGCGGCTCCAGAACTGGTGGTTGTGGTCGGTCATCGTGGGTCCTTTCGCACCGCGTCGCGCGGCATTCGGACCACAACCACGATGATGTGGGCCCGGTTCCGGCGAACCGGGCCGCAGGCGCTCAGACGGCCACGTTGTCGGAATGGACGGGGTCGTTCACGCCGCAATCGGCCGCCGCGCCACCTGCCTTGCGCTTGCGCTTGGGCTTGACGCTGTCGGGAAGGGCCGCGTTCTCGTCGATGAAGTCGAGGACCAGCGGACGGATGTTCAGCCGCCAGGACTTGCCCGCGAAGATGCCGTAATGGCCCGCGCCGGGTTCCAGATGCTGCACCTTCCTGGCGTCGGGCACGCCCGTGCACAGGTCCAGCGCCGCGACGCATTGGCCGGGAGCGGAGATGTCGTCATTCGCGCCTTCGACCGTCATGACGGCGACGTCGGTGATCCGGCCGATGTCGACCGGGCGCCCCTCCACGGTGAAGCGGTTCTGGGCGATCTCCAGGTTCTTGAAGATGCGTTCGACCGTGGACAGGTAGAACTCGGCCGTCATGTCCATCACGGCCAGGTATTCGTCGTAGAACTTGTTGTGCTTGTCGCCCTCGCTGGCGGTGCCGCGCGCCTCGGCATAGATCTGCTCGATGAAGGCGCGGGTATGGGTCTCCATGTTCATGGTGATGAAGCTGGAGAGCTGCGCCAGCCCCGGATAGACCATCCGCCCCGCGCCGCGATACTTGAAGCCCACCGACTGGATGGCCAGGTGCTCCAGCTCGCCCATGGTGATGCGGTTGCCGAAATCGGTCACCTCGGTCGCGGCGGCGTCCGGGTCGACCGGACCGCCGATCAGCGTCAGGGTGCGGGGCTGGGCCGCGGGATCGTCCTCGGCCAGGATGGCGGTCGCGGCCAAGGCCAGCGGCGCGGGCTGACAGACCGCGATCACGTTCACGTCCGGGCCCAGGTGGCGGATGAAGTCGACCAGATAGCGGGTATAGTCCTCGACGTCGAACTTGCCCGCGCTGACCGGGATGTCGCGCGCATTGTGCCAGTCGGTCACATAGAGCTCGCAGTCGTTCAGCAGCGACGTCACGGTCGAGCGCATCAGCGTGGCGTAGTGGCCCGACATCGGCGCGACCAGCAGCACCTTGCGGGGCAGGGGGTCGCGGCGGGCGACGCGGAAATGGATCAGGTCGCCGAAGGCGCGGCGGATCACCGGCTCGACATAGACGATGTGGTCCTGCCCGTCCTCTCCGGCGATGGGGGGGATGCCCCAGTCCGGCTTGGTCACCATGCGGGCGAAGCTGCGCTCGGTCACGCGGCCCCAGGCCCCCAGCATGCGGAAGGCGGGATGCGGGACCAGCGCGAAGGCGGGGTAGGAGCCGATGGCCCGCGCGGTGGCGCCCATCCATTCGTTGGTGGTTCGGATCGTCTCCATCGCGTCGTAGGACACGATGCCCCGGAGGCCTTTGACCGGCATGGCTATCCCCATTTACAGCACTGCGATACCTGATCTGCGCGCGGCGGGCCGCTTGGACGGGGACAGAAGCCGGGTTTACGCCTTGCCTGCCCTGCGCATATCATTGCCGTATTCCTAGGGGGGATTACGGACCATGGCAAGACGACCGGACGCGACGGGTAAAAATGTTGCGAAATCGCGCGGTAAATCGGTAACATCCGCAAAAGCCGCACCCGCGTCGCGTCGCGCCGCCAACGCCGAGCAGCCCGCCGAGGATCAGCCCAAGGTCGAGAAGGCCGCGGCCCCCAAGGCGCCGGCCAAGCCGCGCCGCGCCGCCAAGGCCGCCCCCCGGACGACCCCCGAGACCGCCGCCGGCACCGTGGGCGGCACGCAGACCCCCGAGCCCGCGACCCCCGAACTTGCGACCCCCGAACCTGCGAACCTGCGCGACCCCGACCTCGCCCCCGTCGCGACCGAGCCTGCCGCCGTCCAGCGCCTGGCCGAGAACATCGAGCGGATCGAGGCCCTCGGGCACCGCCTGATGAGCGCGCTGGCGGAGCGCAACCTGCCCAATCCCGGCGTCGAAGGGCCCGGACCGGACCTCTACCTGACGGCCGCCAACGCCTTCCTGAAGACCCTGGCCGAACATCCCGCCAAGATGATCGAGACGCAGGTCGCCTTCTGGGGCCAGACGCTGTCGAACTATGCCCAGGCCCAGCAGGCGTTGGCCACCGGGCAGGTCAGCGGCGATGACGAGGACGGCCTCGCCGACCGGCGCTTTGCCAATCCGCTGTGGCGGACGCATCCCTATTTCAACCTGATCCGTCGGCAGTACCTGACCAATGCCCGCGCGCTGCGCGAGGCGGCCGACAGCCTGGAGCTGCCCGACCAGATCGCCCGGCGGCGCGTCGACTGGATGACCTCGCAGATCATCGACATGATGGCGCCGACGAACTTTCTGGCGACCAATCCCGACGCGTTGGAGCGTGCCGTGCAGACCGAGGGCGAGAGCCTGGTGAAGGGCCTGGAGAACCTGGTCCGCGACGTGGAGCAGCATGGCGGCGAGATGATCGTGTCGCTGGCCGACCGCCGCGCCTTCACCGTGGGCGAGAACATCGGCACGGCGCCCGGCACGGTCGTGCATCGCGCACCGCTGTTCGAGCTGATCCAGTACACGCCCACCACCCCCAAGGCGCATGCCCTGCCGCTGCTGGTCTTTCCGCCCTGGATCAACAAGTTCTACATCCTGGACCTGAAGCCGCAGAACAGCATGATCCGCTGGCTGGTCGATCAGGGCCACACGCTGTTCGTCGTCAGCTGGCGCAACCCGGACGCGTCCATGGCCGAGACCGGGATGGAGGATTACGTCACAGCCTATCTGGAGGCGATGGACCGCGTCCTGGCGCTGACCGGGCAGGCGCGGCTGAACGCGGTCGGCTATTGCATCGCCGGGACGACCCTGTCGCTGACGCTGGCCCTGCTGAAGCAGCGGGGCGACACGCGCGTGAACAGCGCGACGCTGTTCACGACGCTGACCGATTTTTCGGATCAGGGCGAGTTCACCAGCTTCCTTCAGGACGATTTCGTGGGCGGCATCGATGCCGAGGTGCAGCGCCACGGGCTGCTGCGCGCGCAGCTGATGTCGCGCACCATGAGCTTCCTGCGCGCCAACGACCTGGTCTGGGGGCCGGCGATCCGCAGCTACATGCTTGGCGAGACGCCGCCCGCCTTCGATCTCTTGTTCTGGAACGGCGACAGCACCAACCTGCCGGGGCGCATGGCGATGCAGTATCTGCGCGGCCTGTGCCAGCAGAACGCCTTTGCCGGCGAGGGGTTCGAGCTGATGGGCCACCGGCTGCACCTGTCGGACGTGACCGTGCCGCTCTGCGCCGTGGCCTGCGAGGGGGACCATATCGCGCCCTGGACGGATTGCTGGCGCGGCGTGGCGCAGATGGGCGGCGCGGACCGGACCTTCATCCTGTCGCAGTCGGGCCATGTCGCGGGCATCGTGAACCCGCCCACGCGCAGGAAGTACGGCCATTACCTCAGCGAGGGCGGCTTCGATGGCGGGTGGGAGGCCTGGAGGGAGGCCGCGTCCTTCGACGAGGGCAGCTGGTGGCCCAGCTGGGGGCGCTGGCTGGCCGATCGCGCGGGCCCGATGGTCGATGCCCGCGACCCCGGCGAGGGGCTGGAGCCCGCGCCCGGGCGTTACGTCCACGATCGGGCTGGCTGAGCGGGGCTGGGGATTTTTGCTGCGGCGCAGAAGAAATATCTTGAAATGCTGCGGTGCAGCATCCATATTGCCGTCATGGAATGGATAGCGGCGACCCGTTCCCCCGTCTCTCGGTCGCTGCAACGCAGGAGTGAACGATATGGCAAAGACCCCCGATTTCGCCAAGACGATGCAGGACATGATGGCCAACTTCCCCGTCGACACCAGCTCGATGCAGGACGCGATGAAGTCGCAGTCCGTGATGGGCGAGAAGCTGGCCCGCGTGGCGCTGAGCGCCGCCGAGCGTTCGACCGAGATTTCGGCCCGTTGGGCCAAGGACTCGATCGCGCGCATGGGCGAGCTGGCCGCGGTCAAGCAGGACCCGTCCGAATACGCCAAGGCGATGAGCGATTTCGCCTCCGCTTCGGCCGAGATGGCCGCCGAGCACATGGCCGCCTATGCCGAGGTCGCCAAGAAGGTCCAGATGGACACCGTCGACCTGATGCTGACCGCCGGCAAGGACATGGCGTCGGACGCCCAGAAGGCCGCCGAGAAGGCGACCCGCGACACCCAAGCCGCCGTCAAGAAGGCGACCGCGGCCGCGACCGACAAGTGATCTGACCCCCAGGGTCCGACCTGCGCAGGGGCGGCTTCGGTCGCCCCTTTCGCATATGCGGCAAGGCGGGGCTTTTTCCTTTGCGTTTTGCGGGTGCAGCTTTCATCATGACGCAAAGACGCATTCAGGGAAGCCACGATGGCCGCATCCACCGCGCCGCTGCTGATCAAGCGCTATGCCAGCCGCCGCCTCTACAACACCGAGACCAGCGATTACGTCACGCTCGAGGACATCGCCCGCTTCATCCGCGAGGGGCGCGAGGTCAAGATCGTCGACCTGAAGTCGGGCGACGACCTGACGCGGCAGTATCTGCTGCAGATCGTGGCCGAGCATGAGAGCCGCGGCGAGAACGTCCTGCCGCTGGACGTGCTGACCGACCTGGTCCGCAGCTACACCACCAGCGCGCAGTCCGTCGTGCCCCAGTTCCTGGCCGCCAGCTTCGAGATGCTGCGCGACGGGCAGTCCAAGCTGATGGAGAACATGGCTTCGATGCCGAACCCGATGGCCTCCATGCCGGGCTTCGACGCGTTGCAGCGCCAGCAGCAGCTGTTCCTCAAGGCGATGATGGGCGGCTGGCGCGGCGGCAGTTCGGGCCGCATGCCCGAAGACGACGCCGGTGGGCCTGCGGCCTCCACCCCGGACGACGACCGCGACATGGCCGAGATCCGTCGCCAGCTGGCCGAGTTGCAGAAGCGCGTCTCCAAGCTGTGACTACCGGCTTGCACCGCGCCGCGCGTCGGGCTAGACCCGCCTCACGGAGCGGTGGCCGAGTGGTCGAAGGCGCACGCCTGGAAAGTGTGTAGGCGGGAAACCGTCTCGAGGGTTCGAATCCCTCTCGCTCCGCCAAATTCCACGAACAAACCTTTCTCTCAGTTCGGCTCAGGCCGAATTTTGTTGTTTTATTCAAAGGTTATGTGGTTGCAGGTATGCACCGGCCCCAAGGCAAATCCGCTTCATCTTGCTCTCCAGCGGCCGAAATTCTCCACGGCTGATGACTGTGTCAAATCGGTAATCAGCCTATAGTGGTTTGAAAAGGTGAGGTGTTCTTACAGCGTCTCAGTTGTTGTATATGAGGGCCTTCAAGGGCTAATAGAACTGTAATCGAACAAATGCGGCCTGCATGCTTCTCAAGGGCGGCGAAGCTGCCTGCAACAACGCAGTGAATGCAGCCTGCACCGGCGCATCTCGCGATCAACCGACTATTTGTGAAGCATTCAGCGAGTGCCGGACCTTCGGGGATGTCGAGCGTAGAGGGCGGCATCTCTGTGTCGCGGCGCATCAGGAGCCACAGGATGAATAAGCGTCAATTGACGGTAGTGCAGCATCGCAGGCGTGTGATCCGACGCAAAGGGCAGAGAGCCGTCTGATCGCGGTGCGGCATAACATGGGTCTCAGGACGTAGGAGCGGACGTTCGTCGCCGACGCTGCATGGTCAAGGCTTGGCTGGTCGTAAAGGGTTTGACGCGGCCGCCCGGCCGTGCGTCAAGGTGGAGCAGCGCTATTCCGAAGCGACTATACCCGAGCTATTGCGATGGCTGGCGCGAACTCGGCATAGAAAGGTGCAAGATCGCGGTATACAGATACCAGCTAACACTGTAAGGACGTTAGCTGAACGATTGTCGTCGTATGCCGAGACGTCGATGCTGCTCCGCTTTGCAAGTCGTTATGCGGCCGGAAGGCTTCCGTCCGATTAGTATGGCAGATGATTTTGCAGGACATGTCGAGACAGCGTTCGGACGTCCGATTAAAGCGTCACTTCCTCAGCAATCCGGCCAAGGTCTCCTCCGCACCATCTCCGAACGCCAGGCGCGTGAGGTCCCGCATCGTCATCACGCGCGGCGGTGCGATCTCGGCCACCATCCTCAGATAGCTTGGCGCGTCCACGATCTGCAGGTCCTCGATCCGCATCTGGCCGCCGAGCGGGATGGCAGGAACCGGGGCGTAGATCTGGTTGTGACCAAGATCGCCTAGCTTGTCTTTCGCAGCGAAAAAAAGGCGGATGCTTTCCTCTTCGGAATCTTCATGGACATCCTCCGGCAAGGTTCTGACCAGAACAGCTTGGATGGCATCATTACCCTTACCCTCTCTGATTGCCGCACGGTCATCCTCAGCAGCCTCCAAAAGTGCATGAAAAAAAACGCTCGTGGTGAAAGCGCTGCCAGTCTTGATCCCAAACGCGTCCATGTTGCCGAATGCATCCATCCGAATGGCATAATAGCGATCAAGACCTCTGAACTTGCTGTCGCCGAGCCAAGCATCAAGAGCGCCCTCATAGTCCTTTGGATTGATCACCTGAAAGAACCCTCCAAGGAACTTGGAAAATCCTATCCGGTCCCAATAATCGAATAATATCGGTGGAAGTCCTGTGCCAACGAAAACACGAGATGCATCCGGCGCCGAGATAAAATCCACAGGCCGCCCATACTCCTTCTCGAACTCGTCAATCTCAGCTTCGCTCATGGTCAACTCCTACAAGGCGGCAAGTGAATGTTCAGCTTTGCATTCGCATCCAATCCGGCATGATCGACGGCGGCGTCAATGCGCGCAATTCGGCTATCGGGGTTCTGATAGTCGCCCCAACCGCCACCGATCGAGGAGTTTACTCCCGAATCCCCCACGCGACGGATACGATCATGGCCACCGGCGATCATATCCGGATCGTGCAACGCGGCCAGCTTGCTCATGAGCGTTTGGGTTCTTTGCACAGCGCGGCGTCGCCTTTCAATTGCTGTCAGTCCCGGATTGTTGATTCGCAAACTACGCTCGACGCTTTGCTCAATCGAGTTTGAAAGTCCACGCCGAGCCTGCTTCTGCGCCGCTCCATCGCTGACGCCATCCCGGCCCAACTCGTTATAGGCCTGCCTTGCGGTTCGGTATTCGCCGACGGTCAGGTTGTTCAGTCCGCGCTCCTGATCGGCCAGCTGGCGGCTGTATTCGCGGGCGATGCGGCGTTGCGCCAGGGGGTCGTCGGGCGCGCGGCGGCGGGCGTAGCCGGCGACATCGAAGCAGGGGCGCACCTCGAAGCGCGGCATCCGCTTCCTGACGATCCTGATGTTTGCGCCGTTCATGCCGAGGGTTCCGGGCTCGACGCGGAACTGCAGCTGGGCGAGTTCGTGGCGCAGGCGGACGATGCGGTCGCTGGCCTCGCGGGTGCCCATCGAGATCGCGCGATGCAGCCCCCGGCCGATCCGCGCCAGCGCCCCGATCGCGCTGCGGAAGCCGTCGAGGACGCGCAGCAGCACCGCGAGGCCCCGGGCGCCCGTCGCGGCGCGCGTCAGCTTGGCCGTCAGGACGGCGAACCGCCCCGCGATCAGCCCCGCGGTGGTGCCTGCCGAAAGCGCGCCGATCACCATCAGGATCAGCTCGATCAGCACCTCGGGCAGCAGAAAGCCCGAGGCCACGCCGAACATCTCGGCCCAGAAGTTGGGCACCATGTTCATCACCACCGCCATGCAGCAATGGAAGCTGTATTCGAAGGCGTTGGTCTCGCTGGCGATCAGCACCATCCGCTCGATCCAGTCCTGGCCGGTGGCCTTGACCCGGCGGAACAGCGCGCCGAACTCGCCCGGCAGCGCGCAGAGGCTGTCGACGGCCGCTTCGATCCTGTCGACGATGCCCGTGGCGAAGTTGCGCAGCGCCGCCATGATGGTCGGCAGGTGCTCGATCAGGTCCTTCGCCCCGCCGATCACGCTCTGCGCCGCGTCGGAAAGCCTGTCCCAGGCCCAGGACCCCAGCAGCAATCCCGGGCTGAGGCGCATATGGAGCGGCTGCGCCCCGTACCAGTCGGCCGCCTCCTGCGCCTTGCGGATCGCCAGCTGGCTGACCCCGCCCCAGAAGCCGCTCTCGCCGGACCACCAGGCCTGCAGGCCGCGGATCACCCCGTCGCGCTGCGCCTCGGCCACCGACAGGATGCCGCGCGCCTCCCACTGGCGGACCCAGGGCTGCAGCGCGCCGATGCCGGTGTCGCGAAACCGCGTCAGGGCCGCGCCCAGCTCGGCCATGGCCGCATCCGCCTCGGCATCGCCGGCGCGCTCGGGCACCAGATCGACATCGACGCGGCCCGGCCGCACCTCCGCCTGGCGGAACCGGCCCAGCTCGGCCAGAGGGGCGGTCTCCGCGTCGCCATCCGTCAGGCCATAGCTGGCAAGGCCGCGGGTCCGCGCCGTCCGGTCGATCACCACGCCGCCCGCATCGGCGATGCGGATCGGCGCCCCGGTCAGCTGGGTGGCCCACCGGTCGCTGTAGCACGCCTCGACCGCGACCCAACCCGCGCAGGGCTTGGTCAGGCCGTCCACCGAGCCGGTGAAGCCATAGGCGCTGGCCTGGGCGCGGGCCGCGATCTGATCGGGGGACCGGGTCATGCGTCCCCCTCGAAGGAGGCGATGCCGCGGGGCAGCAGACCCTGCCGGTCCAGCACCTGCAGCCGCGCCTGGATGCGCCGGAAGCGCCCGTCCTCGTCCAGGGTCGAGCTCAGCGTCTGCACCAGGATCCCCTCCGGATCACGGATCTGCGTCAGCGGGCCGTAGAACAGCTCCCACGCCGCCAGCATGTAGATCAGCGGCAGCCGGGTAAAGCGCAGATCGCGCGACCGGCGGATCGACGCGCCCACATGGTCGCGCAGGTCCCGCAGCGGAACCGCCGCCAGCTCGGTCGCGAAATCGCCGCGCAGCGCGCGCGCCATGTCGCGGATGCGCCGCCGCCGCATGGCCTCCGACAGCAGCACCCCCAAGCGGCCGTCCAGCGCCGGCACCGGAACCGGACCCTCGGGCGGGGCCGCGGGCAGATGGATCGCCGCACCGTCGCCGTCGCGATCCAGGCCGATGACGTCAAGGATCTGCCAGGGCTGGCCGACGGCCAGGAAGCTGCGGGCGATCACCTCCTGGTCGCGGTCCGCCGACAGGATGTCGACCATCAGATCCGGCTGCCAGAAGCGGAAGAGGACGAGCCTGCCGCCATCCGGCAGCTGCGTGAACCGGCGCAGATGGCGGTGCAGCATGTGCATGTCGCCCCGGCTGCGCAGGAACAGCGCCGCCTCCGCGTCCCAGAGATCGCGCGGCGCCGCGGAGCGCGTGAACAGCCGGCGCAGCAGGTCCGCGCCCTCGTCCAGCTCGACCAGCCAGGGCGCGGTGGCGCCCAGCTCTTCGGCCGCGCGGCCCTTGAACAGGCACAGATGCGGCAGGCCCGAGGCTGCGAGCGTCTCCTCGACATCGGGCACCTTCGCGCCGTCGAGAACCGCAAAGAGCCGCAGCGGAGGCGCATCATGGCCCATGGCAGGGTCCTCCGCGCCCGGTGCCTGCGGCGCGAAGAGATGCCGGCGAAGCATGTCAGGAACGGTCCTTCGCGGAAATGCACCGATCTGGCGGTCCAGCGGCTCGATCCCGGACAGGCGGATGACGCGCATGGCAGGCGCGTCCGCATCAGGCCCCTCCCCCGGCGCCCGCCCGCTCAGCGTCCAGATGTCCGAAGGCCGATCATGCGTGTTCGTCATCAAATCAGTCCGAACTAGGCTCCAGACTCATTGAGTTTCACAGCCAGAACAAGACGGTTGCGGCGAGCATAATAGCTGAGAAGAACGTTTCCGGGCAGCGGTCATAACGGGTTGCGACGCGCCTCCAGTCCTTCAGACGCCCGAACATGATTTCGATGCGGTTACGCCTTTTGTAACGCCGCTTGTCGTATTTGACGACCTTCTTGCGGGACTTCCGTCCGGGGATGCAAACCTTTATCCCCTTGTCTTTCAACGCGTCTCTGAACCAATCAGCGTCGTAGCCCCTGTCGGCCAGAAGCCACCCAGCCTTCGGCAGGCTGCCCAGCAGCGCCGCCGCGCCGGTGTAATCGCTGACCTGGCCGGCCGACATGAAGAACCCGATCGGCCGCCCGTTGGCATCGGCGACAGCGTGCAACTTGGTGTTCATACCGCCTTTGGTGCGCCCGATCTGGCGCCCGCGCCCCCCTTTTTCACCCCAAGGCTTGAGGCCGTGCGGTGTGCCTTGAGATAGGTCGCGTCGATCATGATCGTCTTGTGCTCGGCGCTCTCGGCGGCAAGGCCGACCATGATCCGGGCAAAAACCCCGTTGTCGCTCCAGCGCTTCCAGCGGTTGTAGAGGGTTTTGGCCGGGCCGTATTCCTTCGGCGCGTCACACCACCGCAACCCATTGCGATTGATGAAGATTATGCCGCTGAGGACACGGCGATCATCGACGCGGGGCTTGCCAGGGCTTTTGGGAAAGAACGGTTTCAGACGCTCCATCTGGGCGTCGCTCAGCCAGTAAAGATTACTCATCGATCAGGTCTCCTTGAGGAGCCTGAATCACGCGAAAAGCATGAAATCAATGGGTCTGGAGCCTAGATCGAAGGTCGTCCGGATTGTCTCGTAGTTCGGATCGCTCGACAGTTCCACCGATAAAGCTTCCGCTCTGCACCAGTCGAAAATTGAGCTATTCTTCATCCGAATTTTGAGCCGCATAATAGGCTTGAAGTTCTTGCTGAGTTGGCCCTTCTCCGGTGCGCGCACAGAAATCATCAAACCATGCTTCGATGACGGAAGGCGCGACTTCTTCCAATAAGAATTTCCGCAGCAGGTGGGCGATAACTTCTTGCGCGACATCTCCCATGTCGGCACGAAAGCATAGCTGATCAATCTCATCATCGGGGCCGCTGATCCCCCGTCGGGACATGTAGGCGACAATGGACGGGAAACACGCCAACTTATCAAGGCTGTCGCGGCATGCGGGTTGTGCCTCGGCGTTTTCCAACAGCGTCACTTTCGCGCCCCGTCGGAGAGACGGAATCCAGAAGTCGATCATGAGAGGGTCGCCGAAAGCCTCGTCATCCCGCTCGGTTGCCTGCAAAGGGAGAGCTTTGGTGGAGACCTCCTCGCCCAATGCTTCACGGGCAAGAGCTGCCCAATATAATTCCAACATAAGAAAAGACGCGTCGTTGTCGCGAAAGTCGCTGAACGGAAAGAGCGGATGCGCTGTAATTTCGGAAAGCTTCACATCGTCCTCATGTAATGAAGTTGGGAGAGCAGCCGTAGCTGTCCACATCGAAGCGATCATTGCCCCGCTGCCCGCCAGTCCCGTAGAAACTCTTCTGCCCGAGATAACCGCCCGGAGGGCGTCTTGAAATCCAGGTGTTTGCCTGAGCGTGAGCAGAAGACAGGGTCCTTGCCTGTCCTCTGCTCAGCATGGCAAAGGTCGCTGCGGACAATCCAAGCCCTTCGACCACGATCACGGGGGAGGTTGGCCTTACGATAGGTGGTGCGCCGAGTGTCGCGCCTCCTCGGCCGCCGATGACGTTGCCCTGCGCATGAATTCGCACGGACCACGGCCGGTCACAGGATCTGCGTGCCGTATCCGTCTGGGTGCCTGTGGTCGGCACAGTGATCGCATTGCTTTGTGTGTTTTCGTAGATCAAATAACCCGCCGCAAGCGTCCCCAAGCCAAGAAGGCCATACGCGACCCATCCGGGAGGCCCACCCGCCAAAAGTGGTGCCCCGGCGACCATCGTTCCCATATCACCCCTCCTTCTGAATGCGTGCAATCATGGTGTAAGCCAGCGACAATTGCCGCACCTTTGCCTGCGGAGCGAGAAAAGGGTTTCGCGTCACATAGTGGAATGCCGGTTCGGTCAGAATATTCACTCTCGTTAGGTATATGATTGAAAGCAAGGCTGCAGCATCCGCCGGCGACCGAATTCCCAGACGCTCCATTTGCCTAGGCTCCAGACCCATTGATTTCATGCTTTTCGCGTGATTCAGGCTCCTCAAGGAGACCTGATCGATGAGTAATCTTTACTGGCTGAGCGATGCCCAGATGGAGCGTCTGAAACCGTTCTTTCCCAAAAGCCATGGCAAGCCCCGCGTCGATGATCGCCGTGTCCTCAGCGGCATAATTTTCATCAATCGCAATGGGTTGCGGTGGTGTGACGCGCCGAAGGAATACGGCCCGGCCAAAACCCTCTACAACCGCTGGAAGCGCTGGAGCGACAACGGGGTTTTTGCCCGGATCATGGTCGGCCTTGCCGCCGAGAGCGCCGAGCACAAGACGATCATGATCGACGCGACCTATCTCAAGGCACACCGCACGGCCTCAAGCCTTGGGGTGAAAAAGGGGGGCGCGGGCGCCAGATCGGGCGCACCAAAGGCGGTATGAACACCAAGTTGCACGCTGTCGCCGATGCCAACGGGCGGCCGATCGGGTTCTTCATGTCGGCCGGCCAGGTCAGCGATTACACCGGCGCGGCGGCGCTGCTGGGCAGCCTGCCGAACCCGGATGCCGTTCGGATCGCCGTCGAGGAGGAAGATGTTTATTGACCGGGGTTTCATTCAGAGCACCTAGTCGTGCAGTGCTTTGCGAAGCGCATCAGGCGCGTCAGAGTAAAACAGTACCTGGACTTTAGTCGCCACATCGTCCGAAAGGTCGATCAGGGCTCTACGACTAGAGACCGGCAAAAGCGCAGCGTTTGCGCCTTTTTCCATGGCTAGTTCGACGACGTCGATAGGGTTATGAACCGGTTCAATAGTGCCGCCGAGGGTGATGCCGCCAGCGATCACGAGCCCCCCCTTCAGCGGTTTGCCGAGGAGCGCGGACGATAGCGCGACGAGGACGCCGACGCCAAGCTGTTCGCCGCTCTTCGCTGCATCGAAGGACCTGAGCTGCAAAGCAAATTCATGCTCGCGCGGATTGCGCTCACCGACGAGCTCTCGCGACCTCGCGTAAAGGTTCTGTTCAGCAATGCGCGCGCTTTCACGGAACGGACCTGGAGGTGATTGGTTCAAGATGCGGACGCCGCCGCCGGTGCTCTCCGTAACCTCGATGCGAAACAGTCCGGTGCTTTCGTCTTGGCCGCCCGGGCTGATCGCCCAGACCTGACCAGCAGGCAAAGGATCGGAGCCGATGCTGTCCTCGCTCTGCAGCTCCGGGGTCGAGACAAATTTCTCAACGCCATCCAAGCCCATCGCATAGCTGAATTGCGTGTTCCGGAACTCGGTCGAGCCGATACGTTTCTGCTGCTCTTTCACGCGACGACGCACTTCAAGGGCGAGGCGCACCGCCCATTCGAGATCCTCGTCTGACACGGCGACTGTTGGATCCGGATAAAGAAGCTTCAAAAGACCTGAGACGGTTTTGTTGACTGCGTTTTGATCACGGCCGGACAGGGCACCACCAAAATGTACCCGCCCTTGGAGCGTGTTGACGCGGCTTTGAGAGCGAAGCCTAGGCTCCAGACCCATTGATTTCATGCTTTTCGCGTGATTCAGGCTCCTCAAGGAGACCTGATCGATGAGTAATCTTTACTGGCTGAGCGACGCCCAGATGGAGCGTCTGAAACCGTTCTTTCCCAAAAGCCATGGCAAGCCCCGCGTCGATGATCGCCGTGTCCTCAGCGGCATAATTTTCATCAATCGCAATGGGTTGCGGTGGTGTGACGCGCCGAAGGAATACGGCCCGGCCAAAACCCTCTACAACCGCTGGAAGCGCTGGAGCGACAACGGGGTTTTTGCCCGGATCATGGTCGGCCTTGCCGCCGAGAGCGCCGAGCACAAGACGATCATGATCGACGCGACCTATCTCAAGGCACACCGCACGGCCTCAAGCCTTGGGGTGAAAAAGGGGGGCGCGGGCGCCAGATCGGGCGCACCAAAGGCGGTATGAACACCAAGTTGCACGCTGTCGCCGATGCCAACGGGCGGCCGATCGGGTTCTTCATGTCGGCCGGCCAGGTCAGCGATTACACCGGCGCGGCGGCGCTGCTGGGCAGCCTGCCGAAGGCTGGGTGGCTTCTGGCCGACAGGGGCTACGACGCTGATTGGTTCAGAGACGCGTTGAAAGACAAGGGGATAAAGGTTTGCATCCCCGGACGGAAGTCCCGCAAGAAGGTCGTCAAATACGACAAGCGGCGTTACAAAAGGCGTAACCGCATCGAAATCATGTTCGGGCGTCTGAAGGACTGGAGGCGCGTCGCAACCCGTTATGACCGCTGCCCGGAAACGTTCTTCTCAGCTATTATGCTCGCCGCAACCGTCTTGTTCTGGCTGTGAAACTCAATGAGTCTGGAGCCTAGTGTCCAGCCCCATTCTTCATCAAAGCCGGAACTTGACCGTTGTGGCGCGGGCGACGGCGGAGAGGAAGGTCCTCGCACATCTGTCATAGCTTGTTGCGACCCTGCGCCAGTCGTTCAGCCGATCGACCATGATGTCGATGCGATTACGGCGGTGATAGAGCCGATTATCGTGGCGAACGGCCTTGCCGCGCGACTTCCTGCAGAGGTGCATGGACGTATCCCGTTGTCTTTCAACGCATCTCGGAACCAGTCGGCGTCGTAACCCCGATCCGCAATCATCCAATCGGCAGCGAGCAGACTTCCCAGCAAGGTGGCGGCTCCGGTGTAGTCGCTGACCTGACGCGCGGCCATGAACGACTCCAGCGGACGACTTTCGGCGTTGGTGACGGCATACAGCTTGGTGTTCAGGCCGCCCTTCGTGGGGCCTATAAGGCGCCCGCGTTGGTCTTCGGCCCGCCGGTTTTCACACTTAGGCTCGACGCCGTGCGGTGCGCTTTCACAGGTAAGTCGCGTCGATCATGACGGTCTTCCGCTCGGTGTTTCCGGAGGCCGGTCCCTCCGTCATACGAGCAAAGCCCCCCACGTCACTCCACCGCCTGCAACGATCGTAGAGGGTCTTCGGAGGGCCATGCTCTCGCGGTTCATAGCACCGCCGCATACCATTGCGACTGGTGACAATTACGCCGCTCAGCACAGGCCGATCGTCGATACGCGGCTTGCCGTGGCGCTTTGGAAAAAACGGCCTCAACCGCTCCATCTGCTCGTCGGTCAGCCAGAAAGGATTGCTCATCATCAACGCCGCTAGTTCGGGAGTTTGAATCACGCAGGCTGCGCGGATCCAAGCCGATCAATGGGTCCTGACCTCGGTCGATCGCGGCGCCACAAGTGTGCGGCACGGGAGAACTGCGCCTCCACGTGATGCGGGATATCCGTGCCGCACGACGCTCACGCCGCGTTTCCTCCAACGCGGTCATCCTTGCGGATAACGACCTCAAATGATCCTTGTCAGTGGTGCTCCGCTCCTGCCTCCTCCAGATTGAGATTAGACTGTTGCGCGAGCGACGATATCAACGTCGTCCCTGGACCCGACAGCCAGATGAGCCTCAACTGTGGGAGATGCGCCATGAGCACAAAGCGACCGACCTTGGAGGACATAGCCCGGGTCGCGGGCGTGTCGCGTGCGACTGTTTCCCTGGTCGTGCGACAATCTCCTCTCGTGGCCGAACACACGCGGATGATGGTCGAACGGGTCATGGCGGACCTCGACTATGTCCGAGACATCGGCGCCGCCCGGTTGCGCAACAACAGCAGTCGGACAGTCGGCGTGATCGTGCCTAATCTCGTGAACTCGTTCTTCACCGAGTTCTTGACCGGCGTCGAGCAGGTGATGCGGGCTCAGGACCGCGTCGTGCTGCTGGCCAACAGCGAGGATGACCCGCATCGCCAGGACGAGATCCTGCAGCGATTTCGGGGTCATGGCGTGGACGGGGTGATCCTTTGCCCTGCCGCCGGAACGGATGCGGCGCTGCCGGCGCGGATGCAGCGGTGGGGGTTGCCCATGGTGCAGGCGCTGCGCGAGGTCGGCGCGCAACAGACGGACTACGCGGGCGCCGACTATGTCGCGGGGGTTGGCCTGGCGCTTCAGCATCTTTCGGATCTGGGGCACCGGCGCATCGCCTTTCTGTCGGTGCGCGCGATGACCTCGGCCAAGGCGGAGCGGCTTGAGGGCTTCTCATCGGGTTTGTCCCGGACCGGTGCCATCGATGCGGGGATCGTGGAGGCCGACTTGACGTGGGAGGGTGCAGCTCTCGCAGCCGATGAGGTTTTGGCCCTGCCGTCGCGACCAACCGCCGTCCTGTGCTTCAACGACGTTCTGGCGGCCGGGCTCATGTTGGGGCTGCGCCGTGCGGATCGTCAGCCGGGACGGGACATCGCCGTGGTCGGTCTGGATGATCTGCCGCTGGCGGAACTGACCTATCCGCCGATGAGCAGCGTTGCCATGCGCCCGGCGGTGATCGGCGCAGAGGCTGCGCAGCTGCTGACCACGCGGCTGGCAGAGCCGGGGCGCCAGATTGAACGGTTCCTTCAGGCCCCCGCGCTCATGGTGCGCGAAAGCTCCGGGAAAAAAATCGTTTGACACATCGGCCTAGCTGCGTTTTAGATCGTTCTAAATCGTGAGAACGGACACATCCGCAGGGGAGGGCAGATGTATCGCTTCAACTTTCAGCCGGTGTTCGACAATCTGGACATGCTGGCCCACGGGGCGTGGCTGACGGTCCAGCTGTCGTTCTTGGCCATGGCCATCGGACTGGTCGTGTCGGTCTTGGGGGCGGTCGCCAAGACGTCCGGTATCAAGCCCCTGCGCTGGATCGTCGATGCCTATGTCGAGGTGATCCGCAACACGCCCTTCCTGATCCAGATCTTCTTCATCTTCTTCGGCCTGCCCGCCCTGGGCATCAGCATGTCACCCAATACCGCGGCCCTCGTGGCGCTGGTGGTCAATGTCGGCGCCTACGGGACGGAGATCATCCGCGCAGGCATCGAATCGATCCCGCAGGGCCAGATCGAGGCGGGGCGCGCCCTGGCCTTGTCCCCCGTGCAGATCTTCCGCCACGTCGTGCTGAAGCCCGCGCTGCGCAACATCTATCCGTCGCTGACCAGCCAATTCATCTACCTGATGCTGACCTCCAGCGTGGTGTCGGTCATCTCGGCGACCGACCTTGCGGCGGTGGGGGCGGACCTGAACGCCCGCACCTTCGCCAGCTTCGAGATCTATCTGGTGCTGACGGCCCTGTATTTCCTGCTGGCCTTGGGCTTCTCGACCCTGTTCGCGATGCTGCGGCGGGTGTTCTTCGATTATCCGGCGGGGCGCTGACATGATCCGTGAGTTCTCCTCCGCCGACGTGCTGTTCATCCTGATGGCCATTCGCTGGACGCTGATCCTGTCGCTCATCGCCTTCGCAGGCGGCGCGGTGGGGGGCATGGCGCTGGCCCTGGCGCGCACGTCGCAGGCCCGGGCGCTGCGCTGGATTTCGATGGCCTTCATCCAGGTCTTTCAGGGCACGCCCCTGCTGATGCAGCTGTTTCTGGTCTATTTCGGGCTGGCCGTGCTGGGCCTGCCCATCGACCCGCTGCTGGCCGCCGCCGTCGCGCTGACCCTGCATGCCAGCGCCTTCCTTGGCGAGATCTGGCGCGGCGCCATCCAGGCCGTCCCGCAGGGCCAGTCCGAGGCCGCGACCGCGCTGGCCCTGTCCTATGGCGACCGCATGCGCCATGTCGTGCTGCCGCAGGCCATGCGCACCGCCACCGCGCCCACGGTCGGGTTCCTGGTGCAGCTGATCAAGGGGACGTCGCTGGCCTCGATCATCGGCTTCACCGAGCTGACGCGCGCGGGCCAGATCGTCAACAACGCGACCTTCCAGCCCTTCCTGGTCTTCGGCACGGTCGCGGCGTTCTACTTCATTCTGTGCTGGCCGCTGTCGCTGCTGGCCCGGCGGATGGAGGCGCGGATGCGCCTGGCCGTCACGCGCTGAGTTTTCACCGAGGAGGAGGATACCATGACACTGACCCGTCGCCTGTTCGCGGCCCTGGCCGCCACGACCCTTCTGGCCGCACCGGCGCTTGCCGCCGACCTTCAGGCGGTCCGCGATGCCGGCACGATCCGCGTCGGCATGCTGGTCGACTTCCCGCCCTTCGGCATCCAGGACGCCTCGGGCACGCCGGACGGCTATGATGCCGATGTGGCCAAGGCCCTGGCCGAACATCTGGGCGTCGAGGCGCAGATCGTGCCCGTGACCGGCCCGAACCGCATCCCCTATCTGCTGTCGGGTCAGGTCGACGTGCTGGTCGCATCGCTCGGGATCACCGCCGAACGGGCCGAGCGCGTCGATTTCTCGATCCCCTATGCGGGCATCGCCATCGGCGTCTACGGCGGCACCAACGTCGCAGTCGCGGGACCGGAGGATCTGTCGGGCAAGTCGATCGCCGTAGCCCGCGCCTCGACCCAGGACACCGGCGTAACCGAGGTCGCCCCCGAGGGGACCGAGATACGCCGCTTCGACGACGACGCCACCGCCGTGCAGGCGCTGATGTCGGGGCAGGTGCAGAGCATCGGTCTGTCGAACGTGGTCTTCTCGCAGATCTCGGGCGTGGCGGGCGACCGGTTCGACAAGAAGTTCGACCTGTCCAGCCAGGTGCAGGGCATCGCGGTTGCGCCGGATTCGGACGCCCTGCTGGAGGAGATCAACGCCTTCGTCACCGCCGCGCGCGAGGACGGCACGCTCGACACCATCCATGAGAAATGGCTGGGCGAGCCGCTGCCCGACTTCGTCAAGACCGCCCAGTGACCCGGATGCGCCCGGCCCACGCGGCCGGGCGCCCTTGCGCCCCAGGGGAGCCCCGATGACCGAACATGCCATCACCATGCGCGCCGTCAACAAGTATTACGGCGCCTATCACGCGCTGGTCGATATCGACCTGACCGTCGACCGCGGAGAGCGGATCGTGATCTGCGGCCCGTCCGGGTCGGGAAAATCCACCCTGATCCGCACCATCAACCAACTGGAGACGATCCAGTCCGGCCAGATCGTCGTGGACGGCATCGCGCTGTCGGGGGCCGAGAACGTGGCCAAGGTCCGCCGCGATGTCGGGATGGTCTTTCAGTCCTTCAACCTGTTCCCGCACATGACCGTGCTGGAGAACTGCATGCTGGCGCCCATGAAGACCCGCAAGGTCCCGCGCGCCGAGGCCGAGGCCACCGCGCGCCAGTATCTGGAGCGTGTCCGCATCCCCGAACAGGCCGACAAGTATCCCGCCCAGCTGTCGGGCGGCCAGCAGCAGCGCGTGGCCATCGCCCGCGCCCTGTGCATGAAGCCGCGCATCATGCTGTTCGACGAACCGACCAGCGCGCTCGACCCGGAGATGGTCAAGGAGGTGCTGGATACCATGATCGACTTGGCCCGCGACGGCATGACCATGCTCTGCGTCACGCATGAGATGGACTTCGCGCGCGCCGTGGCCGACCGGGTGATCTTCATGGATCGCGGTGCCATCGTCGAGGAAAACGCGCCCGAGCCCTTCTTCACCAACCCGCGCAACGAACGTCTGCAGGCCTTCCTGGGGCAGATCGCATGAGCCGTCCCACGATCCTGGCGCTGGCCACGCTGAAGCCTGCGGCGATGCAGGATCGGCTGTCCGCCGAATACGACCTGCGGACCACCATTGAGGACGCCGCCGGGGCGCGGATCGTTCTGACCTCGGGCGCCTTGGGGCTGTCGGCGGCGCAGATGGCGCGGCTGCCCGCCCTGGAGCTGATCGCGGTGAACGGCGTCGGCGTCGATGCCGTCGACCTGGCCGAGGCGCGCCGCCGGGGCATCCGCGTGACCACCACGCCCGACGTGCTGTCCGATGCGGTGGCCGAGATGGCGCTTGGCCTGGCCCTGGCCGTCGGGCGCCGCATCGCCGAGGGCGACCGCTTCATCCGCGCCGGGTCCTGGGCCGCGGGCGGCAAGCCGGCTTTGGGCCGTCCGGTGATCCGGGGCAGGGCAGGGATCCTGGGTTACGGCCGCATCGGGCGCAGCCTGGCCGATCTGCTGCGCGGGCTGGGGATGGAGGTTCTCTACACCGCGCGCAGCGAAAAGCCCGATGCGCCGGACGCGTTCCGCCCCGATGCGCAGGCGCTGGCGCGCGACTGCTCGTTGCTGTTCGTGACCGCCGCCGGCGGATCCGAGACGCGGGGTCTGGTCGATGCCGCCGTCCTGGAGGCGCTTGGCCCCGAGGGCATCGTGGTCAACGTCGCCCGTGGCCCGGTTGTGGATACCGCGGCGCTGGTCAATGCGCTGCGGGCCGGCACCATTGCGGGGGTAGGGCTCGACGTCTTCGACGACGAGCCGTCCGTGCCGCCCGCGCTGATCGAGGCGCCGAACTGCGTGCTGACCCCGCATCTGGGCTCGGCCACCGATGCGGCCCGCGCCGCCATGGCCGCGCTGGTGCTGGAGAATATCGCGGCGCATGTCGCGGGCCGCCCGCTTCCCACCCCTTATGAGGCCTGACATGGAATTCCTCTGCATCGGCGAACCGCTGGTCGAGTTCACCGCCGATCCGGCGACGCCGGGACGCTTCGACCGCCGCGCGGGCGGCGACATGCTGAACACGGCCGTCTATCTGTCCCGGCTTTGCGGCCCCGGCACGGTGGGCTATCTGTCCCGCCTCGGCGATGACGCGATGAGCGGCTTTCTGAGGGCCTCGCTGGCCGAGGAGGGCATCGCCGATCTGTGTGCGACACAGCAGGGCGGGCGTCCCGGCCTCAGCTTCATCACCACCGACCCGGAGGGAGAGCGCAGCTTCACCTATTGGCGCGACCAGTCGCCCGCCCGCCGCCTCTTCGCGGTGCCCGAGGAGCGAGCCACGCTGGACGGGGCGGGCACGCTGGTCCTGTCGGGAGTGACCTTGGCGATGCTGCTGCCCGAGGGGCGCGAGGCGCTGCTGCAGGCGTTGGAGCGCTGCCGGTCGCGGGGAGCGCGCATCGTTCTGGACACGAACTACCGCCCCGCGCTCTGGCCTGATGCGGGGGTGGCACGGGCGGTCATCGGCCGGGCCGCCGGGCTGGCCACGCTGGTCCTGCCGTCGCTTGACGACATGGCGGCCTGCTTCGGCGTCGCCGACCCCCTTGCGGCGACGCGGCGGCTGATGGCGCTGACCGAGGCCGAGATCGTCCTGACCACCGGCGGCGACGCGGTCATCCACCGCGCGGCAGGGGGGGAGGGCATCGACCGCTGGCCCCTGCCGCCCCGCCGCGTGGCCGTCGACACCACCGGCGCGGGCGACAGCTTCAACGCCGGCTGGCTGGCGGCGCGCCGGGCCGGTGCGGCGCCAGCCGACGCCATCGCCCGCGCGGCGGCCCTGGCCGCGCAGGTCGTCCTTCATCCCGGCGCGATCCTGCCGCGCCACGCCATGCCATCGCCCGAGGAGACTGCCGCATGACCCCAATCTTCGACGCCGAGGCCGCCGCCCGGGTGCTTCTGGAGGTGCGCGACGGTGGCGCGCGCCCTGTGGGGCTGCCTGCCACGCCCCCTGATCCCGAGGCCGCCTATGCCGTCCAGGCCTCGGTCATGCGCCAGTCGGCCGGACCGGCCAGTTGGAAGATGGCACTTCTGGCGGGTCGCGACCGGCACGCCGCCGCCATGCCCGCAAGCGAGGTCGTGGCCAGCGGTGCGACGCTGGCACCGCTGCCCGCCGAAGCGGCGATCGAGGTCGAGACGGCCTTCGTCCTCGGTGCCGACCTGCCGGCCGGCAGCACGCCCGAGGCCGCGCTTGCGGCCGTCGCCGAGGTGCGGCTGGCGTTCGAGATCGTGTCGTCGCGCTATCGGGACCGGACCGTCGTCCATCCGCTGGAGGCGATGGCCGACTGCTTCAACTCGGCGGGGATCGTGCTGGGCGATGCCATTCCCGACTGGCAGGACTGGCTGAAACGGCCGCTGGACCTGACCCTGTCGCTTGACGGCCAGCCCGTCCCGGCGATCGAGCAGGGCGCGACCCTGTCGCAGACTGCCGATTTCTTGGCCTGGCTTTCGACCCTTGCGGCGGATATGGGCCTCCCACTGGTGGCGGGGACGGTGATCATCTCAGGCGCCCGCATCGGCCCGATCCCTCTTGGCGGCGCCCGCGAGGCAACGGCCAGCGCAGGCTCGGTCACGGTCGGCGCGTCATTCTCGGTTGCCGCATAGCTTGGGTCAGGTGGCGGGTCTCGAGAGAAGGATGTGCCGGCCTGTGGGTTTCCGTTCCTCTGGACTGACTGGTCGCCTGTGGCGTTGCGCTCGCAGTTAACGACTGCCTCTATTTCCTGAATTACCTGCCTTCGCCGGGCGGCCGGACGTCCGCATCATCCAAAGGGACGGCACGCCCGCTTTTCCGGTCACGAAGTCGGCCCAGTCCTGCATCATCGGCCGCCGCTTTTTCAGGAGGTCTTCGCGCTTAAAGGCGGCTTTGAGGGGAGGCAGGCCGTGAGCCAGAGCAAACGCGATCGTATCCGGCTGGTAGCAACCCCGTAACCGCGCCCATCCCTTGAAGCTGGATCGGGCGCCGTGGCCTGTGATGGAGGCATCGAAGCACTTGAGCAGGCCAGACGCGGCATCTTTCGAGATGACGCCGCCTTTGCTTCGAGGCTTCGAGAAAAGACATCCATCACCACCGGAAAGGATCGTCATGTTGTCCACGACGGTCGCAGTTCGGCGGCTGACCGGGACGCGGTGACCCGATCCTTCCTCACAAGATCCGTTGGGGTCGTCATGACGGCGGGCCAAGTCGGCGACGACACCGGCGCGGCGGCGCTGCTGGGCAGCATGCCCTTCGCCGGATGTCTGACAGCAGACCTGGGATGCGATGCCGACCGGTTCGGGGAAGCGTTGAGAGACAAAGGGATACGCTGCTGCATCCCGGGCCGAAAGTCGCGCGGCAAGGTCGTCCGCTATGACAAGCGCAGATGCAAGAGACGCGACCGGATCGAGATTATGGTCGGCAGGCGGAACGACTGGCGCTGCGTTGCAACGCGCTACGACAGGTGTCCGAAGGTCTTCCTCTCCGCCATCGCTCTCGCCGCAACCGTCCTGCTCCAGCTTTGATGATCAACGGGTGTGGAGACTACACCCACCAGCGGCCTCGAGCCGCCCATGGCGGTCAATCACCCGCCGTGGTCTGCTTCAACACCATCAAAACCGACCGGCAGGTGCAGGCAGTAGCGTAAACAACCCGAAAAACTGTCCAAGGATCGGAGAGCAACTCAACTGCCGGCCCCTGCCGCGCGGCGGTCGACAGCATCGGGATGGGCGACTGGCGCGACCCGGGCCTGTCGGTGGCACGTTGGGCCGATGCGGCCCCCGCCGACGCCATCGCCCGCGCTGCGGCCTTTGCCGCGCATGTCGGCCGTCATGCGCAGGATGGCACGCCCCCTTGTCTACCAGCGCAGGAAATGGCGTCCGGCAGCGCCGCCACCGACCGCAGCGGCAAGGATCGCGGCTCCATACCAGGTGGTGAAGAACAACGGCGAATCCTCGGTGCAATGGAGCGCATAGCCTGCAGCGGCTCCGGCGGCCGATGACACGCCGATCATCGCTCCCGTGAATGCCGGGTGCGGCGAGGCTCCGCTGCGGAAGAGCACCAGCCCGACCACGGTCGCAGGCAGGGACAGTGCCGTGATCGACAGCAGACAGGCGGCCGCGCTGCTCCCGATGAGCTCGGGCATGACAGGTCCGGACGGCAACTGGATCAAGCGTGCCACGAACAAGGCCAGGGCGGCTGCGACAGGCAAGGCCAGCAAGCTGCGCCGCAGGGACCGCGCAGGGCGCGTCGACCGCACGGCCAGCGTCAGGGCCACCAGCCCCAGGGCGAGGGGCAGCAGGGTCTTGGCCGCGACCGTCGGCCGGGCAAGGGCGTGAACCAGGTCCGCCCGCGGCCCGAAGAGCAGCATGAACAGGCCAAGCGCGATCCCGACGCTCGCCAGCATCGGCAGCACGAGGCCCCAGGCCCCGAGCTGCGGTGGCGGCGGGCTGGCCGCGAGGGTGCGGATGAGGTCGTCGGTCGAGGGGCGATGCGTCATGTCATCCTCCTTGCCAGGTCGGCCAGGCGTTTCATTGCCCGGTGCAGGGCGACGCGCGCCGTTCCGGGAGAGACGCCCAGGCCAGCGGCGGCGTCTTCGGTGCTTTGCCCCTCGAGCCGGACGGCCCGCACCAGCGCGGCGGAACGGGCGTCGATCATGCCCAGCATCCGCTCGGCGTCGCGTGCAGCCAAGGGGGCGGGGCCGGGATCGGCGGCCAGGATCTCGGCGACGTCCTCGAGCGGCAGATGCAGGCGTCGTCCCCGCTTGCGAAAGGCGTCGACGATCTTGTATCGGGCCACCGCGTAGAGCCAGGGACGCACGGGCGCATCGCCGTCCCATGTGCCGCGTTTGAGATGGATCGCCAGCAGCACCTCCTGCAAGACATCCTCGTGCTGATCGGGGGGCAGGTTGCGGCCGCGGGCGCGGATCATCCGACGCAGGGGCGGCGTCACCTCGGTCAGGAACTGCCGGAAGGCCGCGCCATCGCCCTGATTGGCGCGGCGCATCAGCTCGTCCCAGATGGGGTCCTGATCCAGCGTGGCCTCCTTGCGATGCGGCGCAAGTCTAGCCTCGCGCCCGGGGTCGGGGCAATGCCGACCGACCGCGGGATCCGCGGCGAGGGTCACGCCAAGGACGCACGAAGGGCGGTGTCAAGCAGCGCCGCGATCTGGGCACGCCCGGTCCCGGCGACGATGCGCCCGATCTCGGCCTGACCATCCAGCGCCACCAGGGTCGAGCGGCGTGGGATCGCCAGGGCGCGCGCCAGCTCACCCCGGCCATGCCGGTCCCAGTCCACCGTGATGAAGCGGATGTGCCGCGCATAGTCCGGGTTCCCGGCCTTCAGCGCAGCGAGGACGCGCTGCTGGGCCGCGCAGGTGCTGCACCAGCTGGCCCAGAAGTCGAGGACGACGACCTCGCCAGAAGCCATCGCGGCTTCGGCCAATCCCGGCGTGTAGAACTCGCGCGTTTCGGCCAGGGCGGCAGGTGCAAGGGCCAGCGCAGCGGCCGAGGTCATCAGGGTGCGACGGTTCATCGTGGTCCTCTCTTTGGTCAAAGGCTAACGGAAAGGTCGATCAGCCAGGACGGCAGCGCGTCGATCAGCCGGGCTTCGATCCGGTGGTGCAAGCCGGTCACGATCATCAGGCCCACGGCGATGAAGGCCAGCCCCAGGGCGGGGCGGGCACGGGCTGCGAACAGCGACATCCGGCCTGCGTTGCGCCGCAGCCAGCCGCGCAAGCCATAGGCGCCTGCGACGATCAGCGTCGAGACGCCGAGGGCAAATGCCGCCATCGTCGCGCCGGCCTGCCCAAGACCCTGGCCGGCGCTGGCCAATCCGATGGCCGCGCCGAGCGTCGGGCCGATGCACGGGCTCCAGACCGCCCCCAGAAGCGCACCGCCGACAAGCGCGTGCCCGATGCCGCGGCCCCGAGGCATGCGGCCGTTGGCCGCGACCGCGATCCCGGCCGTGGCGGTGGCAAAGCGCCGCCCCAGAGCCGGACTGACCAGCACCATGCCGAAGACCAGCATGACCAGAGCCGCGACGCGCGCCACATCCTCGGGGTAGAAACCGACAGCGGGTCCGACCGCGGCGACCCCGAGGCCCAGAAGCACGAAGGACAGCGACATCCCGGCAGCCAGCGCCAGCGGCCCGCGCGCGTCTGCGCCGAGGCTGGCCGTCAGCACGATCGGCAGGACCGGCAGAACGCAGGGGTTGATCAGCGTCAGGAGGCCCGCGACATAGGCCAGTAAAAGCGTCGTCATCGCATCCGCGCCTCCAGGCCTGCCCAGTGGTCCAGCGACAGCCGTCCCGGCCCGTGAACGGCCAGCGCCAGAAGCGCCGCCGCCCAAAGACCATGCGTCAGCCAGGCACCCGGATACACGAAGACCTGGATGACCGCGGTCATCATCAGCAGCCCGATGGCCGACAGCCGGGTCAGCAGCCCCAGCACCAGCAGCACCGGCAGGACATGTTCGGCCAGCGTCGCGGCCACCGCTGCCCAGGCAGAGGGGATAAGCGGCAGCGCGTATTCATGCTCGAACAGGAACCAGGTCGAGTCCTTGATGGTGAACCCGTCCACCTTGGTGCGGCCCGACTGCCAGAAGACGACCGCGGGAAACAGGCGCAGCATCAGCGCAGGCAGGTCGGCGGGAATGCGTGCGGGCAGGGCGTTGAGGCGGGTGATCATTGGCGATGTGCTCCGACGATTGCGCCCTTGGCCATCAGCGCCGCCAGCTGTGGAACCGGATCACGGGCAGGACAGAAGGACGCGGCGGCGGCCACGGTGGCGCCCGCAAGCAGCGCCTCGATGAACGCGGCCTCGGCGGAGGAGATGGCCGCGACCGGGACGGCATGGGACGGGTCGCGCAGGATCAGCGCGGTCTCCCGGTCTTGGGGGAGGGGCAGAGGCGTCGCGCCAGTCTGGTTCCGCGCCCAGATCGACACTGCCGGATGGTCCAGCCGCAGAACGAGCACGGACGGGTGAAGCGTCAGCCGCAGCAGCGCCGGGTCGGCGTCGGTCAGGGCGGCAAGATCGACGGGCGTCGCATCGGCGGCATGGAACGCCCTGCCGCGCGCGTATTCGATGCGGGCGACATCGGCCATGAAGGGCCATCCGGACAGCGGGGCAAAGCCACCGAGGAAACCGGCGAATCCCGCGCCCCATTCCGCCAGGACCGGGGTCCTGGGTGGGTCCGCCGCCAGGTAGACCTGCGCGAGGCCTGCGAAGAACTCGGGTCCCACCAGCCGCTCGATCACCGGAAAGCGCCGCGCCAGCGCCTGCCCGAGACTTGTCGCGACATTGTTGCGATAGACCGCGAAGCGGCGTGCGACCTCGGACGGGTCGGCAGCGGTGATGCCGGGCGGCAGGTGTCCGGCACGCAGCGCGTCGCGGAACGCGGGCTGGATGTCACGCTGCATCGCGCCCGACCTGTCTCAGGAGGCCATCGGCACGGGCAAGCTCGGCCGCAAGGATCGGCCAGTCCGGCACGTGGTTGTCCCATTCGACCAGGGTCGGGACGGCGCCGATGCGCGCGATGACCTCGGCGTAGAGCGTCCAGACGGGATCCGCCACCGGCGCGCCGTGACTGTCGATCAGCAGCGGCCCCGAGGGCAGATCCTCGGCATCGTGGCCGCCAAGGTGGATCTCGCCGACGGCATGCATCGGAAATTCCGCCAGGTAGGCGCGCGGGTCGAGGCGATGGTTCGTGCAGGAGACGAAGACGTTGTTGACGTCGAGAAGCAGCCCGCAGCCTGTCCGCCGTGCGATGGCCGCCAGGAATTCGGTCTCGGGAATGGTCGACTGCTCGAACATGACGTAGGTCGCCGGGTTCTCCAGCAGGATCCGACGGCCCAGGAATGCCTGCACCTGATCGACATGGGCGCTGACACGATCCAGCGTTCCGGATGTGTAGGGCAGGGGCAGCAGATCGTTCAGGTATTCCGTGCCGTGGCTCGACCATGCGAGATGTTCCGAAAAGCTCTCGGGTTGATACCGGTCACAGAGCAGCCTCAGCCGCGCCAGATGGGCGTCGTCCAGCGGCCCCGTGCCGCCGATCGACAGCCCGACACCGTGGATGGAGACCGGGAAATCCTGCCGCAACGCGGTAAGCTGCGCATGCGGCAGCCCGCCCGCCCCCATGTAGTTCTCGGCGTGAACCTCGAGGAAGGCCGGCGGATGCGGGTCCTGCCGGATCGCGTCGAAATGCTGTGGCTTGAAACCAAGGCCGGCCCGTGCTGGCAGCGTCGTCATGGCATCCTCCCGGGATGGGCGCGCAATGGCTGCGCGCCCCTGATTGCATCAGGCAGGCAGGTCACGCTCCAGCGGCTCGAGCGCGGCTTCGCGTGCCATGCCGTCCGCGGCGGCCGGCAGATCCATCGAAAGGCAGGTTCCGGTCGGGACGAGCGTCCAGGCATTTCCCTGGTAATCCACGGTCGAGGTGCCGGCGCAGGTCGTGCCGGGCCCGGCGGCACAGTCGTTCTGCCCTGCCAACGCGACGCCGTAGCACTTCTCCATGTCCTGCGCCGCGGCGGCGTTTGCTCCCAACGCTCCCACGGCACATGCCAAAGCCGCGCCGAAGGTCATGCGGGACGTCAATGCGGTCATGTTCTTTTCTCCCTGTCACGGAAGGCGGAAACACCTTCCTGTTCCGTAATCGGAGCCTGTCGGCGTCGCGTTACACAGGTCGAAGAAAAAAGACCGGACGGCCCGGATCGCGCCCGGCACCGGCCCGTGGCCGCGTCCCGCAGCGCGCCGGCCGCATCGTCACCCGGCGGCGTCGGCCTGTCCCGGGCCGGTCGGTTCGGGCATGATCCCGACGCTTGCCGGCTCATACCCCGCGGCGTGGATCGCCTTGCGCCCGCGGATGGTCATGTCGCTGATGAACTGGAACTGGTCCCGCATGTCGAACGGATAGGCGCGGATCTTGTAGTGGGTGCCCCATGGCTCGTCCTTCAGGACCACCAGCACGGGGTGGTGATAGTCGAGATAGGCGCTGGTCAGCGCGACATCCTGAAGGGCCGAGCGGATCCGGGCCGGGTCATGGGCCACCGCGACGAAGAACTCGGCCACGCATTGCAGCGTCTTGGCGCCGTCATTGCCGTTGGAGATGTTGGACGACCAGATAACGTTGTGCGGGGCGGTGATCATGTTGTCGTCGGCGGTCTTCAGGGTGACGGCGCGCAGGCCGATCCTCTTGACCTCTCCATAGTCGCCGTCGATGGTCACCCAGTCCCCGGGGCGATAGGGTTTCTCGAAGACGGCGACGATCCCGGCGATGAGGCTGCTGACGTAATCCTTGAACGCAAAGCCGATCGCGACGCTGGCGGCCCCTGCGATGACCAGGAAGTTCTGGACGGTGATGTTGAAGATGATCGGCAGGATCCAGACGATCGCCACCGCGGTCATCACCAGCCGCGCGATGGGCACCGCTCCCAGAAGGTAGAGGCGGGCATGGGCCGGCCCGTTCGCCGCCAGATAGGGCAGCACCCGCCTGACCGCCCAGATGGCCAGCCAGGTGCCGAGGATGATCAGGGCCACCTTGGAGAAGCTGATGTCCTGAAAGTCGTTCAGCAGCCGCAGCGCGCTGTCCCGGTTGTTGTCGCCATCCATCTCAGATCCCTCCCACGGACATGCCGGCCGCCTGCAGTTCGGCGCGCACGACCGGATAGGCCTCGGCCCGGACGAACAGCGCGTCACCCTCCTGCGCGATGAGGCCCGCCATCATCAGTCCGGCCGGCGCGACGGTCTCTCCGACCAGCGGCAGGACGGAGGCCAGATCCTCGATCGACATCCGTCCATGCAGGATCAGCGCATGCAGGATCAGCAGTGCCTCCCGCCGGCGTTCGGCGGGAAGCGTCAGCTCGTCCGGGGCGGTCACCCACAAGGTGTTACCGGCCTCCGGGACGGACGCATCCCCGTCGCTCCTGTGCAGCATTCGGCGCCACATGTGCCAGGCGACCCAGGGAACGCCCAAGCTCCTGGCGGCCAGGGTGCGGAACAGATCGGTCTCGACATCCGTGAAATCGTCCCCGAACAGGTCGGTGCCGTCATCGGACAGGCGGAAACGGAACTCCCGCGTGTCGTCATCGCGCGCAAGCTCCCTGAACCAGTTCCGCAACCGGACACCGTCCATGGGGGCAAAGCACAGGGGGCGCGCCGCAATCATGTCGATGCCGGCTGCCTTGGACAGATAGGCCCAGGTCCAGGCGTTGCACGAGATGACGACGCGCTGCCGCCGGCGCGTCAGGGCCGCGATCAGCGCGCGGATGCCCGCCAGGCCGTCGGCGCGCCGGAGGTGCCAGAACTCAAGACGCGGAACGACCAGAAGCGCGTTCGGGTCGTCGGGCAGCCGTTCCAGCCGGACCAGGGCGTCGGGGACGTCACGGGGATGGTCCACGCGCAGGATCTGATGGCCGATGCTTTCGGCCCAGACCCCCAGGACATCGCCATCCTGACAGGGAGGCAGGACGATGGCCTTGATCCGTTCGGCCTTGGGCGACTGCGCCAGCCATTCCGCGATCGACGTCTGCAGCTCGGCCAGAACGGGGCCGCAGGCCGGAGGGGCCACGACCTGATCCAGACGCCGAAGGGTCGCGCGCCGCAGCTGATCGTCGGGAATGACCGACGTCCTGGTCGGGCGCAGCCACGTGAGGAGCCGGCGCCACAGGACCCGAAACCATTCGTCGGCGGGCAGTGCAGGGCAGACATAGTCGGCAACCGGGATCAGGCCACGATCGGCCTGGCGCATTCTGTCATTCACGCGGGCACTCCGTGGCATGGAACATCATCAGACCAGACGCATAGGGCAATTTCCGTGCCATCGGAACAGCCTGCGTTCCGGCCGGTCGCATCTGCCGCATGAAGGGCAAGGCGGATCCAGTCATGCCGGGGCATGCCGGTCAGGAAATCCGGCGCCGCAGACGCATCGACGTCAGACTTGACCGGCTGCAGCCTGAGCGGCAGATGGCGATGCGTCGCCCGAAGCCTCCTTGCTGCACCCTCCTGCATGCATCGACCCCGTTCCGCCGGCGCGGACAGGCAATTCCTGCCGCCTTTCGCAAGCGGAACTCATGACCGATGAATGGGCGCAGATTTTCACGCTGAGCGAATGGAATGTCAAAACTTGGTCAGAAAGCTCCGGTGAGGTTTAGCCAATGATTTGGATCACGGGGGTGACGGTGTGTCGAACGTGCTGATCACGAAAGTTGTGGCGGGGCGGATAAAGGCGGCGGATCGGACGGCGTCGAACTCTCCGTTCCGGCAGGCTCCTTCCGCGAGGGGGACCATCCGATGTCTCGGCGGACGCCGATGCCCTCTCCAGCAATTTCGGCTTTGCTCCGGGTAAGATGCGAAGGCGTCGTTGCCTCCACCAGCCGCAGCAGGCGGATCGCGGAGAATGAGGCCAACGCTGCCGCCGCGCCCATCAGGGAGCGCAGGGCATGCCCGAGCGGGCGCGTGGCAGTCAGCCCGCAGGAAGGACGACCGACCACCACTGCAATGCCGCAAACGGGATCATCGCGAAGGTGGATCGGAAGACGACCGGCTCGGAAGGGACAGGGTCTCCAGCGACGGTGATGCCGGCCCCACTGACGGCAGAGACCGATGTCGTCGCAACGCGCGGGAGGATGCCCCGCGCCTCCTCTCTGCAGGGCATCGCAGGATGCGGACCGGCTGGGCGCACGGGTCACGCGACCCTGTAACGGATATGGGGCCGTCCCGTCTGCGGCTCGCAGGTGACCTCGGACTCCACCCGGAAGACCTCGCGCAACAGAGGCGGTGTCAACACATCCGCAGGCGTTCCGCAGGCCACCACGGCCCCGGCCTGCAGCACCATGATCCGGTCGCAGAACGTGGCGGCAAGGTTCAGGTCATGCAGGGCGATGACGCTGGTCAGGTCGAACTGCCGCACCATGCGCAGGATCTCGATCTGATGGTGAATGTCGAGATGGTTCGTCGGCTCGTCGAGGACCATCACCTGCGGGTCTTGGGCAAGCGCACGCGCGATGTGGACACGCTGGCGTTCACCGCCCGACAGGGTTTGCCAAGGCTGCGCTTGGCGATCCACCATGTCCACGCGTTCCAGCGCGGCCGAGACCGCGGCCTCGTCCGCGGAGGTCCAGCCTGCCAGCGCCGACCGGTGGGGTGTGCGGCCCAACCGGACGACATCACGGACGGAGACATTGGTGTCGGTCGTGACGTTCTGCTGGACGAAGGCCAGTCGCCGCGCCAAGGCCCTGCGCGAGATATGCGCGATGTCCTGTCCCAGAACCTCGACCCGACCGGACAGGGGGGCCTTCAGCCCGGACAGAAGCCTGAGCAGCGAGGACTTTCCCGATCCGTTGGGGCCGATCAGGCCAAGGGTTTCGCCCTTGGCGACCGTCAGAGAGACGTCATTGACGATCGTCCTCCGCTGCACGCCCCAGACGAGGTTCTGCGCCGTCACGGTCATGTCCGCGGCCTTGCGCGATACAGGATGACGGCAAAGAAGGGCACGCCCACCAGGGCCGTCACGACCCCGATGGGGATGGTCTGCTGTTCGGCCACCACGCGTGAGGCGATGTCGGCCAGTACCAGGAACACGGCCCCCACGGCTGCGCAGGCAGGCAGAAGACGCAGGTGCAGGGGGCCCACGATGTAGCGCGCGGCATGCGGCACCACGAGGCCGACGAAGCCGATGGTCCCGACCATGCTGACGATCGTGGCCGTCATCAGCGCCGTCACGCCGAACAGGATCAGCCGGATGCGCGCCACCGGCACACCAAGCGACGCCGCGTCCTCGTCGCCGAAGGTGAAGGCATCCAGCGATCGCGCCATGAGCAGGCAGATCGCAAGGCCGATGGCCACCACGACGACCAGCAGCTGGAAATCCGGCCAGCGCACCCCGCCGAAACTGCCCAGAAGCCAGAACATCACGTCGCGTGCCTGCTGGGCGTTGCCCGACGTGGTGACGATGTAGGAGGTCAGCGCGTTGAACAGCTGCGAGGCGGCGACGCCGGCAAGGATGGTGTGGTTCGGACCGCTCGTGGCGCCGTTCGACAGAAGCGCCACCAGCGCGAAGGCCGAAAAGGCGCCGGCAAAGGCCCCCATCGACAAGGACAGGCTGCCAGCCCCGATCCCCAGCACGATCACCGCCACCGCCCCGGTCGAGGCTCCGGCCGACACGCCCAGCACGAACGGTTCGGCAAGCGCGTTCCGCAGAAGCGCCTGCAGGATCGCCCCGCAGATCGCCAGCCCCGCGCCCGCCAGCGCCGCGACGAGCGCCCGGCTCAGCCGCAGATCCCAGACCACGCTCTGCTCGATCGGCGGGATGTCGACCGTGGTCAGGCCCAGCCCGTTGGTCACGGACAGGAACACCGTGCCGACGCCGATCCTGTAATCGCCGATCGCGGCCGCAAAGGCGACCGCGATGGCAAGCAGAACCAGGACAGCCCCGAGGAACAGGGCAAGGGTCCTCGCCCCGCCCTGCCGTGTTCCCGCATCCGTCATGGCAGATCGAAAGTCCGCAGCTGCGCGGCCAGTTGCTCGGCGCCATAGAGTGTGTTGACCGACGGGTTCATCGACGCCCCGCTCATCACCGCGATCCGTCCGGCCTTGACCGCATCCATCTGGCTGACCGCCGGATCGGTGGTCAGGAAGTCGATCTTGGCCTGGGATTCGTCCAAGGCCCAACGCTCGCGGTCGACCTGAGCCGCGACGATCACCGTGGGGTTCGCGGCCATGATGCCCTCCCACCCGAGCGCGGGCCATTCGGCCTCCGTCTTCAACGCATTCGATCCGCCGAGAAGATCGGCAATGTAGCCGGAGGGGCCGTTGCCACCCGCCAGATAGGCGTCGTCCGAGGGCGAGGTCGAGGAGAACCAGAACAGGAACGTCAGGTCGTCACGTTGCGCAAACTCCTCGCGCAAGCTTGCTTCACGCGCCTTCAGATCCGCTATCACCGCCTGTCCGCGGTCCTGCACGTCGTAGATCCGCGCCATATCCTCGATCTCCTGGTAGAGAAGCTCCATGTTCCAGAGGGTCTCGCGCAGGCCGTAGATGCTCGTGTCGCTGCTTCCGGTCGCGTTGTCGACATCGGTCATAGTGGTGCATGCACTGGGCGACAGATAGGTCGGAATGCCAAGTCTCTCGAAATCCTCGCGTTTCGCCACCTTGCTGTCGGCACCGAGAAGCGTCACCAGCATTGCCGGGACGAAATCGGGCTGCTGGGCAAGGATCGCCTCGAGCGTGGGAAACTCGACGGTCAGGACCTCGACCTTGTCGTAGGCGGCCTCGAGCTCCGGAAGGACCCGATTGGGCCAGAATGCGGTGCCGGCCATTCTGTCCTCAAGCCCGAGCAGGAACAGAATCTCGGCGCTGTTATGGCCAAGCGCGACCGTCCGTTCGGGCGCCTTGTCGAATGTCACCTGCTGGCCGCAGTTCTCGATCGTCAGGGGATAGGTCGTCGCCTCGGCCAGCGCGGCGGTGGACAGCAGGGCTGCGGCGAGGCCGCCGAGAGCCGCGAGACAGGTGATGGTGCGCATGGTCACAGAATTCCCGACAAAAAGGATTGGCTGCGGCGTAGACAGTTGGTCTGTGAAATACAAGAGTTTTTGTCGGCATTTCCGTGGCCGCTGTGTCCGGCGCATATGCGGCAACCGAACCGATGGAATGCAAGCGTCTCCGTTGCGGTCAACGGTGGAACGTGCCGCGGGAGACGCAGACCGATATCAATCGTGCCTTGGCCATCATTGATGGTGCCCATCAAGGCCTCTTCGACATTGCCTGTTTTGGTGCCGCAGAAGCGGATCATGCGGCGACCTTCCGCATGATGTGGGATCGGTGTCCGGAGAAGTGGATTGAGACGGTTGCTCTACCAGGTCGTTCGTCATCGAAGCATCTGAACGATCTGACCTATCGCAAGATCACTTGTCCAATTGAGCATCTGGATAGGTGCGTGCTCTTTGCCTTCGTTCAGAGTGAGGACAGTTGCTCGCCCTCGCGAACATAGGCACCGCAAAGATGGATACTTCCCGACGAGCGCCTAGCGCGAAGATAACTTGAACTGAGACACCCCCCGTCAAACTTTCAGGTCGACCGCTTTTTGAGGGCCCAACCCATGAGTTCCTTGGTGCGCAACGCCGGGTGGCCGTCTGCGATGGCCGTCAGTGCACCTCCCAGGAAAGCGCAGGGTGTGAGGTCGCCGAGGGACCTTAGCCGATGCGTCAGTTCGGAAGGCAAGCTTGGCCCTGTCACGCAAGGCGCCGTGAAAGTTTCGAGGATGCATCGTGGCTTGCGCGCCATCCTGTCGACGCGCAGGAACCCTTCCCCCGGAGGGCCGCGTTCCATCAGCGAACGAATTGCTGCCGAAAAGGAACGCCCCATGAAACTGGATGGAAAGAACATCGCCCTGCTGATCTCTCCCCGCGGAACCGAGGAGCCGGAGTTCTCCAAGCCTCTGGCCGCGTTGCGCGACGCCGGTGCCAAGGTCACGGTCGTCAGCACCCAGACCGGCACCGCGAAAACGGTGAACGGCGATCTGGACCCGGGGTCGGAGCATCAGGTGGACAGCGCGGTCGGGTCGGTTTCGGCCCGCGACTTCCACGGCCTGGTCATTCCGGGCGGCACCGTGGGCGCGGATACGCTGCGCGCGGACAAGGATGTGGTGGCCTTCGTTCACGACTTCTTCTCGCAGGGCAAGCCCGTCGGTGCCATCTGCCACGCCCCTTGGGTCCTGATCGAGGCCGGTGTCTTGAAGGGGCGGACCATCACCTCCTATCCCAGCCTCAAGACCGACATCACCAATGCCGGCGCGACCTGGGTGGACAAGGAGGTCATGACCGACAGCGGTCTGGTGACCAGCCGCAACCCGGACGACCTGCCCGCCTTCTGCGCCAAGCTGATCGAGGAGTTCGGCGAAGGGCGCCACGAGGACCAGACCCGCAGCGCCTGAGGCATCACCCGCGCCCGTCATCCGTGACGGGCGCGTCTCCCTTCCGACGGATGATCTGGTCCTGCCCCCTTGTGGACGCCAGACCTCGCGCCCACAGGGCTGTGTATCTCTGTGGCTGCGATGCTGCAGTCATACTGGTGCAATCGTGCCATCGCAGTCTTGGTCGGTTTTGCGACGCACTGTCACCGACCCGACAAGATTACCACGAAGCCCGTGCCTCCCGCTATCGACACGACCGCCAAATCCAAGATCCGCGGAATGGCGCTCATCGTGCGAAAGCTGAACGAATGGCTTGCCGAATCTTCCCGTAGGACACATTGTCGCAGGGCGTCGTGAACGCATCGAGTGGTGTCCGGGCCCCTCTGACGAAAGTGGCGGCGCTTTCGTGATGTCGGCACCTAGTTTCGGATTCACCGCCTGGACTTTTCCTCATGACACAGGACACCCTATCCGCCGCGCAGAAGCGCCCGGTCCTTTCCTATCTGAAATGGGCAATCATCGTCACCTTCCTGGGCCTGATCCTGGGCGCAGTGCTGGGATGGCAGACGACCGGCACGCTTGGGGGCATGCTGTCGATCCTGTTCATCGTCACGGTGCTGGCAGTGCTGGAGATCTCGTTGTCGTTCGACAACGCCATCGTGAACGCCAACAAGCTCAAGGACATGCAGCCGGTCTGGCAGCGCCGCTTCCTGACCTGGGGCATCCTGATCGCCGTCTTCGGCATGCGGATCGTGTTCCCGCTGCTGATCGTGGTGATCGCGGCGGGCATCGGCCCGTGGCAGGCGCTGGTGCTGGCCGCCAGCCAGCCCGATGAATATGCCCGCATCATGCATGACGCGCACCTGCCCATCGCCGCCTTCGGGGGGACGTTCCTGATGATGGTCGGGCTCAGCTTCTTCTTCGATCACGAAAAGGACGTGCACTGGGTCGGCTGGATCGAACATCACATGGCCAAGTACGCCTCGATCCGCGGGGTCGAGGTCGCGGTGGTCCTGCTGTTCGTCCTGGGCTTCTCGCAGATGCTGGAGGGTGCGGAGCGCACGACCTTCTTCACCGCCGCGATCTGGGGGCTGATGACCTTCCTGCTGGTCGAGGTTCTGGGCGGGCTGCTGGACAGCACGCAGGAGACCCTGCACGGTGCCGCGAAGGGCGGTCTGGGTGCGTTCCTGTACCTCGAGGTCCTGGACGCGTCCTTCAGCTTCGACGGCGTGATCGGGGCCTTCGCGCTCAGCCAGAACCTGTTCGTGATCGCGATCGGCCTGGGCATCGGGGCGATGTACGTGCGGTCCATGACCATCATGCTGGTCGAGAACAGCACCCTGTCGGAATACCGCTATCTGGAACACGGCGCCTTCTATGCGATCATCGCGCTGTCCGTGGTGATGTTCGCCCAGTCCCTGGTCCACATCCCGGAGGTCATCACCGGCCTGGGCGGTGCGACGCTGATTGGCATCTCGCTGTGGTCGTCGATCCGCTGGAATCGGCACGAGGCGCAGCTCGCCGCCCAGTGACGACCCGCCCTTCGGCCGCGCCCGACGCGGCCGAAGGTGTTCTGCAGGCTGAGACCTGGACCGTTTTACGCCGGAGTTTTCAGCGAAGCTTCATTTGCCGGGAGTGGAGCTGAGAGCGATGAGACCAGCGCGGTTCACGGTGCCCCGAAACACGCTTTTGTCCTGAAGCATTGTTGGGAAGGCACGCCGGCGGTCGAGGTCTGCCGGAGGACGGGGATCAGTGATTTCACCTGCGTCGCCAGTTGGCAGGGGTTCGTCTAGTTCGCCTTCGTCACTGATGCCTATGCCCGCAAGATCGTCGGTCACCGCGCCAGAACGTCCGCCCAGACCGGTTTCGTTCTGGATGCCTTGAGCAGGCGGTCCACGACCGGCGGCCGAAAACGGCCTTGGGGCTGGTCCATCATGGTGACCGCGGCTCGCAACATCTATCCATTCGCTACACCGAGAGGCTGGGCGACGCTGACATCGAACCCTCTGTCGGCAGTGTCGATGAGAGCGACGGCAAGGTCTTAGCCCAGACCATTCACTGCCTCTCCAAGTCCGAAGCAATCCATCGCCGAGGCCCTTGGCGCAGCTTCGAGAGCGTCGAATACGCGACGTTTGAATGGGTTGACTGGTTCAACAACCGCCGTCTGCTTGAGCCCATTGGGAATATCTCGCCAGCGAAAGCAGAAGCCAACTTCTACGCCGCTCTGGAGACTGAGGACATGGCCGAATCACTCACCACGACCAGCCTCCGGCAAGCCCGGCGCGGTTCACGGCGCTTCCTGTTCGAAGCCGACGATGGCTGTCGGTGACCTCATCACTGCCATCAATCGCCGTGCCGATTGGCAGGCGAGCCGGCCCCCGACGCCGTCCGGCGCCGGGGGGGGGGCTGCGAGTGTCACTCGTCCGTGATTTCCATGTCGCCGCGGCGGGACATCTGGATTGCGACGACGGTGCAGATGACGCCGGAGCCCAGATAGATCCCGGCCGCCCAGAGACCGAGGGCGCTGGACATGGAGAGCGCGGTCAGCGGGGCGAAGCCCGCACCGATCATCCAGGAGAGCGAGGCGACCAGCGCCGAGGCGGTGTAGCGGTTCTTCTTGCCGAAGAGCGACGCGATCACGCCCGAACTCTGCCCGAAGCTGAGGCCCAGGAGGGTGAAGCCAAGCACGATGTAGATCGTCGCACCCTCGCGTCCGGTGGCCAGGATCAGCGGACCAAGGATCGCGAAGACGCCGATGCCCACCGCGCCCAGCATCAGAAGCCGGCGCCGGCCCAACGCATCGGCGATGTAGCCCGAGGCGATGATCGACAGCAGTCCGGCCAGCGAGCCCCAGAGCAGCGAATAGAGCACTGCTTCGGGCGGGTTGTCGGAGTAGAGATAGCGCCACGACAGCGGGAAGATCGTCACCATGTGGAACATCGCGAAGCTTGCCAGCGGCATGAAGACGCCCAGGGCCATGGTGCGTCCGTCCTGGCGGAGCGTGGGGCGGATGCGCGAGGGGCGCAGCTCGCTGGAGTTCAGCATCTCGTCGAATTCGGGCGAGGCCACGATGCGCAGGCGGGCGAACAGCGCCACGACGTTGATCGCGAAGGCCACGAAGAACGGATAGCGCCAGCCCCAGTCCACGAACTCCTCGGCCGAGACGTTGATCAGCAGATAGGCATAGAGCAGCGCCGCGACCGCCAGGCCGATCGGCGCGCCCAGCTGCGGGATCATCGCGTAGAAGCCGCGCTTCTCGCGGTTGACCGACAGGGCCAGCAGCGACGGAAGCCCGTCCCAGGTGCCGCCCAAGGCCAGGCCCTGACCGATCCGCAGGACCGCCATGATGACGATCGCCCACCAGCCGAGCGTGTCGTAGCTGGGCACCAGGCCCATCGCCACGGTCGAGGTTCCCAGAAGGAACAGCGCGGCCGTCAGCTTGCCCTTGCGGCCGATCGCGCGGTCGACGGCCATGAAGATGACCGTGCCCACCGGTCGCGCCACGAAGGCCAGCGCCAGGAGCACGAACGAGGCCAGCGTGCCCTGCACCGGGTCCAGGAACCCGAACAGGCGCGCCGGAAAGACCAGCACGCAGGCGATGGAGAAGACGAAGAAGTCGAAGAACTCCGAGGTGCGGCCGATGATCACGCCGACCGCGATGTCGGACGGCGAGACGTGATGATCGTCCGCGTCCTGACCGGTATTGAGCCGGGAACCGGTATGGGTTGACGTCGCCATGGCAAGACGCCTCCTGCTAGCTGCTGCATCGACGCGGACCGCGCCGGATATGGCACTGCCTTGCCTGCAACGCGCGGGAAAGGAAATTGGACAAGTTGTCATAGGTCAACTTGTCCAATTCCGCCGGGCGCCCGGGCGCGCTACCTGCAGTCCAGACCCACGTCTCGACCCCCTGTGTCGAATCACCCGGCGCGCAGATGGCCGTGCCAATGACCCGGATTGACGAAGCTATGATGCGGATAATCAAGCGAACCCCGTGGCTGCTGCCCCTGATGATGCTATCGGCCTGCAAGGCCGAGGTCCTTGCGCCGACCGGCGACATCGCGTCCCAGCAGCGCGATCTTCTTGTCTGGGCGACGGGCATCATGCTGATCATCATCATCCCCGTGCTGGTGCTGGTCGCGCTGTTCGCCTGGCGCTATCGCGAGCGCAACCGCTCGGCCAGCTATGCGCCGGAATGGAGCCACTCGACCAAGCTGGAGCTGGTCATCTGGGCGATCCCGGCGCTGATCATCATCGCGCTTGGCGCGATGACCTGGGTGGGCACGCACCATCTGGACCCCTACCGCCCCATCCAGCGCATCTCGGCCGATCGGCCGCTGGAGGAAGGTCAGACCCCCCTGGTGGTCGAGACCGTGTCGCTCGACTGGAAATGGCTGTTCATCTATCCCGAGCAGGGCGTCGCGACCGTAAACGAGCTGGTCGTGCCGGTGGACCGCCCGATCGAGTTCCGCCTGACCTCCTCCTCGGTGATGAACGCCTTCTACATCCCGTCGATGGCGGGGATGATCTACTCGATGCCGGGCATGGAGACGACGCTGCACGGCATCTTCAACGCCGAGGGCACGTTCCAGGGCATGTCGTCGCACTATTCCGGCGCGGGCTTCTCGGGGATGCGCTTCAAGGCGAATGCCGTCCCCGCGGCCGAGTTCGAGGACTGGGCCGCCCGCACCCGCGAGGCGGAGGAGAGCCTGGACCGCACCGAATACCTGGCGCTGGCCCAGCCCTCCGAGAACGTGCCCCCGATGCAGTACGGCAGCGTCGATCCGCAGCTGTTCTCGCGCGTGGTGAACCTGTGCGTCGAGGACGGCAAGATGTGCATGGCCGAGATGATGGCCCTGGACGCGCAGGGCGGCATCGGCCTGGCGGGGACCGCCAACATGCAGGCCAGCGCGGCCGAGGGCGACATCCGCCGCGGCGACCGCGCACCCACCCTGGGGTGGCAGCCCTTCTACGTCACCGGCCTGTGCACGCCGGCCGAGGAGGAACTCATGCTGACGCTGCGGGCGGACCTGCCGCCGAACCCCATCAATCCCGCGCCGCTGCGCGGACACAGCCTGCCCCAACCGGGCACCGGCCTGGCAGACATGCTGCGCCCGCAGGCGCCGGTCCTGACCGGACTGCCGCAGCGCGCGGACGAGCTCTGAGCCGAGAGACAGGACAGAAATCATGGCCACGATCGACCACAGCACGACCTTTCTTCTTGGCCGTCTGAACCTCAGCGCAATCCCCCAGGACCCCATCGTGTGGGTCACCTTCGTCGTCGTCGCGATCGGCGGCGCAGGCCTTCTGGCGGTGCTGACCAAGTACCGCCTCTGGGGCTATCTCTGGCATGAGTGGTTCACATCCGTGGACCACAAGAAGATCGGCATCATGTACATGGTGCTCGCACTGGTCATGCTGGTGCGGGGCTTCTCGGACGCGATGCTGATGCGGCTCCAGTCGCTTCTGGCGTTCAACGGCTCGGAGGGCTACCTGAACGCGCATCACTACGACCAGATCTTCACCGCCCATGGCGTGATCATGATCTTCTTCGTGGCGATGCCCTTCATCACCGGCCTGATGAACTATCTGGTGCCGCTGCAGATCGGCGCGCGCGACGTGTCCTTCCCGTTCCTGAACAACCTGTCGTTCTGGCTGACGGCGGGCGGCGCGGTCATCATCATGGCCTCGCTGTTCGTGGGCGAGTTCGCGCAGACCGGCTGGCTGGCCTTCCCGCCGCTGTCGGGCATCGGCTTCAGCCCCTGGGTGGGCGTCGACTACTACATCTGGGGCCTGCAGGTCGCGGGTGTCGGCACCACGCTGTCGGGCATCAACCTGCTGGTGACCATCATCAAGATGCGCGCGCCGGGCATGGGCTACATGCGCATGCCGATCTTCACCTGGACCGCGCTCTGCACGAACGTGCTGATCGTTGCGTCCTTCCCGGTGCTGACGGTGACGCTGGTCCTGCTGACGCTGGACCGTTATGTCGGCACCAACTTCTTCACCAGCGATCTTGGCGGCAACGCCATGATGTACGTGAACCTGATCTGGATCTGGGGCCACCCGGAGGTCTACATCCTGATCCTGCCGCTGTTCGGCGTCTTCTCCGAGGTCACCGCGACCTTCTCGGGCAAGCGGCTGTTCGGCTATACCTCGATGGTCTATGCGACCGTCTGCATCACGGTCCTCAGCTACCTGGTCTGGCTGCACCACTTCTTCACGATGGGGTCCGGTGCGTCGGTCAACGCGTTCTTCGGCATCACGACCATGATCATCTCGGTGCCCACGGGGGCCAAGCTGTTCAACTGGATCTTCACCATGTATCGCGGCCGCATCCGGTTCGACCTGCCGATGATGTGGACGGTGGCCTTCATGCTGACCTTCACCGTCGGCGGCATGACGGGCGTGCTGCTGGCCGTGCCGCCGGCGGACTTCGTGCTGCACAACTCGCTGTTCCTGGTCGCGCATTTCCACAACGTGATCATCGGCGGCGTGCTGTTCGGCCTGTTCGCGGCCATCAACTTCTGGTGGCCCAAGGCCTTCGGCTTCACGCTGGACGTCTTCTGGGGCAAGGTCAGCTTCTGGCTGTGGGTCGTGGGCTTCTGGTTCGCCTTCATGCCGCTCTACATCCTGGGCCTGATGGGCGTGACGCGCCGGATGCGGGTCTTCGACGACCCGGACCTGTGGATCTGGTTCGCCATCTCGGGGCTTGGCGTCGCCATGGTCGCGGGCGGCATCGCGGCGATGTTCATGCAGTTCGGCGTCTCGATCTGGCGGCGCAAGGCGCTGGTCGACGACAGCGGCGATCCGTGGGACGGGCGCACGCTGGAATGGGCGACCTCGTCGCCCCCGCCGGCCTACAACTTCGCCTTCACCCCGGTCGTGCACGGCCTGGACGCCTGGAGCGACATGAAGCAGGTCGGCCAGGCCCGCCCCAAGGCCACCTATCTGCCCATCCACATGCCGCGCAACACCGGCACGGGGGTGATCCTGGCGGCCCTGGCCACGATCTGCGGCTTTGCGCTGGTGTGGTACATCTGGTGGCTGGCGGCGGCGTCCTTCCTGGGGCTGATCGCCGTCTCCATCGCCCACACGTTCAACTATGACCGCGACTTCCACATCCCGGCCGAAGAGGTTGCCCGGACCGAGGCCGCCCGCGACCGCCAGCTGGCGGCCCTGCGCGCCTGATCGGAGGACATCATGACCACCACCACCGCAACCGACGTCCAGTACTGGGACACCAGCCCCCACCACCATGAGGAGGGGGCCTCCACCACCATCGGGTTCTGGATCTACCTGATGAGCGACTGCCTGATGTTTGCGGTCCTCTTCGCGGTCTTCGGGGTCCTGGGCCAGAGCTATGCCGCGGGCCCCGGCCCGCAGGCGCTGTTCGAACTGCATCTGGTCGCCATCAACACCGCCTTCCTGCTGCTGTCCTCGCTGACCTTCGGCTTTGCCATGCTGTCCACGCTGGCGCGGCGGCAGGGTCCGGCGATGATGTGGCTGGGCGTGACCCTGGCCCTGGGCCTGGCCTTCCTGGCGGTCGAGATCTACGAGTTCCAGCACCTGATCCACCTGGGCGCGGGGCCGCAGCGTTCGGCCTTCCTGTCGTCCTTCTTCGCGCTGGTCGGCACGCACGGGCTGCACGTGGCCTTCGGCTGCCTGTGGCTGGTCACGCTGATGGTCCAGATCAGGAAGCACGGGCTGACCGGCGCCAACATCCGCCGGATGACCTGCCTGTCGATGTTCTGGCACTTTTTGGACGTCATCTGGATCGGCGTCTTCACCTTCGTCTATCTGCTGGGGATGATCTGATGGCCAACCCGACCCATGCCAATCACGCCGCCCATGTCCACCACCCGGACGGGCATGACCACGGCAGCTACCGCTCCTATGCGATCGGCTTCATCCTGGCGGTGATCCTGACCGCGATCCCCTTCGCCGTCGTCATGGCCGGCGGGTTCGAGAGCCGCGTCCTGACCGGCGGCATCGTCATCGCCTGCGCCGCGATCCAGGTCGTGGTCCACATGGTCTACTTCCTGCACATGAACGGCCGCTCGGACGAGGGCTGGACGATGATGGCGCTGATCTTCACCGCCGTCGTCGTGGTCATCATCCTGGCCGGATCGCTCTGGGTCATGCACAACATGAACGCTAACATGATGCCCCAGATGAACCATGACGGCATGCCGCAATTGTCGGGCTTCGGGACCTGACATGTCGGGGCGGTGGGGGCCGCTGCGGTGGGGCATCGTCCTGCCGGGGGCCGTGCTGGTCCTGATCTTCCTGGCCCTGGGGGTCTGGCAGGTGCAGCGGCTGGAGTGGAAGCGCGACCTGATCGCGCGGACCGAGGCCGCCGTCACCGCCCCCCCGGTCGCCGCCCCCGCGACGACCGGACCCGGCGAGGAATTCGAATACCGCCATGTGACGGTCACGGGCGCCTATGTGCCCGCCGCCGACACGCTGGTCCGCGCGGTCACCGATTTCGGAGCGGGATACTGGGTCATGACCCCCTTCCGCACCGATCAGGGCTGGCAGCTGCTGGTCAATCGCGGCTTCGTCGCGGCGGATGCGACGGCTGACTACGCCCCCCCGCCGGACGGGCAGGGCCAGATCCTGACCGGCCTGATGCGCGCCAGCCAGGAGGGCGGCGCCTTCCTGCGCGACAACGACCCCGAGGCCGGGCGCTGGTTCTCGCGCGACACCCGGGCCATCGCGCAGGCGGGTGGCTTCGCTCCCGTCGCGCCGTGGTTCCTGGACCTGGATCGCGGCGCGGGGCAGGGCGCGCCCATCGGCGGGCTGACGGTCGTGTCCTTCCCCAACAGCCATCTCAGCTATGCGCTGACCTGGTTCGCGATGGCGGCGGGGCTGGCCATCCTGCTGGTCTTCATCCACCGCCCCGAACGGGCGTGACGCTCAGCCGATCGGCGGCTTGGCCAGCTTGCGCGCCAGGGTGCGGCGGTGCATGCCCATCCGCCGCGCCGCCTCCGATATGTTGAAGTCGCAGTCGCGCAGCGTCGCCTGGATCGTCTCCCATTCCTGGGTGCGCAGGCTGGTGCGGCGCGCGGTGACGGATACGGAGGCGTCCCCCGCCTCGCGTGCAAAGGCGGCCTCGATCTCGGAGGTGGTGGCGGGCTTGGCCAGGTAATGCGCGGCACCCAGCTTGATCGCCTCGACGGCGGTGGCGATGCTGGCGAAGCCGGTCAGCACCACGATCCGCGGCGCAGGCTCCATCGCGGCCAGCGCCTGCACGCATTCCAGCCCGCTGCGCCCCGGCAGCTTCAGATCGACCAGCGCCAGGTCGGGCGGATCGCCCTCGGCCAGCGCGATGCCCTCCTCGGTCGATCCGGCATGGCGGACCCGATACCCGCGTCGGGTGAAGCTCTCCATCAGCGTCGCGGCCAGGGCGGTGTCATCCTCCACGATCAGCAGGGTCCGGGTCATGTCGCATCCTCCAGGATCGGCAGCAGAAGCGTCACCTGCGCGCCGTCCGGCAGATTGGCAAGCCGCATCTCGCCGTTCAGGCGGCGCATGACATTTCCGGTCAGATAGAGGCCCAGACCGCGCCCGACGCCATCGCGCGAACTGAGGTAGGGCTGGCCGGGATCGGCCAGGATGTCGGCGGGAAAGCCCGGCCCGTCATCCTCGATCACCATGGCCAGCTGATCCGGCCCGTCGGGGGACAGGGTGATGCGGATCGCGCGGCTGCCCGCCTCGACCGCGTTGTCCAGAAGCTGGCGCACCGCCTGCTCCAGCATCGGATCGGCCATGATCACCGGATCGCAACGCGCATCGACGCGGACCCGGACGGGCAGGCGCAGCCCCTGGATCGCGTCCTCCAGGAAGGCCCGCGCGCGCATCCCGTGCGCCTCCTCCAGACGCTCCTGCCCGGAGGAGAGCAGCATCTCGGACACGATCTGACGACAGCGCGAGAGCTCGCGCTGCATCACGGCCAGCTTCTCCTCCAGCGCGGCCCCCTGCGGCGCGCCGAGCGTCTGCCAGTCGTCCAGCGTGACCGCCAGCGTGGTCAGCGGCGTGCCCAGCTCATGCGCCGCGCCGCTGGACAGAAGGCCGAGGCGGACCAGGTGGTCCTCCTCCAGCATCTGCTGGCGCAGCGTCTGGATCTGCGCGTCGCGGTCGCGCAGGTTCGCGGTGATGCGGGTCACCGACCAGGTCAGCAGCCCCGCGGCCAGCAGGAAGGACAGGAACATCCCCTGCAGGTGCAGGTTCAGGAAGCTGGGCCCGTCCCCATGCCACAGATGCGGCAGTTCCATCGGCACGCCATTGCCCGTCAGCCAGCCATGGGCCGCGACGGTCGCCAGCAGGATCGCCGCCGCATGGCGCCGGGGCAGCAGGACGATGGCCAGGATGACCTGCAGGATGAACAGCGACACGAAGGGGTTCGTGGCACCCCCGGACAGGTACAGAAGCAGCGTCAGGCAGGCCACGTCCATCAGCAGCTCGGCCGCGACGCTGAGATCGGTGATGGTCTGCCCCCGCCGCAGCCGCCAGGCCGAGACCAGGTTCAGCAGGATCAGGAAGGCCACGACCGGCAGCATCTGCCGCCACGGCAGGGCGACCTCCAGCAGCATGACCGTGCCCCAGATGGCCAGCAATTGCCCCGCCACCGCGATCCAGCGCATGCGGCCCAGATAGGCCAGGTTTCGCCGCGCCGCGCCCTGCGCGATATCGGTCGAGGATTGCGTCTTCATCAGCCCCATCCAGCCAGCCGGAGCCGCCTTTTAGGCCAGAACGGGCCGGGACGAAAGCGCGACGCGCCCTCAGACCACGGCCACCGGGGCCGCGGCCATGGCCAGGCGGTACTGCGCCTCGTAGCGGTCCAGCATGACGTCCAGGCTGAACAGACGCTCGACCCGCAGGCGCGCCTCGCGGCGCGGCACCCGCAACGCGGCGTGCAGGGCGCGGGCCAGACCGGCCGCGTCATCGGGTTCGGCATAGGCGCCGCAGGGGCCGATCACGTCCGCCGTGGCCCCGATCCGCGTCGCCGCGACCGGCAGGCCGCAGGCCATCGCCTCGATCGCGACCAGGCCGAAGGGCTCCTGCCACAGGGGCGTGAACAGCAGGGCCGAGGCGTGCCCCATCTCCTGCGCCAGCGCGGGTCCCGTCAGATGCCCGCCATAGCGCCGACCCTCGCCCAAAAGGGGCCGCACCCGGTCCTCGAAATAGTCGCGATGCTCGATGCTGCCGAAGAGGGTCAGCGGGACGCCCGCGATCCGTGCGGCCTCCAGCGCCAGATGCGCGCCCTTGTTGGGGGTGATGCGGCCCGCCCAGACCGCCTCGCCATTGCCCGTCGGGACAAAGGGCCACAGGTCCAGGTCGATCCCGTTCGGCACCACCGTCGCGCCCTCGGGCATCCCGTCAGGCCACCACATCCCGGCCTGCTGGTCCGAACAGACGGTGAAACGCGACCAGGGCGAAATGCTGTCCTGCGCGGCCAGGCGCAGGCCCTCGAAGGGCGGCACATGCAGCGATGTCAGCATCGGCAGGCCGTGCGCATGGGCGTGGCGCGGGGGAAAGCGGTGCAGGCTGTTGTTGTGCACCACGTCATGCCCCGCGCGCTCCAGAGCCGCGATGCAGCCCTCAAAGGCGCGGTACAGCAACGCGTTCAGCACCTCGGTCCCGTGAAAGTCGTGCCAGGGATAGTCGCGGTCGTAATGCCGCGCGATCAGCGGGCGCAGGTCGAACCGCGCATCGCTGTCCCCCGCCGCGTATAGCGCGACCCGGTGCCCGCGCGCCTGAAGGCCGCGGGCCAGATGCCAGGCATGCGCCTCCATCCCGCCCATGAAGGGGGCTGCGATGGGATGGCGCAGATGCGCGACGATGCCGATGTCCAGCGCCACGGCTCAGCCCGCGCGCCGGGCCAGCATGTCGGCCTGCTGACGCTCTACCTCGCGGATGCGCGCCGGGTCGTGACGCTCAGGCCCCGCGATGCCCTGCAGGCGGTCCAGCACGCGGCGGGTGTTGGCATAGGGCATGTGCGGCTCCTGCCGGCACAGGGCGAAATCGGCATCGTCGGGCTGGCGCAGGATGCGCAGGCCCTGGGCGCCGTTCTCGATCAGGCCCATCAGGCGGAAGGCGTGCAGCCAATGCTCCATGGTGCGATGCCCCCATTTGCTGGCGAAATAGTCGGCGTTGCGGATGACCGACGGGATCTGGTGGATCGGCGGCATGCAGTGCGGGTGATACTGGTGATAGACCCGCCCGCCGCGCATCCACCAGATAGGCATGCCGCGTTCCGAAAGGCCGCGCCCGAAATCCGTATCCTCGCCGCCATAGCCCAGATAGCCCTCGTCGAAACCGCCCGACCGGTCCCAGTCCGCCCGGTGCAGCGCGAAGTTCAGCGACCAGAAACAGCGGTAATCCTCGCAGGCGCGCAGCCCTTCGGGGGGCGGGGCCTGCCGGTCGGAATGGCGCACGCCCATCCCGTCGAACCGCCCCGCGTCGATCCCGTCGCGCAGGGCGCCGTCGGGCAGGTACAGCACCTCGCCCATCATCAGCCCCTGACCGGGGCGCGCGGCGGCGACATAGTCGGCGATCAGGCCGGGACCGGGGATGCAGTCCACGTCCACGAAGACCAGCACGTCGCCCGACGCCGCCGCCGCCGCGGCATTGCGGGCGGCCGCCAGCGGCAGCTGGCCGTCGCGCGGCGGCACCATGATCTGGTGCACCGGAAAGCGGGTCCGGGGCAGGTCGTCATAGGGGGCGTCCTGCATGACGGCCACGATCATCTCGACCGGCGGGACGGTCTGGGCGTCGAAGCCGCGGATGACGTTGCGCAGATGCTCGGCACGGCCGGCGGCGATGGTCAGGGCAGAGGCGGTGGTCATGCGGCAAAGTCCTTCTGGATTTCTTTGGGGGCGGCCTCGTCCCACAGGCGGGCCGCGAGGGATTCGAGCCACGCGGCGGTGGCGGAGGCCATGCCCCGTCCCGCCAGCCGGCGCTGCAGGTCCGGGTCGTGCATCGCCCGCGCTTGGAACAGCGCCTCGCGCCAGCGATGGGCCGAGGAGGGCAGCAGCGGCAGATGCAGCGCCGCCCCCGCATCGGCCAGCGCGCGGGCCTTGCACAGATGTTCGTCGAAATAGCGCCATTCCGGCACCACGACCCACGGCCGTGCGGCGGCCAGCGCCTGCTGGCAGGTGGTGTTCCCGGTCGAGGACAGGATCACGTCCGCCGCCGCCAGATAATCCAGCGGATTGTCCACCCATTCGGCCAGCCGCAGGTTCGCGGGCAGCGTCGCATGCCAGTCGCGCTGGATGTGGCCGATGACGATCCAGTCCATCTCGGGGATACTGCGGGCCGCGACGCCGAAGGGCGCGTCGGCCCAGCCATTGCCGCCCCCGCCGCTGACCGCGACCGCGACGGGGCGGTCGGGATCAAGCCCAAGGCGCCGCCGCGCCACCGCCCCGTCGGGCAGGGCCTGATGCACGCCCAGACCAGGCGCATGGAAGGTCATTTCGCGCATCCAGCCCGGCCAGTCGGGCTGCGCCAGATCGGGGTGGAACGGCGCCAGAAGCCCCGCAGCCCCGCGATAGGCGGCCATGTGCCCCGGATCGCCGCGATCGCCATGCTGCAGCACCTTCACATGCGGGACCGAGCAGATGCGGGCCAGCTGGGCCACCTCGGCGCTGACATCGCTGATCATCAGGGCGGGGTCGGCCTCGTGGAACCACTGCGCCATGACGGCCATGGCCTGACGGATCGTGGTCCAGCCCACCGGCGCGCAATGCAGCGTGTCCGGGGTGGCGATCCAGTCGGTCGCGGGACGGTCGGCGGGCGGTTCGAACAGGCTGGGGATGGTGCGGATCGTCACCCCCTCGCGCAGCGTCGGAAAGATGTCGTCGCGGGCGCAGAAGACGGTGACGGGGCGGTCTGCGGGCAGGGCGTTGACGACCGCGGCGCAGCGTTCGGCATGGCCGCGGCCCTGATGATGCACGAAATATCCGATGGGTCTGCGCATCCCGCTACTCCGCCGCGATGGTGTGGGCGGCCTCTGCGTCCAAGCGGCGCAGCCCGTCCAGCACCCCGGCCGCATGGGGCAGGCGGCTGCGGAAGGCGTGGCGGACCGAGGCCAGTTCCGCCAGCGCATTGGCCGGGATGATCGCGCGGCGAAAGCCCAGCAGCATGTCCAGGTCGTTGCCGCTGTCGCCCGCCACCGTGCAGGCGTCGGGCGTCAGACCAAGGCGGCGCGCCTCGAAATGGATCGCGGCGGCCTTGCCCGCCCGGCGCGGAAGCACATCGATCAGGCGGCCATGCGAATGAATGACGCGGGCGGCCAGCCCGTGCCGCGCCAAGGCCGCGCCGATGCGTCGGGCCACCTGCGCGTCGCCCAGCAGGGACAGCTTGAAGCGGCGCTGGTCCTGCGCGGATTGCCAGGTCAGATCCATCGGGCGCAGCAGGTCCAGCAGCGCGTCGCGGTCCCAGTCCGCGCCGATCAGCCCCGCGTAATCGGCGCAGCAGGTCAGGCCGGCCGTGCCGCTCCACCGCCAGATCTCCGAGCCGACCGAGGTGATCATCAGGTCCGGGCGGGGCAGGCGCCACTGATCCAGGATGCGGCGCGCCTCGGGCACCGACCGGCCGGTGGCCACCGCCAGGATCAGCCCCCGGTCGCGCCCGGCGGCCCAATCGCCGAAGCGGGCGGCCCCGGCGCGGCTGCCGGTCAGCGTGCCGTCGATGTCGCAGGCCAGCAGCCCCGACGGGCAGGCGATCACCGGGTCGGGGCGCGCCAGCCCCGCCATCACCCGCTGCACCGCCGCCGCCCAGCCATCCCAGTCATAGAGCCGCCGCGCGTGCTGCGCCGCCTCGCGCGCGCCCTGCGGATGGTCCAGCATCCGCGTGATCCCCGCCGCGATGGACCGCGGACAGGCCGGGTCGATCAGCGCGCCGGTGCCCAGGCTGGCCACGATGTCGGACGCGCCGCCGTGACAGGTCGCGACCAAGGGCACGCCGGCCTGCGCGGCCTCGATCAGGGTCAGGCCGAAGGGCTCGTGCAGGGCCGGGTTCACGAAGACGCCGCCCTCTGCGGCCATCGCATAGAGGCCCGCGATATCGGCCGGTCGATGCTGCCGGGGCAGGGCCACCCGCCCCCAGAGGTCGTGGCGGTCCACCAGGTCGAACAGCTCGGTCATCACGCGGTCGCGGTCCGGGCAGCCGTCCTGCAACCCGTCGCGCAGCCCCGCCACGATCACCAGGTTCGCCCGCGCCTGCAGGGCCGGATCGCCGGCATAGGCGCGGATCAGGGCCGCCAGGTTCTTCTTGGCGATGGGCCGCGCCACGGCGAGGATGACCGGCCGGTCCGCATCCCGCAGGAAGGGGGCGATCAGCGCGCGGGCACGCTCCGCATCGCCCGCGGGCCGCACGGCCACGCCGGGGGCCACACGATGCACGCGACCTTCGGCGCCGGGATCATAGGCCGGGATCTGGCACTCCGCCTCGTCGCGGGACGAGGCGATGATGCCATGGGCGGCCCGGATCGCCGCCTGCTCGCGCGCGATGCGGCGGTCCAGCGCGGCGTCCGGCGCGCCGCCCAAGGTGCGCGACTTGTCCAAGGCCAGCGAATGGCTGGAATAGAGCCACGGAATGCCGAAGGCCCGATGCGCGGCCTGCGCCAGTTCGGCGGCGTCGGCGAAATGGGCATGGATGACGTCGGGGCGCGGCCCCTCGGCCAGCAGGCGCAGGAAGGCCTGCGTCAGGGCGGGCAGCTCGGCCTCCAGCGCCTCCTTGGCCAGATAGCGCGTCGTCGCGGTGCGCAGCCGCAGGATGCGGCAGCCGGGGGCGAGGGTCTCCTCGGCGCGGTCATGGACCGGGTCCAGCGCTGGGTCCGCGAAGGCCCGCGTCACGATGGAGACGGCGCGAACGTCCGGCCGCCGTGCCTGGGCCTGGGCCGCGCCCAGCACATAGGCGATGTGGCCGCCGGTGTCCTCGGTCACGCCATAGCTGACCGGTGGTGCCTTAAGGCAGCCGCCAAGGGCGACATGCATGACATGCATGGTCGTTTCCACTTGAGATAAGCGTTGCGGGGTGATTTCTCTGAGGGATGAACGACGCCGGACCCGCCACGGGTCCCGACTGAACCCATTGATATAGATTTATCGACCCGAGCGGAGCGCGACATGACCCCGGACAGGCCCGCGCACCGCTATGTCTTCGTGGGCGGGCTGCACCGGTCGGGCACCTCGCTGACGGCGCGGATGATCGGGGATCTGCCGGGTGTCGCGGCCATCCGCTCCGCCCCCGTCCCCGAGAACGAGGGCGTCTATCTGCAGGGTGCCATCGCGCATACCGCCCTGCACGGGCGCCCCATGCATTTCGCGACCGATCCCGATCAGCACCTGATCGAGGGCTGCCGCCACGACCGGCTGGAGACACGGCTGCGGCTGGAGGCCGATTGGGCGCCCTGGTTCGATGCGGGGTCCTGGCGGGTCGAGAAGTCGCCCGTGAATCTGACCCGGATGCGGCTCTATCAGCAGCTGTTCCCGCTGTCGCAGTTCGTGGTGGTGATGCGCCACCCGCAGGCGGTCGCGGCGGCGGTCGCCAAATGGGTGGACATGCCCGCGGCGGCGATGATCGACCACTGGATCGCGGCGCATCGGCAGCTGGAGGCCGATCTGGCGCATCTGCATGCGGTCATGCTGCTGCGCTATGAGGATCTGGTGGCCCGCCCGGACGCGCATCGCTCCGCCCTGGCCGCGTTTCTGGACCTGCCGCCGGGCACCGGGGCCGAGCCGGTGCGCGACGGCAACCGCGACTATGCCTATGGCCCGCTCGGCGCGGCGCAGGAGGCGGCGCTGCACCCCTGGGGCTATGGCGCGGGGGGCGCTGTCCTGCCCATGGCCCCGCGGGTCCGCCACCCGCTGCGCGCCATCCGCGAGGCGGCCGAGGCCGCGCTGCGCTAGAGGACCGCGCCGATCCTCCAAGGGACGAACTCGTTGTCGCCATAGCCGAAATCCTCGGACCGCGTGTGCTGGCCGGAGGCGGTGTCCAGCAGCAGGTCATAGATCCGCGCCCCCATCTGGGCCAGGGGCACGCCCTCGTCCACGACGGTGCCGCAGTTGATGTCCATGTCCTCGGGCATGCGGGCATAGAGGTCGGAGTTGGAGGCCAGCTTGATCGACGGCGCGGGCTTGGCGCCGAAGCACGATCCGCGCCCCGTGGTGAAGGCGATCAGGTTCGCCCCCGCCGCAACTTGGCCCGTGGCCGCCACCGGGTCATAGCCCGGGCTGTCCATGTAGACGAGGCCAGGCACCGCGATGCGTTCGGCATAGGCGAAGGCACCCGCGACCGGCGCCATGCCCGCCTTGGCCACCGCGCCCAGGGATTTCTCCAGGATGGTTGTCAGCCCGCCCTTCTTGTTGCCGGGCGAGGGGTTGTTGTCCAGGGACGCGCCGTTCTTCGCCGCATAGTCGCGCCACCAGTCGATCATGCCCGCGATGCGCGCGCCCGTCGCGGGGTCCGCCCGCGCGATCAGCAGATGTTCCGCGCCATAGATCTCGGGCGTCTCGGACAGGATCGAGGTGCCGCCCGCCGCGACCAGCAGGTCCGACGCGACGCCAAGCGCCGGATTCGCGGTGATGCCCGAGAACCCGTCCGAGCCGCCGCATTGCATGCCCAGGGTCAGCGCGCTGACGGGCTGCGTGCTGCGCCGGTCGGCATCGGCGGCGGCCGCGATCGGCTCCAGCAGCTCCAGCGCGCGGGCGACGGCCGAGGCCGATCCGCCGACCTCCTGGATGTTGAAGCTGTGGAAGCGCTCGCGCGTCCAGTCGGTGGGCTGATAGAGGGTCAGCTGGTTCACCTCGCAGCCCAGACCCACGATCAGCACGCCGCCGAAATTGGGATGGTCGCGATAGCCCTTCAGCGTGCGCACCAGCACGTCGAACCCCTCGCCCTGGTTGACCATGCCGCACCCCTGGTCATGCACGATGGGCGCAAAGCCGTCGATGTTGGGGTATTTCGGCCCCAGCACCCGCGTCGCCGCCTGCGCGATGGCATGGCACACCGTGGATGAGCAGTTCACCGAGGCCAGGATGCCGATGAAGTTGCGCGTCCCCACCCGCCCGTCGGGCCGCAGATAGCCTTCAAACGTCCTGCGGGCGGGCGGCGGGGGCAGCTGGCCGCGCTGGTCGGCCTTGTGGGAATGGGTCGCGGCCATGGCGATGTTGTGGACATGCACATGCTGACCCGGCGCGATGGGCTGGGTCGCCTGCGCCATGATCTGGCCGTATTTCACCACCGCATCGCCGGGGTTCAGCGCGGTCAGCGCGAACTTGTGCCCGCGCGGGACAGGCTCGGTCAGCGTCGTGTCCAGCACGCGCTCCCCGGCCTCCAGCGGGCGCAGCGCGATGCCCACGCTGTCGGCGGGGTTCAGGCGGATCGCATCGGGCGCGCCTTCGGGGCGGCGGGGCAGCACGGGCGGCAGGGTCATGGGGCGGTCTTTCGGGCGATGGCGGTGGGTCAGTCCAGGATGCCCGGCTGGTCCATGCGCAGGCGGTCCAGGATGTCCTGGATATGGGCCAGATGGTCGCGCACGGCGGCGGCGGCGGCATCGGGGTCACGGGCGCGCAGCGCGGTCAGGATCTCGCGGTGCTCCAGCCAGGCGGTCGAGGCGCCGTAGGACAGCGACAGATAGCGCGCGCGGTCCATGTGGCCCTTGTTGTCGCGCACCAGGTTCCAGACGAAGTCCATCCCCGAGGCCGCGCAGATGTCACGGTGGAACCGGTCGTCCAGCGCATGGAAGGCGCCGCGGTCATCGGCGCGGCTGGCCTGTTCCTGAAGCGTGATCAGCCGGTCCAGCCCGTCCCAGTCCTGCGGCTGCAGCCGCAGCGCCGCCACCCGCATCGTCGCCTGCTCCAGCGCGCTGCGGATGAAATAGGCCTGCATCACCGCCTCGACCGAGATCGGCGTGACGGTGGTCGCGCGCTGCGGGCGGATCTGGATGAAGCCCGTCTGCGACAGCCGGTAGAAGGCGTCGCGCACCGGCTGGCGCGACACGCCCATCTGGGCCGCGACCTCGGCCTCGGACAGCTTGGCGCCGGGCGGCAGCGTCAGGTTCACCACCCGCGCATAGAGCGTCTCGAAGATCTGGTCGGTGACCGATGTCGTGCGCAGGTCCTGCATCGGCGGCAGGCTGTCCAGATCCGGCAGCGGCATGGCGGTTCCCTCGGTTGACGCATCCTGTAAACTAGCATATTAGACGACTAGTGCATTGGCAAGTGAGTCGGAGGAACCGCGTGGCCCTGCTGGATGAAGACCGCCTGTTCCCGACCGATCCGCGCAGCCGCGATCTGGCGCGCGCGCTGTACGATCAGGTCCGGGACATGCCGATCCTGTCGCCGCATGGCCATACCGACCCGCGCTGGTTCGCCGAGGACCTGCCCTTTCCGGACCCCGCGCAGCTGTTCGTGACGCCCGATCACTACGTCTTCCGGATGCTGTGTTCGCAGGGGGTGGCGCTGACCGATCTGGGCGTGCCGCGCGTGGATGGCGGGCCCACGCAGACCGATGGCCGCGCGATCTGGCGGCTGTTCGCCGAGCATTACCACCTGTTCCGGGGCACGCCCTCGCGGCTGTGGCTGGATCACAGCTTCCAGCATGTCTTCGGCATCGACCGCCGCCTGTCGGCGGAGACGGCCGACTGGTATTACGACCACATCGCCGACTGCCTGGCCCGCCCCGAGTTCCGCCCCCGCGCCCTGTTCGAGCGGTTCGGCATCGAGGCCATCGCCACGACCGAGGCCGCGACCGACGATCTGCGCTGGCACGCGATGATCCGGGACAGCGGCTGGCGGGGCCGGGTGATCACCGCCTATCGCCCCGACGGCGTGATCGACCCCGAGATGGCCGGGTTTGCCGACAATGTCGCGCTGATGGGCCAGCAGACGGGCTTCGACACGACCACCTGGGCGGGCTATCTGGACGCGCACCGGGCGCGGCGGGCCTTCTTCATCGCGCATGGCGCGACCTCCAGCGACCACGGCCATGCCAGCGCGCGCACCGAGGACCTGCCCCGGGCCGAGGCGGCGGCGCTGTTCGCCAAGGCCCTGCGCGGCGGCTGCACCGCCGAGGAGGCCGACGCCTTCCGCGGCCACATGCTGACCGAGATGGCCCGCATGAGCCTGGAGGACGGGCTGGTCATGCAGATCCATCCCGGATCGCGCCGCAACCATTCCGACGACGTCCTGGCCATGTTCGGCCGCGACAAGGGCTTCGACATTCCCGGCCGCACCGATTACGTCGCGGCGCTGCGTCCGCTGCTGAACGCGGTGGGCATGGACCCGCGGCTGAGGGTGATCCTGTTCACCCTGGACGAGACCGCCTATGCGCGCGAACTGGCGCCCCTGGCAGGCGTCTGGCCCTGCCTCAGGCTTGGTCCAGCCTGGTGGTTCCACGACAGCGCCGAGGGCATGCGTCGGTTCCGCGAGATGACCACCGAGACGGCGGGCTTTTACAACACCGTGGGGTTCAACGACGACACCCGCGCCTTCTGTTCGATCCCCGCGCGCCACGACGTCGCGCGGCGGGTGGACTGCGCCTGGCTCGCGACGCTGGTCGCGACGGGACGCCTCGCGGAGGACGAGGCGCCCGAACTGGCCGGGCTGCTGACCTATGGCCTGGCCAAGGAGGCCTACAGGCTCTGAGCTTCACACTGGGAGGATAAGATGAAGTTCCTGACGACGACCTTTGCCGCGCTGCTGGCCTCGGCCAGCTTCGCCGCCGCCTGCGAGATCACCCTGCGGTCATCGGACACCCATCCCGACGGCTATCCGACCGTCGAGGCGGTCAAGTCCATGGCCGAGGAGGTCCTGGAGAAGACCGACGGCCGCATCTGCATCGAGGTCTTCCCTTCCTCGCAGCTGGGCGAGGAGAAGGACACGATCGAGCAGACCCAGTTCGGCGTGATCGACATGGTCCGCGCCAGCTTCGGCTCGTTCAACGACATCGTGCCGGTCACCCAGATCATGTCGCTGCCCTATCTGTTCACCTCGGTCGAGCACAGCCACGCGGTCCTGGACGGCCCCATCGGCGAGGAGATCGCCGCGGCCTTCGCGGAACGCGACCTGGTGGCGCTGGCCTGGTACGACGGCGGGGCGCGCAGCTTCTACAACTCGCGCAAGCCGATCCAGTCGGTCGAGGACCTGGCCGGGATGAAGTTCCGCGTGATGCAGAACGACGTCTTCGTTGACATGATGTCCGCGCTTGGCGCCAATGCCACGCCGATGCCCTATGGGGAGGTCTATTCCAGCATCCAGACCGGCGTCATCGACGGGGCCGAGAACAACTTTCCCAGCTATGACAGCTCGGGCCATGCCGAGGTCGCCAAGTACTACACCCTGGACGAGCACCTGATCGTCCCCGAACTGGTCGCCATGTCCAAGACCAGCTGGGACAAGCTCTCGCCCGAGGATCAGGAGATCCTGCGCGAGGCGGCGCGGAACTCCTCCACGCTGCAGCGCGAGCTGTGGGCGGCCCAGGAGCAGGCCTCGCTGGACAAGGTGACCGCCGCGGGCGCCGAGGTCGTGACCGAGATCGACAAGACCCCCTTCATCGAGGCGATGGTCCCCGTCTACGACAAGTACGTGACCACCCCCGAGAACCGCGACCTGGTCGAGCGCATCCGCGCCACCCAGTGACCGCCACGCCCGCGCCGCGCAGGCGCGGGCCCCCCGTCATTCTCCGCCACGAAAGGGTGATGCCATGCAAGGCAGTCTCCGTGCCCTGTCACGTCTCAACACCATGCTCTGCCGTCTCAGCCTGTGGGCGGCGGGGCTGGGGCTTGTGGCGATGACCGTCATCGTCTTCGCCCAGGTCTGGTGGCGCTACGTGCTGAACGACAGCCTCCTCTGGGTCGAGCCGGTCGCCATCCTGCTGATGAGCTGGTTCATCTTCCTCGGTTCGGCCGTGGGGGTGCGCGAAAGCTTCCATATGGGCTTCGAGATCCTGCTCTACGTGCTGCCCGACCGCGCGGGAACCGTGCTCAAGGCGCTGTCGGACCTTTCGGTGCTGCTCTTCAGCCTGGGCATGGTGGTCTATGGCTGGCAGCTGATGGCGCGCACCTGGGACAGCTCGCTGCCGGTGGTGCGGCTGCCGGGGGGCTTCACCTACATGCCGCTCTTCGTGGGCGGGGTGCTGATGTCGCTGTTCATGCTGGAACACCTGCTGAACCGCCTGTCCGGCCGCCGGGCGGTGGACCGCCCCGATGCCGAAGACGTCCTGATGAGCGAGGCCTGAGCCCATGGAATACGCGATCCTCTTCGGGCTGTTCACCGCCCTCATGCTGATCGGCACGCCGATCGCCTTCTGCCTGGGCATCTCCAGCCTGGCCACGGTGATGTATCTGGAGCTGCCGCCGGTCGTGGTGTTCCAGCGCCTGTCGGCGGGCATCTCGGTCTTCACGCTGATGGCGATCCCCTTCTTCATCTTCGCGGGCGACCTGATGGTGCGGGGCGGCATCGCCGCGCGCATCGTCTCCTTCGCGGGCTCGATGATCGGGCATGTGCGGGGCGGGCTGGGACAGGTGAACATCGCGGCCTCGACCCTGTTCGGCGGCATCTCCGGCTCGGCCGTGGCCGAGGCGGCGGCCGTGGGCGGGATCATGATCCCGCAGATGAAGGCGCGCGGATACGGCGCGGACTATGCGGTGAACGTCACGTCGATGGCGGCGCTGATCGCGCTGCTGCTGCCGCCCAGCCACAACATGATCATCTACTCCATCTCGGGCGGGGGCCGCATCTCGATTGCGGACCTGTTCACCGCCGGGATCATCCCGGGCCTGCTCCTGGCGCTGGCCCTGTCGGTGACCGCCTATGTCGTGGCCCGGCAGCGCGGCTATCCGACCGAGCCGTTCCAGGGCTTCCGCCGGGTGGGGCATCACTTCCTGAACGCCATTCCGGGCCTGCTGCTGATCGCGATCATCTTCGGCGGCGTGCGTTCGGGCATCTTCACCGCCACGGAAAGCTCCTGCATCGCGGTGCTCTATGCGCTTCTGGTGACGGTGCTCGTCTATCGCTCGATGAGCTTCGCCGACTTCGTCCACGCCACGCAGCAGGCGGTGCGCACGACCGCCATGGTGCTGCTGATCATCGGCATGGCCGGAGCCTTCGGCTGGCTGATGGCCTATCTGCATGTCGCGCAGATCTCGCTCGACTGGATGCAGTCGGTGTCGGACAACCCGCTGATCATCCTGCTGATGATCAACATCGTTCTGCTGGTGCTGGGCACCTTCATGGACATGTCGCCGCTGATCATCATCACCACGCCGATCTTCCTGCCGGTGGTCGCGGCCTTCGGCGTCGATCCGGTGCATTTCGGCGTCATCATGATCCTGAACCTCGGGATCGGCCTGAACACGCCGCCCCTGGGGCCGGTGCAGTTCGTCGCCGCCGCCGTGGCCCGCATCTCGATCTGGGAGGCGATGCGCAGCGTCTGGCCCTTCTACCTCGCGGGGCTCGGCGTGCTGATGGTGGTCACCTATGTCCCGGCGCTGTCGCTGTGGCTGCCCTCCGTCTTCCGCTGAGAAGGACCCGCCATGACCGATCCCGTCCGCACCGTCCTGGCCCATGCGCCGGACCTGATGGTCGTCCGCTTCGCCTTCGCGGCGGGCGACCGGGGGGCGCTGCACAGCCATCCGCATGTGCAGTCCACCTATGTCCAGTCGGGCCGCTACCGCTTTACCGTCGCCGAACGCGACTTCGAGGTCGGGCCCGGCGACGCCTTCATCATCCCCTCGGGCGCCGAACATGGCTGCCTGTGCCTGGAGGAGGGCGTGCTGATCGACAGCTTCACCCCCCGCCGCGACGATTTTCTGTGAAAGGACCCCCGATGACCCATGTCGAGACGCGCCATGCGATCCATCCCGACCACGCCCGCGGCATGGATACCGCCCAACTGAGGCAGCATTTCCTGGTCGAGGGGCTGTTCGCCGAAGGCGAGATCCGGTTGACCTACACGCATTACGACCGCTTCGTCGTGGGCGGCGCGGTGCCGGCCGGCGCATCGCTGGTCCTGGACGCGGTGGCCGAGACCCGCACGCCCAGCTTCCTCGACCGGCGCGAGATGGGCATCGTCAACATCGGCGGGCCGGGCCGGGTCGAGGCCGCGGGCCAGGGCTGGGATATGGGCAACGGCGACGTGCTCTATCTGGGCATGGGCGCCGGGGCGGTGACGTTCTCGGGGCAGGGGCGGTTCTACATCACCTCGGCGCCCGCGCATCGCGCCCTGCCGCACCGCCTGGTCACCGTCGATGAGGCCAAGAAGGTCGAGACGGGCGCGGCCGAGACCTCGAACAAGCGCGTCATCAAGCAGTTCATCCATCCGCTGGTCATGGAAAGCTGCCAGCTGGTGCTGGGCTATACCTCCCTGCTGGAGGGGTCGGTCTGGAACACCATGCCCGCCCATGTCCATGACCGCCGCATGGAGGCCTATCTCTATCACGGCATGGCGCCCGAGGCGCGCGTGCTGCACCTGATGGGCGAACCGCAGGAGACGCGCCACATCTTCGTGGCCAATGAACAGGCCGTGCTGTCGCCCTCCTGGTCGATCCATTCGGGCGCGGGCATCGGCGAATACACCTTCATCTGGGCGATGGCGGGGGACAATGTCGACTATACCGACATGGACTTCGTCCAGCCGGGGGACCTGCGGTGAGCGCCTTTTCCCTTGCAGGCCGCACCGCGCTGGTGACCGGCGCGAATACCGGCATCGGCCAGGCCATCGCGGTGGCGCTGGCCCAGGCCGGGGCCGAGGTGATCGCCAGCGGTCGGCGCGACTGCGATCAGACGGTGGCGATGATGGGGTCGGGCCGGTCGCTGACGCTCGATTTCGCCGATCCGATGGCGGCCCGCGACGTCTTCGCGGATCAGCCCATCGACATCCTGGTGAACAATGCGGGCATCATCCGCCGCGACAATGCGGTGGACTTCACCGAGGCCGATTGGGACGCGGTGATGGACGTGAACGCCAAGGCGCTGTTCTTCACCTGCCAGGCCTTCGCGCGCGCCGCCCTGCCGCGGGGTCGGGGCAAGATCATCAACATCGCTTCGCTCCTGTCCTTCCAGGGCGGCATCCGGGTGCCGTCCTATACCGCGTCGAAACATGGCGTGGCGGGGCTGACCAAGCTGATGGCCAATGAATGGGCGGGCCGCGGGCTTAACGTCAACGCCATCGCGCCGGGCTATATCGAGACGAACAACACCGAGGCGCTGCGCGCCGATCCCGACCGCAGCCGCGCCATCCTGGAGCGCATCCCCGCCGGCCGGTGGGGCCGCCCCGAGGACATCGCCCAGACCGCCGTGTTCCTGGCGGCACCCGCGTCCGACTATGTCAACGGCGCGATCCTGAACGTCGATGGAGGCTGGCTTGCCCGCTAGGTTGCACCGCACCCCCTCCGCCGCGCCCGCGGGCATCGTCCATCTGGGCCTGGGCGCCTTCTTCCGCGCGCATGGCGCGATCTATGTCCAGGAGGCCATGGCGGCTTCGGGCGGGGATTGGGGCATCATCGGCGTCTCGCTGCAATCGCCCGGAACGCGCGACAGGCTGAGGTCGCAGGGCTGGGCCTATACCGCGCTGGAGCTGGGCCCGGAGGGAGAGACCCCCCAGGTCGTGACCGTGCTGCAGGGTGTGCTGGTCGCGCCCGAGGACCCGCAGGCGGTGCTGGAAGCCATGGCCGCGCCCTCGGTCCGCATCGTCAGCCTGACCGTGACCGAGAAGGGCTATTGCCACGAGCCCTCGACGGGCCGGCTGAACGCCGATCATCCCGACATCCGGCATGATCTGGACAGCCCCCTGCCCAGATCCGCACCGGGCTTTCTGGTCCGCGCGCTGGCCCTGCGCCGCGACCGGGGCCTCGCGCCCTTCACCGTCCTCTGCTGCGACAACCTGCCGGAGAACGGCCGCGTGGTTCGTGGCGTGGTGCTGGACCTGGCGCGGCGGATCGACCCGGCGCTGGCCGGTTGGATCGCGGATCACGGCGCCTTTCCTGCGACCATGGTGGACCGCATCGTGCCCGCGACCACGCCCGCCGATCTGGACCGGCTGGAGGCGCTGACCGGCGCGCGCGACGAGGCGCCGGTGATGCACGAACCCTTCCGGCAATGGGTGGTCGAGGACCGCTTCTGCGCGGGCCGCCCGGACCTGGGCGCGGTGGGCGTGCAGCTGGTCGAGGATGTCACCCCCTTCGAGCACATGAAGCTGCGGATGCTGAACGGCACCCATTCCAGCCTGGCCTATCTGGGCTATCTGGCCGGGCATCAGACCATCGCGGACACGGTCGCGGACTCGGTCTTTGCCGCCTATGTCCGGGGCCTGTGGCGCGAAGAGATCATCCCGGCGCTGACCCCGCCGCCGGGGGTCGACCTGACCGCCTATGCCGATGCACTGGCCGCGCGCTTCGCCAATCCGGCGATCCGGCACCGGACCTGGCAGATCGCCATGGATGGCAGCCAGAAGCTGCCGCAGCGCATCCTGGGCACCATCGCCGAAGGCCGCGCGGCGGGGCGGGCGGTGCCGGGCCTGACCTTGGCGGTGGCGGCCTGGCTGCGCTATGCCTCGGGGCGGGACGAGGCGGGCGCGCCCATCGACGTGCGCGACCCGATGGCCGCACGGCTGGCCGCGCTGTGGGACGACGATCCGGCCCGCACGGTGCAGAACGCCATGGCGCTGGAGCAGGTCTTTCCGCAGGCGCTGCGCCGCGATGCGGGCTTCGTGCGCGACCTGTCGGGTGCGCTGCAGCGGCTGGTCGGACAAGGCGCGCGGGCGGCGGTGGCCTGACCCGCGCGGGTCAGGCGGGCAGGGCCGCGCGCACCAGCGCGCCCGGATGGCGGATCACCTGCCGGCTGAGCGCGTGGCCCGCCCGCACCGCCGCCCCGCAATCGGGCCGCGCCAGCCAGGATGCCAGATAGCCCGCGTTGAAGCTGTCGCCCGCGGCGGTCGTGTCCACGGCCGCCTCGGGGCGCAGGTCGTCGATGCCGCCCGCGCCATGGCGGCCGTCCCACGCGATGGGCCCGCCGCCGTTCTTGACCACCACGTGCCCCGCGCCAAGCGCCAGATAGCGGTCCAGCGTCGCGCGCGCATCGGCATCGCCGAAATGCGTGGCCTCATCGTCGAAGCTGGGCAGGACCAGGTCCGCCTGCCCGGCGGCCTCCTGCACCACGCGGCGCATCGTGTCGGCGTCAGCCCAAAGGCGCGGGCGCAGGTTCGGGTCGAAGACCACCTGCGTGCCCTGCGCCCGCGCCACGGCCAGCGCGTCGATCAGGTGCCCGCGCCCCTCCGGCGGCAGGATCGCCAGCGTGATCCCGGACAGATAGGCCAGCGCGCAGCCCTCCAGCGCGCGGGCCAGCACTGCCGGATCATCGGCCAACCGCCGCGCGGCCGAACTGTCGCGCCAATAGGAGAAGCTGCGCTCCCCGTCGGCCAGGGTGATGGCATAGAGGCCGATCTCGCGCGCGGGGTCGCGGGCGATGTGGGTCACGTCCAGCCCTTCGGCCGCCATGAACCCCACCGCACGCTCCGAAAACGGACCGGTCCCCACCCGCGTCAGATAGCCCACCTGCCAGTCGGCCCCCAGCAGGCGGCGCAGATACCAGGCGGTGTTCAGCGTGTCGCCCGCGATGCCCGCGCGCCACAGGTCGGGCTGGCCCGCGCCGGACAGTTCGACCATGGCCTCTCCGATGGACAGGATGCGCCTCATGGGCGGGGCTTTCGCGACAGGGCGGCCTCGACGCCGCGCAATTCGGCCAGGCCCTTCAGGCGCCCGATGGCCGGATAGCCGGGCTGACCGCCGCGGCCGATATCGTCCAGGATGTCCTGGCCGTGATCGGGGCGCATGGGGATGACGGCATCCGCGCGGCCCAGGGCGCGGCGGCGGGCCTCCTCGTCCAGGACGGCGTCGATCAGGGCCACCATGTCGGTCTGGCCGCCCAGATGCTCGTCCTCGAAGAAGCTGTCGGGGATGGCGTCGCCGTCGCGGCGCACGTTGCGCAGGTGCAGGAAATGCACCCGGTCGCCAAGGCGGCGCATCATGCCCGGCAGATCGTTGTCCGGCCGCGCCCCCAGAGAGCCCGAGCACAGCGTGATGCCGTTCGCGGGCAGGTCCACGGCGGCGATGCGTTCGGCGTAATCGGCCTCGGTCGACATGACGCGGGGCAGGCCCAGCAGGGGGAAGGGCGGATCGTCGGGGTGACAGCAGAGCCGCATCCCCAGATCCTGCGCGACGGGGGCGACCTGTTCCAGGAAGTCGTGGAAATGGCGGCGCAGAACCGCGTCGGTCACGGGGGCATAGCTGTCCAGGAGGTCGCGCACGCCCTCCATGCTCAGATGATCGGCGGCACCGGGCAGGCCGAAGACGACGTTCTTGGCCAGCTCCGCGCGGCGGTCGTCGGACATCTCCGCAAAGCGTCGGGCGGCGGCGTCGCGCAGCGCCTCGGGGAAATCCTGGGCGGCAGCGGGGCGTTCCAGGATATGGATGTCGAAGGCCGCGAAATCGGTCAGGTCGAACCGCATGCAGCGTGCGCCGTTCGGCCGCCGCCAGGCCAGATCGGTGCGCGTCCAGTCCAGCACCGGCATGAAGTTGTAGCAGATGACCCGCAGCCCCGCCGCATGCAGGTTGCGCAGCGATTGCACCCAGGCCGCGACATGGGCGCGCCAGTCGCCGGTCTGGGTCTTGATCGCCTCGGAGACGGGCAGGCTCTCGACCACGTCCCAGCTCAGGCCCGAGGGCGCGCCGTCGCGCATGACGGCGATGGCATCCTGGCGCGCGCGGATCTGGTCGGGGGTCCAGACCTGTCCGGTGGGCACGTGGTGCAGCGCGCTGACCACGCCCTGCACGCCGGCCTGCATCATGTCGTCGATCGAGACGGGATCGGCTGGTCCGAACCAGCGCCAGGTCTGTCGCATGCGGGGACCCTTTCAGTCGGTGAAGTAATCGGGATGATCGGCCGCCATCTGCGGCAGCTCGGTCAGCATCTGGCGCAGATGCGTGCGGATCGCGGCCTCGGCCGCATCGGCGTCGCCCGCCTGCAGCGCGGCCAGGATGGTGCGGTGCTGCGCGATGGTCGCGCTGCGGTCGAAGACGCGCATCGACAGGTGCCGCATGCGGTTCATCTGCGCCTTGAGCCGCTCCAGGTCGTGCCAGACGCCGGGCTGCTGCGCAGCCTCGGCCATGGCGCGGTGAAAGCGGTCGTCGGACTGGATGAAGCCGGGCACGTCGCCCGCCGCATCGGCCTGTGCCTGAAGGTCCAGCTCGGCCGCCATCGCGCCCAGGTCGGGGCGCAGCCGTGCGACCTCGCGCGCCAGATCGGCCTCGACCGCCTCGCGGATGAAGCGCGCCGAGCGCACCGCCCGCATCGAGATGCGCCCGATATAGGTTCCGCGCTGCGGCAGCACCTCGGCCAGCCCGTCGGCGGCCAGCCGGATGAACGCCTCGCGCACAGGTTGCCGCGACAACCCGACCTGGGCCGCGATCTCGGTCTCGGACAGGCGCGCGCCGGGCAGCAGGTCGCCCCGCAGCACGCAGGCAAGCAACCAGTCATGAACCTGCTGGGCGGTGGTGGCGGAGCGGATCGGAATCATGGGCACCGTGTCGGATCAGTTGATCCCCGGCATATGCCATACTTCCATACTAGTAAAGATGTTTCCCGGAGGCTGCCGACGGTCGCCGCCGCAATGCCGCGGCGGCGACCGGGATCACAGGTCGTACTGCTCGCGCGCGTAATCGCCCAGGCCCACGGCGTCCAGCCGCGCCAGCGGCGCGAGGAAGGTCACCTGGATCACGCCGGGCGCGCGGCCGATCTCGATCGCGCCGTTGATCGTGGCGCGGTTGCGGACCTCGGGGACGGTCATGCCCAAGAGCCTCGCCGCGCGCTCCAGCCCGTTGGTGATGGCGTCGTTCAGGTTCGCGGCGGTGCCGATGACGCTGATCGGGGCCACAGGCTCGATCGGGCCCGCGCCCCATTTCTCGGCCAGGCGCTGACCGCGGGCACGTTCGGCGGCCGAGAAGGGGCGCGCCATCGGCGGCAGATCCTCGGCCAGCGGGAACAGCACGGGGCCGTCCAGCGGATAGTTCTTCACCACCTCGACCTGCAGGGTGACGCTGCCGGCCACGTCCATCGTGTGGCCCGCGATCTCTCCGTCGCCCTGGCCGGCATGCATGTCGCCCATGTAGACGCCCGCGCCCGGCACCTTGACCGGCGCCACCAGGATCGCGCCCGCGCGCACCGCGTCGATGTCCATGTGGCCGTCGGTCTTGTGCTGTGCCAGCTGTTCGGCGGTGATCGCGTAATCATGCGGCGCGCCGACCAGGAAGGCGCCGAAATCGCCCGCGTTGTGGCTGTCGGGCATCGCCATCGACGGGCAGGTGCCCAGTTGCCCCAGGAAGGGCCGCATGCGGACCAGCGTGCCCGGCATGTCGGACGGCGCGAAGGTCAGGATGGAATGCTGGCGGCTGCCGTCGGGCAGGGCCGCATAGCGGTCGGCGTCCTGCGCGATGGTCCGGGCCGCGTCGCGGGGCAGGGTCAGGCCCACGGTCCGCGTCTCGTCGAAGGTCACGGTATAGCCGTGGGCGATCTCGAACGGGGTCACCGGGTTGCCGCAGGCGTCGCAGCGGACGGCGTCCTGGCCGATGCCCTCGACATGGGTCTCGGGCCAGACGGTGTCGCAGGTCGGGCAGCGCGCGGCCACATAGGGATCGCCCAGGCAGAACCCCTCGGGCGAGGTGTCGTGCCCCGAGGCCGTCGCGACCGAGGTGACGGTGATGTCGCGGATGCGGATGGCCACGCCGTCGCCCACCTCGGCGCCCACGACGAAGACCGGGGTGGTGACCTCGTGCCCGCCGCGCAGGCGGGGCGTGATCATCGGCCCCCAGCAGCCGGGCGCGGTGTTGGCGATGATGGTGCCGCCGTTCTCGACCGGGCCCAGCATGGGCGCGGCCGGGTCCAGGACGCTGTTCGTGAACTCCGACACGACGACGCTGCGGCGCGATGCGGGAACGCTTCCGTCTGGCATGGGATCCTCCGGGTGGGTGCTAATGATGCACCCAGCCTAAGGCAGGCCGTGCGGACTGCAAGCCCACCCGCGACCGCGCCGGCGTGACAGCCGGTCGCGGGCGGGCGGTCTGCGCGGGCCTCAGGCCGCCAGGCGGCTGTAGAGGCCGCGCCGGGCGATCAGTTCGGCATGGCTGCCGGTCTCGGCGATGCGGCCGGCCTGCATCACCACGATGCGGTCGGCGTTGCGGATGGTGCCGAGGCGGTGCGCGATGACCAGCGTGGTGCGCCCGACCGACAGGGCGTCCAGGGCGGACTGGATCTCGCGCTCGGTCTGGCTGTCCAGCGCGCTGGTCGCCTCGTCCAGGATCAGGATGGGCGGGTTCTTCAGGAAGGCGCGGGCGATGGCCACGCGCTGCTTCTGCCCGCCCGACAGCATCACCCCGCGTTCGCCCACCACGGTGTCCAGCCCCTCGGGCAGGCCCGCGATCAGGTCGTCCAGCTGCGCCCGCGCGGCGGCCTCGCGGATCTCGGCCTCGGTCGCGTCCAAGCGGCCATAGGCGATGTTCTCGCGCAGCGTGCCGCCGAACAGGAACACGTCCTGGCTGACCAGGCCGATCTGGCGGCGCAGGCTGTGCAGGCGCATCGCGGTCAGGGGCAGCCCGTCCACGGTGATCCGCCCCGCGGTGGGCTCATAGAACCGCGGCAGCAGCGCCAGAAGCGTGGTCTTGCCCGCCCCCGACGGGCCCACGAAGGCCACCGTCTCTCCGGCGCGGATATCCAGGTCGATGTCGGTCAGGATCGGGCGGCCCGTCTCATAGGCGAAGCCCACGCCCTCCAGGCGGATCTCTCCGCGCAGGGCGGGGGCGTCGGTCGCGTCGGGGCTGTCGGCGATCTCGGGATCGGTGGCCAGCAGCTCCTGAAAGCGGCGAAAGCCCGCGATGCCCCGCGGATAGGTCTCGATCACGGCGGCGATCTTCTCCAGCGGGCGATAGAAGACGCCGACCAGCAGCAGGAACCCCACGAAGCCCCCGGTCGTCAGGTCGCCCGACAGCACATAGCCCGCGCCCACCACCATCACGACGACCTGGACCAGCCTGAGGCCCATGTACTGCAGCGCGCTGGAGGCCGCCATGACGCGATAGGCGTCCAGCTTGGCCTGGCGATATCGGGCGTTGTCGGCAGCGAAGAGGTGGCTCTCATGTGCCTCGTTGCCGAAGGCCTGAACGACGCGGACCCCGCCCAGGGCCTCCTCCAGCCGCACGTTGAAATCGCCCACCCGCGCATAGATGGCCCGCCAGGTCCGCGTCATGCGCCCGCCATAGACGATGACCAGGACCAGCATCGCCGGGACGATCGCCGCCACGATCAGCGCCATCTGCGGATGGATCCAGAACATCAGCAGGAAGGCGCCCACGAAGGTCATCAGCGCGATGAAGGCGTCCTCGGGGCCGTGATGGGCGACCTCGCCGATCTCCTCCAGGTCGCGGGTGACCCGGGCGACCAGCTTGCCGGTGCGGGCGCGGTCGTACCAGCGCCAGGACAGCCGCGTCAGGTGGTCGAAGGCCTGGGCGCGCATCGCGGTCTCGATGTTGATGCCCAGCTTGTGGCCCCAGTAGATCACCACCGTCAGCAGCCCCGCATTGACCGCATAGAGCGCCAGCAGCCCCCCGGAGGCGGCGACCGTCAGCGACCAGTCGCCCTGCGGCAGCAGCGTGTCGATGAACCACGTGACCGCCAGCGGAAAGGCCAGCTCCAGGAGGCCCGACAGGACCGCGCAGCCGAAATCCAGCCAGAACAGGCCCATGAACGGGCGGTAGTAGGAGAAAAAGCTGCGCATTCGGGTCGTCCTTCAAGCTGGGATCGCGACGGGCAGGCCGTCGTCGCGGGTCAGGACCTGCATCGGCAGGCCATAGATCTGCATCAGCGCGGGTGCGCGCATCAGCTGGGCCGGGCCGCCCTGCAGCGCCAGCCGGCCGCCCTTCAGCGCCACGATGTGGTCGCAGAACCGGGCGGCCATGTTCACCTCGTGCAGCACGATCACCGCGCTGCGGCCCTGATCGTGGCACATGCGGCGCACCAGCGACAGGACCTCGACCTGATGGGCGATGTCCAGTGCGCTGATCGGCTCGTCCAGAAGCAGCGTGCCCGCCTCCTGCGCGACCAGCATGGCCAGCCATCCGCGCTGACGCTCGCCCCCCGACAGGGTGTCGACCAGCCGGTCGGCCAGATTTGTCACGCCGCATTCCTCCAGGGCCGCGGCGATGGCGGCCTGATCGCGGGGGCCTCGGCGCCCAAGCGCGCCGTGCCAGGGAAAGCGGCCAAGCGCCACCAGTTCCGCAAGCGTCATCCCCTCGGCCGGGGGCAGGGTCTGGGGCAGCACCGCCAGCCTGCGGGCCAGCGCCCGCCCGCGCCACTCCGACAGGGGGCGGTCCTCGAAGGCGACCTGCCCCTCGACGCGGCCGGGGGCCTGCCGGGCCAGCACCTTGAGCAGCGTGGACTTGCCCGAGCCGTTATGGCCGATCAACCCGATCACCCGGCCCGCGGGCAAATCCAGCGTCAGATCGTCCAGAAGGGTGCGGCCCGGCACGCGGACGCTGAGGTTCCGGATGCGGAACAGGGTCATGCGGGTCTCCGTGTCATCAGCCAGATCAGCCAGGGCGCCCCGATCAGCGAGGCGAAGAGGCCAAGCGGCAGCTCATAGGGAAAGCCCGCCATGCGGGCGCCGAAATCGGCGGCCAGCATCAGCCCCGCGCCGATCAGCGCGGCGCCGGTCAGCTGATCGGCGGGGCGCGCGAGGCCCATGCGGCGGGCCAGGTGCGGGGCCATCAGCCCCACGAAGGACAGAGGCCCCGTGATCAGCGTGGCGGCCCCCGTGGCGATGCCCGCCAGCGCGATCAGCACCACGCGGGCGCGCCGCGGGTCAAGGCCCAAGCCCCCCGCGACCGCCGGTCCCAGGGGCAGCAGCGCCAGCCAGCGCGACAGCGCCAGCGCCGCGGCCCAGACCGCCAGCGCCAGCCCCGCCAGCGCCAGCGCGCCGGGCAGCGTCGCCGCGGCGCTGGACCCGCTGAGCCAAGCCAGGATCGCCCAGGCCCGCGCATCGCCCACCGCCATCATCGCCGACAGCACCGCCGAGGCCAGGGCCGAGACCGCGATCCCCGCCAGAAGCACCCGTTCGGGCGGCATGTCGCGCCGCGCGGTCACGCCCAGCACCACCGCCAGCGCCAGCGCCGCCCCCGCGGCGGTGGAGAGGCCCTGCGCCGCCAGCCCCGGCGTGGCCAGCGCAAAGACCGCCCCCGCATAGCCGAGCGCCGCGCCGCCCGACACGCCCAGCACCTCGGGCGAGGCCAGCGGGTTCGCGGTCAGCCGCTGCAGGATCGCCCCGGCCAAAGCCAGCGCCGCCCCGGCACCCGCCGCCGCGATCAGGCGCGGCAGGCGCATGGGCAGGAAGGCCGCCAGGGCCTGCGGCTCCAGCACGGCCCAGCCTCCGGGCACGCGGCCGATCCACAGCATCAGCGCCCCCGCCACGATCAGCAGCAGGGCCAGGGCCAGAAGCCAAGGGCCGGGACGGGCCAGCCGGGGGGCGGGGCCGTCGCCGGCCTCGGTTCCCGGCGGGGTGGAGCCGCGCAGGCGCGGCAGCAGCCAGATCAGCAGCGGGCCGCCCACTAGCCCGGTCAGCGCGCCGGTCGGAAAGGTCTCTCCGCCCGCGCCGGCCCAGGCCAGCACCAGCCCGTCCGAGACCGACAGGATCAGCGCCCCCAGCACCGGCGACAGCCCCAGAAGGGCCGCGATGCCCCGCGCCCCCATCGCGCGGGCCAGCGCGGGCGCGGCCAGCCCCACGAAGGCGATCAGCCCCAGTTCCGCCGAGACGCCCGCCGCGACCACGACCGCCAGCGTCACCGCCGCCAGCCGCACCAGCGCGACGTTCAGCCCCAGGCCCGCCGCGCCCTCGGCGCCGATCGCCAGGACGCGCAGCGGCCGGGCCAGCAGCGCGGCCCCCAGGCCGCCCGCGGCCAGCAGCAGCGCCAGGTTGCGCGCCCCGGTCCAGTCCTGCTGGACCAGCGCGCCGCCGTTCCAGATGACCAGCGACAGCAGGTATTCGCCCTGCGCCAGCGTCATTGCGGTCGCCACCGCCGATGCGGTCAGCCCGACCAGCATGCCCGCGGTGACCATGGTGACGGGGGCGAAGCCGCGCCGCGCGCCGATGCCCAGGACCAGCGCCGCGGCCGCCAGCCCGCCCGCCATGGCGACCGGCCAGCGCCCGCCCGTCATCAGCGCGGGGGCGTGGATCGTGGCCAGGACCAGCGCCAGCTGCGCGCCCGCGCTGATGCCGAGGGTCGTCGGATCGGCCACCGGATTGCGCAGCACCACCTGCAGCAGCGCCCCGGCCAGGCCCAGGGCCGCGCCCGCCAGCAGCGCCACGACCCCGCGCGGCATCAGCCCCCAGCCCATGCGGATCTGGTCCAGGCTCTGGCCCGCGGGGTCCAGCGGCCAGGCGGGCCAGGGCAGGCCGCGCGCGGCGTGCAGCCACAGCGCCGCCGCCGCCAGCGCCCCGAGCGCCAGCGTGATGCGCGACGCCGCGGTCATGCCAGAACCCGCTCCAGCGCCTGCGCCAGCCGCAGCGCCGAGGGCACGCCGCCGAAGGCGTTGATGCGCGGCAGCTGCCGGACGCGGCCTGCCGCGACCTGCGGCAGCGCGCGCCACAGGACGCTGCGCTCCAGCCCGCGGCGCGCCTCGGGCGGGACGGGTCCGGCGATCACCAGCGTCGCGTCGGGCATGTCCGCCAGACGCTCCAGCGGCACCGGGGCCAGGAAGCTGAAGGCGGTCTGTTCGGTCCAGGCGTTCGTCAGGCCGATCCGGGTCAGCGTGCAGCCGAACAGGCTGTCGAACCCGAAGGCGCGCAGGTGCCGGGCATCGCCGATCTCGACCAGCGCCACGGGGCGGTGCGCATGGGGGGCCAGGCGGTCGCGGATGCGGTCCAGCTCGGCCTCCGCGCGGACCTGCGCCCGGGCGCCTGCGGGCGCGTCGTTCAGCGCATCCGCCAGCACGGCCAGCGCGGCCAGCGCCTTGGGCAGGGGCGGCTCGTCCGGCAGGAAGAAGGGCAGGGACAGTACCGGGGCGATCGCGGTCAGCCGGCCCTCGAACTGCGTGTAATAGGGAGAGCTGAGGATCAGCGTCGGGCGGACCAGCTGCAGCAGCTCGAAATTGGGCGCGCCGCGCAGGCCCAGATCGGTGACCTCGGGGGGGATGGCGGGCGTGCCGATATCGGCGCGATAGCGGATCAGCTCGGTCGCGGCGACGGGCATGCGGCCCAGGGCCACGGCGGTTTCCAGCATCGCCCAATCGATCGCGGCCAGCCGCGCGGCGGGCTGCGCATGCAGCGGAAGCGCCGCCGCCAGCATCAGGCCGGCGGCGGCGGTCAGGACGGCGCGGCGGCCGGGCCGGGGCGATATGGCCCCGGACCCTACCACGTGTAGGCGACCTTGGCGGCAACGCTGCGCCCCTCGCCGTAATAGCAGCCGAAGGAGCCGCAGGTGGAGAGATAGACCTCGTCCGTCAGGTTGTTCAGGGCCAGGCTGGCCTCGACATTGCCGCGGGTGTAGGTCGCTGCCAGATCCACCAGGGTGACGCTGTCCAGGTCGACGAATTCCGGGGCGCCGCTGGTCCGTTCCCCGATGTGACGGATGCCGCCGCCTGCGCGCAGCCCGTTGCCAAAGTCGCGGTCCAGCCACAGGCTGGCCAGATGGCGCGGCGCGTTGGGCATGGCCAGCCCATCCTCGGACCCGCCCTTCTGTTCGGTCTCGTTGAAGGCATAGCTGGCGCGCAGGTCCAGCGTCGGCGTCAGCGCCGCCGTGGCCTCCAGCTCCAGCCCCTTGGAGCGGACCTCGCCGATCTGTTCCTTGAGACCGGTGGGCAGGTCGCGGACCAGGTTCTCCTGCGTCAGGTCATAGACCGCGGCGCTGAACAGCCCGTCGAAGCCCGCGGGCTGATACTTGACGCCGACCTCCCACTGCTTGCCCTCGGTGGGCTTCAGCGGCGCGCCGGTGGTGACATCCGTGCCGATCGTCGGATCGAACGAGGTCGAATAGCTGGCATAGGGCATCACCCCGTTCGCCATGACATATCCCAGCCCGACCCGGCCCGTCGTGGCGCTGTCGGACTGGTCGATCGTGCTTTCGCCCGCGAAGTTGGAGAATTGCGTTCCGGTCTGTTCGGTCCAGTCATGGCGGACCGCCAAGCTGCCGCGCCAGTTGCCCACCGCGATTTCGTCCTGCGCATAGAGCCCGACTTGCTTCAGCGTCACGTCCCTGACGCTGTTGAACCACGCCGTCGCATCGGGCAGGCCGCCATAGACCGGGTCGGATGCATTGATGGGCTGTCCGAAGAAGAACTGCGAGGCCGTGTCCGCGTCATACTGGCGGATGTCCAGGCCCAGCAGCAGGTCATGGGTGACGCTGCCGGTGGTCACGCGGTTCGACAGGCGCGTGTCCAAGTTCACGCCGGTGGTCGATTCGTCTTGGAAATTCGCGCCGCGCGTCACCGATTGCCCGTCCGGCGTCAAACCGGTGGAATAGTGGCCGGTATAGATCCAGTCGAACCGCTCGACCCGGAAGCCCTGCGACAGGGTCCAGCCATTGTCCAGCTGATGGCTGATCTCAAGGCCCAGATTGGCCATCTCGCGGTCGCTGTCGTCAAAGGCGGGCTCGCCCAGATAACGCTCGCGCAGCGCCTCGCCATTGCCCGGCTGCGTCAGGGCGTAAGGGACCCCCACCGGCGAAATGGGCAAATCCTTGGTGTAGGACGCGATCACGTCCACCGTCGTCGCGTCATCGGGCGCATAGCGCAGCGCCCCGGCCAGATAGCCGCGTTCGTTGGTCAGGTCCTCGATCTGGGTCTGGCTGTCGCGCAGGATGCCGGTCAGGCGCCAGGACAGCGCGGGCCCCGCCACGCGGTTCACGTCGAAGAAGGTCTGCGCGCTGCCGAAGCTGTCGACGCCCGCGCCGACTTCGGAGAAGTCGCGGTCCTGGGCGCGCTTCTGCACCTGGTTGATGATGCCCGCGGGCGATCCGGCGCCGTAGAGGCTGGAGTTCGGCCCCTTCAGAACCTCGACCTGCTGGAGGCCGTAGGTTTCATAGGCCGGGCCACCCTGGTCGCGCAGCTGGCGCAGACCGTTCACATATTGAGAGCGCTCTGCGTTGAAACCGCGCACGGTGGGCGCATCGAAGCGTGGGTCCGCGCCGAAGGGCTGGCCCAACACGCCCGCGGTGTAGTTCAGCGCCTGGCCCAGGGTCTGAGCGCCCTGATCCTCGATCTGCTGGCTGGTCACGACCGAGATCGACTGCTGCGTCTCGGCGACCGGGGTGTTCGACTTGGTGGCGGCCTGCGCCTGGGTGCCGACATAGCCGTCCGCCTGCACCGACGCGTCCGATGTCGCGGTCAGCACGATCTCGTCCAGAAGGATCGGGGTCTGGGCGTCCTGCGCCAGGACGGGGGCGGTGGAAAGCGCCAGAAGACTGGCGCCGGCAAGGCCGAGCGGGCGGAATGAGCGGGTCATGGCAACCTGAATGTTGACGGATCGGGGGTTATCTGACTAGTTTTGTCGGATTCGTCAATCGGCCCGCACCTGTCGGAATGGGTAATGTTGACTTTTTTTCTTGGCAACCCCCGCGATGCAGGTCCGGGCAGGTGGAGAGGACGGCACCATGGCGCATCTGCGCAATCGGCGGGCAGAGGGCAGCATCGACCGCGCATCCGGCGCGGCGGCCGCGGCGCTGAAGGCGCGGGCCGCCTCCTGGTCGCTGCCGGTGACCGAGGGGCCCGAGGGCCTGGCCGTGACGCTGTGGGGGGCCGAGCTGCGCCTGATCGCGCTGGACCCCGGCATGCGCATCGAGATCCTGGCCCCCGAGGACCGGCTGGTCGGGATCGTCCGCGAGGCCGCGACCGAGATCATGGCCGAGGTCGGCCTGACCGTCGCCTGGACCGCGCTGGAAGTCGGCGCGCTGGCGCCGGGTCTGGCGCTGATGCAGGTGGCGGGGGTCCGGCAGGTCGGGGCGAACTTCACCCATCTGCGCCTGACCGGCCCCGATGCCGCGCGTCTGGGGCAGGGGGGGCTGCATGTGCGCCTGCTGCTGCCGCAGGCCGGGCGGCAGGCGGTCTGGCCGCGGGTCGGACCCTCCGGCCGCACGGTCTGGCCCGAGGGCGCGGACGCACTGCACCGGCCGGTCTATACCGTGGCCGATCAGCAGGGCGACGGGATCGAGATCGCGATCTTCCGCCATGCGGACAGCCCGACCTGCGATTGGGCCGACCGGGTCGCGCCGGGCGCGACGGTGGGGGTGATGGGGCCGGGCGGCGGCTGGTGCCCCGAGGGACGGCTGCACCTGTTCGGCGACCAGACCGCGCTGCCCGCCATCGCGCGGCTGATGCGGCTGGCGCCGGGGCGCGCCACCGCGGTGCTGCGCTGCGACCCGGAGGATCTGGGCGCGCTTGCGGGCGATCCGGCCGTCACGGTGACCGACGATCTGTGCGCGGCGCTGCGGGCGTGGCGGCCGGGTGCGGAGGACCATGTCTGGTTCGCGGCCGAGGCCGAGGAGGCCCGCACCGCCCGCCGCATCCTGGCCGATCACGGGCTGGCGCGGGGGCAGAGCACCGTCGCGGCCTATTGGACGGCGGACCGCAAGCCGGGCTGATGCCGGGCACCGGTTCCACCTGACGCAACGTCAGCGGCGGATGAACAGCGTCGTTCTGGAATCACTTGCATTCTACCGGTCTGCGGACAGGGCGTGAGGCGGGTTGGTATGGGTCGGGGACCATCGCCCGACACAGGACCATGCCCGTGACCGTCCCGCCCGTGACCATCCCGAACATCGCCGCCCCCGGCCCGGCCCACGGGCCGCGCCGATCCCTGCGGCACCGCCTGACGCCGCATCTGCCCGCGCTGGCCCTGGCCGTCGCGGGCCTTCTGGCGCTCAGCCTGCTGACGCTTGGCCGTCCCGGCACGACGGGGCAGTTCCTGGTCGTGACGCCGCCGCGGCTTGCGCCCGCTGCGGTGATCGACCTGGTGCATCGCGCTGGAGGGGGCAGCCTCGGCTTTGGCCGGCTGCCGGGGATCAGCCTGGCGCTGTCGGACCGACCCGACTTTGCCGAACGGGCGCGCGCCCTGGGCGCGTGGCTGGTGCTGCCGGCATCGACGGATCTGGGCTGCGTCGCGGCCAACCCGGAGGGCGCGCGATGAATGTCGAGCTGAACGCCCTGCGCGCCCGCTATGGACGCATGCTGGTCACGCTGTTCTGGGCGCATGTGCCGGTGGTCGGGCTGGCCGCGGCCTGGGTGGGCAGCATGTCCCCGATCCGCGCCATGATCCTGGCCGGGGCGCTGGCCGCGATCTATCAGGTCATCTGGACGCGCCACGGCACCGCGCCGATGACGCGCAGCCTGTCGGCCGTGGCCCTGGTGGGCGAACCGGCGCTGTTCCTCCTGGTCTTCGACGGGCACGGCTGGCAGATGGACATGCACATGTATTTCTATGCCGTGCTGGCGCTGAACCTGGCCTGGTTCGACCGCACGGCGCTGATCATGGCGGCCGCCGCGATCACCGTCCACCACCTGGTCCTGTTCTATCTGCTGCCGAGCGCGGTCTTCGCGACCGACGGCGATCTGGCGCGGGTGCTGCTGCACGGGGCCATCGTGGCGTTCCAGACGGCCGTGCTGGTCTGGGTCAGCGACAAGGTCGTGCAGTCCTTCGACCGCATCGGCCGGATGAGCGACGAGATCGTGGCCAAGAGCGCCGCCCTGGAGGAGCGCACCCGCGAGGCCGAGGCCGCCAACCGCACGAAAAGCATGTTTCTGGCCAACATGAGCCACGAGATCCGCACCCCGATCAACGCCATCCTGGGCTTCTGCCACCTGGTCCAGCGCACCGCGCTGGAGCCGCGCCAGCGCGAGCATGTCGCGCGCATCAGCACCGCGGGCGGCGCGCTGCTGCGTCTGATCAACGACCTGCTGGACTTCTCCAAGAACGAGGCCGGGGCGCTGACGCTGGAGGCGCGGCCCTTCGACATCCGCTCGGCCATGTCCTGCCAGGTGCAGATGGTCGCCGACATCATGGCCAGCCGCAACCTGACCCTGCGCCAGGAGATCGACCCGGCCCTGCCCGAGGTGCTGGTGGGCGACGAGCTGCGCCTGAACCAGGTGCTGCTGAACCTGCTGTCCAACGCCACCAAGTTCAGCCGCGACAGCGAGATCGTCCTGCGCGCCCGCATGGCGGAGTGCCGCGACGGACGCGCCCGCGTCGAGATCGCCGTCGGCGACTGCGGCATCGGCATGACCGAGGCGCAGATGACGCGGCTGTTCAGCCCCTTCGCGCAGGCCGACAGCTCGACCACGCGGCGCTTCGGCGGCACCGGGCTGGGCCTTGCGATCTGCCGCCAGATCGTCACGCAGATGGACGGCTGGATCCGCGCCGAGAGCGTGCCGGACAAGGGCAGCACCTTCACCGTCTCGGTCAGCCTGGGCGTCGGCACCCAGGCCGTGTCCGAGGCCGTGCTGCCCTGTTCCGCGATCCGCGACCTGCGGGTGCTGATCGCCGATGACAGCCCCATCGCGCTGAAGATGCTGGAGGAGATCTTCTCGCGCTGGGGGATGCGGGTGATCCTGGCGCCGTCGGGGCGGGCCGCGCTGGACATGGTGCAGGCCGCCGATCAGCGCGGGCTGGGATACGACCTGGTGATCCTGGACTGGAAGATGCCGGGCATGGACGGGTTGCAGACGCTGCGTGCGCTGCGCCGCATGGCGCTGCGCCGGCGGCCCGCCTCGATGGTGATGACCGCGCATGGCGTCGATGTCGTCATGGCCGAGGCCGCCGGAGAGCCGATCGACCTGTTCCTGGCCAAGCCCATCGACGCGCGCAGCCTGCTGCAGGCGCTGAAGCAGCTGCCCGGCCTGGCCGAACGCCACGCCGCGGCCGAGGCCGGCGCCGCCGCCCCCGCGACCGCCTCGCCCGCGCTGCCCCCCGCCCTTGTCGGGCAGCGCGTCCTTCTGGTCGAGGACAACCCCATCAACCAGGAGATCGCCGTTGCCCTGCTGACCGATGCCGGTCTGAGGGTCGACTGCGCCGAGAACGGGCTGATCGCCTGCCGCATGGTCGAGGCGGGGGGCGACGACTACGCCGCCGTGCTGATGGACATGCAGATGCCCGAGATGGACGGGCTGAGCGCCACCCGCCGCATCCGGCAGGGCCGGGACGCCACGCGGCTGCCCATCATCGCCCTGACCGCCCATGCCTATGACGAGGAGCGGGTGGCCTGCCTGAACGCGGGCATGTGCGATCACGTCACGAAACCCATCGATCCCGCGCATCTGATCGCGGTCCTGGCGCGGCACATGCGCGTCGTGGCCCCCCCGGTCGAGGCCGCGGTCCCGGCCGGGCGACCGGCGGCGGGCGATCTGCCCGACGCGCTGCCGCCCTTCGACATCCCCGCCGCATTGGCGCGCGTGAACGGCAAGCGGGCGCTGCTGCACCGGCTGATCCTGACCTTCGCCGAGAACAACCGCGACGCCACGGTCCGGCTGCGCGCCGCCGTGGCCCAGGACCGGCTGGAGGAGGCGCATCGCCTGGCGCATACGCTGAAGGGGGTCGCGGCCTCGCTGGAACTGCCGCTGGTCGCGATCCTGGCGTCGCGGCTTGAGGCCTGCCTCGGGGCCGGGGAGGTCGAGCCGGTCGACGCCCTGCTGGAGGAGCTGGACGGGCTGCTGAGCGCGGCGATCGGGGCGGCGGACACGCTGGCCGGTCCTTCGGTCGTGCCCCCCGATCCGTCGGCCCCCGATCCGTCGCCCGCAGAGCCGGCGCCCACCGGCGAGGCGGCCCATGTCGAACGGCTGCGCGGCCATCTGCTGGAGCAGGTCCGCCGCCGCAGCATGGCCGCCCGCGCCAGCTTCGACAGCCTGGCCGAGGCGCTGCACCTGGATGCCGCGACCCGCGCCGATCACCCGGTCCGGCAGGCGCTTGTGCGGCTGGACTATGCCGCGGCCGCCGCCCTTCTGGACGCCCCCCACGCCGATCTCGGCCCCTTGAGGACATGAGCATGGAGAGCCGCCCGACCATCCTGGTCATCGACGACGAACCCGCCAACATCGAGATCGTCTCGGCCGTGCTGGAGGAGGATTACGACATCTGCTTCGCCCTGTCGGGCGAGCAGGCACTGGAGGTGGCCCATGCCAGCCGCCCCGACCTGATCCTGCTGGACGTGGTGATGCCCGGCATGGACGGCTATCAGCTGTGCCGCCTGCTGAAGGCGGACCCGCAGCTGTGCGACGTGCCGGTGATCTTCGCGACCGCCCTCGGCGACGACGAGGCCGAACTGCGCGGCCTGGCCGTCGGCGCCATCGACTATGTCACCAAGCCGATCCGCCCGGCCACCCTGCAGCGGCGCGTGCGCAACCACGTCCAGATGAAGCGCATGCGCGACCAGCTGGCCGAACAGGCGCTGCGCGATCCGCTGACCGGGCTGGCCAACCGCCGGGCGCTGGAACGCCGCCTGCAGGCGGAGCTGCACCGCCAGGCGCGCGAGGGCGGGCTGATCGCGGTGCTGATGCTGGACATCGACCACTTCAAGGGCTTCAACGACACCTATGGCCATCCCGAGGGCGACGTCTGCCTGCGCGCCGTGGCGCAGGCCCTGGCGGCCAGCATCCGGCGGTCGGGCGATCTCTGCGCGCGCTACGGCGGCGAGGAGTTCGCCTGCATCCTGCCCGGCACCGACCTGGACGGCGCCCTGCACCTGGCCGAGACGATGCGCGCGGGGGTCATGGCCCTGGGCATTGCGCATGCCGCCTCGACCGCGGCGCCGGTGGTGACGGTCAGCATCGGTGTGGCGGCCGGGCGCTGCGACATGGGCGGCACGAACGACCTGTGGCTAACCGGGGCGGACCGCATGCTGTACCGCAGCAAGATCGCCGGGCGGAACCGCGTCAGCGGCCAGGTGATGGCGCGCGAGGAGGAGGACCGCGCGACCCCCAGGGCCGGGGCGGCGGGCTGAGGGGCGGCGGACGGCACGAGGCGCTTGAATGCGCCGCCGCTCTGGGTCAGGCTGCACGGCGTGCAACCCCGCAGCAAGGCGGGGGCCGTTCAGCGACAGGGAAATCCGCCATGACCTTCCACCTGACCACCCGCGCCGTCCTGCTGGCCTCGGCCCTGGCGCTTGCGCCCGCGGCCTTCGCCGAGACGCCCGCCGACACGCTTGTCGTGGCCCATACCATCGACGACATCATCAGCCTGGACCCGGCCCAGAGCTTCGAATTCTCGGGCAACGACGTGAACAACAACACCTATGACCGGCTGGTGGATTTCGACCCGCTGAACCCGGACGCGGGCTATCAGCCCAGCCTGGCGACCGAATGGGTCGTGGCCGAGGACGGGCTGTCGATCACCTTCACCCTGCGCGAGGGCGTGACCTTCCATTCGGGCAACCCGGTCCGCGCCGAGGATGCCGCCTGGTCGCTGCAGCGCGCGGTCAAGCTGGACAAGACCCCGGCCTTCATCCTGACCCAGTTCGGCTTCACGGCCGACAACGTCGAGGAGCGAATCACCGCCGAGGGCAACACCCTGACGCTGATGCTGGACAAGCCCTATGCGCCGTCCTTCGTGCTGAACTGCCTGACCGCCAACATCGCCAGCGTCGTGGACCGCGAGACGGTGATGGCCAACGAGGTCGATGGCGACATGGGCAATGCTTGGCTGTCCACCAACGAGGCCGGATCGGGCGCCTATGTCCTGGCCGCCTGGCGACCGAACGAGGCGGTGCAGCTGACCGCCTATGAGGACTACTGGCAGGGCGCCCCCGCGATGAAGCGCGTGATCGTGCGCAACGTCGCCGAATCCAGTGCGCAGCGCCTGCTGCTGGAGCAGGGCGACATCGACGTGGCGCGCAACCTGACGCCGACGGACGTGGAATCCATCGCGGCCGTGGACGGGATCGCGGTGCAGGACGAACCGCGCGGCCGCATCCTCTACATGGGCCTGAACCAGAAGGACGAGCTGCTGTCGAACCCCGCCGTGATCGAGGCGATGAAGCATCTGGTCGATTACGAGGGCATCACCGGCAGCTTCCTGAAGGGTCAGTTCGTCACCCACCAGACCTTCCTGCCCCAAGGCTATCTGGGGGTGCTGGACGAGCAGCCCTGGACCTATGACGTGGAGAAGGCCCGCCAGATCCTGACCGATGCGGGGATCGAGGGCGGCACCATCACCACCCGCGTGCGCGACCTGCGCGAATACGTGGACGTGGCCCAGACCCTGCAGGCGTCGATGGCCCAGGTCGGCCTGACGCTGGAGATCGAGCAGATGACCGGCGCGCAGGTGCTGGACGCCTATCGCGCCCGCGAGGTGCCGATCTTCCTGGGCGAATGGGGGCCGGACTATTCGGACCCGAACACCAATGCCGCGACCTTCGCCTATAACCCCGACAACAGCGACGAGGCCGCGGCCGTGGGCCTGCTGGCCTGGCGCAACGCCTATGAGGTCCCGGCCGAGATGAACGAGGCCACCGTCGCCGCCACCTTGGAACAGGACGCCGACGCCCGCGCGGCGATGTATCAGGACATCCAGCGCCAGTATCAGGCCGAGGCCCCCATCGTGCCGCTGTTCCAGCGCATCGAACAGGTCGGCATGCGCGACGGCGTCCAGAACTGGTGGAGCGGCGGCGCCATTTCATCGGTCATGTATCGTCAGGTGACGAAGGGCGAATAAATGGCCCTGACCGATCCGACCGGCGCCGCGACCGCACCGTCGCGGCGCCGCGCCCTGACCCGCCGGCGCGTGCGCAGCGTGGCGGGGACCGTCCTGTCGCTGGCGCTGACGCTGCTGGGGTTGCTGCTGGTCACCTTCATCATCGGGCGGGTCATGCCGATCGACCCGGTGCTGAAGGTGGTGGGCGACCGCGCCACCCAGGCCCAGTACGACGCCGCCTATGTGGCGATGGGCCTGGACAAGCCGCTGATTGTGCAGTTCCTGTCCTATGTGGGCGACGTGCTGCGCGGCGATTTCGGGCGCTCCATCTCCACCGGGCAGCCGGTGGCACAGGACATCGCCCGCGTCTTTCCCGCGACCTTCGAACTGGCGGCCCTGGGGACCTTCATCGGCGTCGTGATCGGCGTGCCCCTGGGCGTGATCGCGGCGGCGCGGCGCGGCGGCGTCATCGACCAGGTCGCCCGCGTCGTGGCGCTGGTCGGCTATTCGATGCCGATCTTCTGGCTGGGGCTGATGGGCCTGCTGATCTTCTACGGCATGCTGGGTTGGGTCGGGGGGCCGGGGCGGCAGGGAATCATCTATGACGGGATGGTGCCGAACGTGACCGGCATGATCCTGGTCGACAGCCTGATCGCCGGGGACTGGGCCGCATTCCGCGACGCGTTCTCGCACATCATCCTGCCGGCCAGCCTGCTGGGCTATTATTCGCTGGCCTATATCAGCCGCATGACGCGCAGCTTCATGCTGGAGCAGCTGTCGGCGGAATACATCACCACCGCTCGCGTCAAGGGCCTGTCCGAACGCGCCGTCATCTGGGGCCACGCCTTCCGCAACATCGCGATCCCGCTGGTGACGGTCATCGCGCTGTCCTTCGGCTCTCTGCTGGAGGGGTCGGTCCTGACCGAGATCATCTTCAGCTGGCCGGGCCTGGGCAGCTACATCACCCGCGGCCTTCTGTCGGGCGACATGAACGCGGTCCTGGGCGGTACGGTGGTCGTGGGCGTGTGCTTCGTGGTGCTGAACCTGTTCAGCGACATCCTGTACCGTTTCCTGGATCCGAGGTCGACATGAGCGCCATGACACGCCCCCCGGAAAGCCGGCGCGATTGGTTGCTGTCCGACGCGCCCCAGACCCGCCGCCAGGCGCGGCTTGGCGCGATCTATCAGGGCTGGCTGACCTTTCGCGCCAACAAGCTGGCGATGGTCGGGCTGATCATCCTGGTGCTGCTGATCGGCATGGCGATCCTGGCGCCCTGGATCGCGCCGCAGAACCCCTATGCGCAGAACCTGGCCGACCGGCTGCAGCCGCCGTCGGCCGCGCATTGGCTGGGCACCGACGCCCTGGGGCGCGACATCCTCTCGCGGCTGATCCACGGCTCGCGCATCACGCTGTTCATCGTGGGCACGGTCGCGCTGATCGCGCCGGTCATCGGGCTGTTGATCGGCACGGTGGCGGGGTTCGCCGGGGGCTGGGTGGACCAGGTGCTGATGCGGGTGACCGACATCTTCCTGGCCTTCCCCAAGCTGATCCTGGCGCTGGCCTTCGTCGCGGCCCTGGGGCCCAGCATCGGCAATGCGGTACTGGCGCTGGCGCTGACCGCCTGGCCGCCCTATGCGCGCCTGGCGCGGGCCGAGACGCTGACCATCCGCAACGCCGACTTCATCGCCGCCGCACGGCTGCAGGGGGCGGGGCGGCTGCGCCTGCTGATCCGCCACATCTGGCCGCTGTGCCTGTCGTCGCTGATCGTGCGGGTGGCGCTGGACATGGCGGGGATCATCCTGTCGGCGGCGGGCCTGGGCTTTCTTGGCCTCGGCGCACAGCCGCCGCTGCCCGAATGGGGGGCGATGATATCCGACGGGCGGGGCTATATCCTGGATTTCTGGTGGGTCGCCGCCATGCCGGGCATCGCGATCTTCCTGGTCTCGATGGCCTTCAACCTGCTGGGCGACGGGCTGCGCGACGTGCTGGACCCCAAGGGAGACAAGTCGTGACCGAACCCCTTCTGTCCGTGCGCGACCTGCGCGTCACCTTCCCGACCCGGCAGGGCGAGTTCCAGGCCGTGCGCGGCATCGATTTCGACCTGGGCCGCGAACGCCTTGGCGTCGTGGGCGAGAGCGGGTCGGGCAAGTCCATGACCGGCCGCGCGATCCTGGGCCTGGTGCGTCCGCCCGGTCGGGTCGAGGCCGCCCGGATGGAGCTGGAGGGCCAGTCCATCCTGAACCTGCCCGACCGGCAGATGCGCAGCGTCCGCGGCGGGCGCATCAGCATGGTCATGCAGGACCCCAAGTTCAGCCTGAACCCGGTGATGACCGTGGGCCAGCAGATCATCGAGGCCTATCGCCTGCACGCCCGCGCGCCCCGCGCCGCCGCCCGCGCCAAGGCCCTGGAGATGCTGGAGGCCGTGCAGATCCGCGACCCCGAACGCGTCATGAACAGCTATCCCCATGAGGTGTCGGGCGGCATGGGTCAGCGCATCATGATCGCCATGATGCTGGCCCCCGACCCGCAGATCCTGATCGCGGACGAGCCGACCAGTGCGCTGGACGTGTCGGTCCGGACCGAGGTGCTGCACATCATGGACCGGCTGGTCCGCGACCGCGGCATGGGGCTGATCTTCATCAGTCACGACCTGAACCTGGTGGCGCAGTTCTGCGACCGGGTGCTGATCATGTATGCCGGTCGCGTGGTCGAGACGCTGCCCGCCCGCGACCTGCACCGGGCGCAGCACCCCTATACCCGCGGGCTTCTGGACAGTCTGCCGCGGCTGGACGCGCCGGTGTCGCGCCTGTCGGTCCTCCAGCGCCAGGACAGCTGGCGCGACCCCGTCGTGAAAGGCCCCTGAGATGCTGAGCGTTTCCGATCTGGACATCTGGTTCGGCCAGGAGCCGGACCGCAAGACCGTCGTTCACGGCGCGGCCTTCGACGTGGCTCCGGGCGAAAGCTTCGGCCTGGTGGGCGAGAGCGGCTCGGGGAAATCCACCATCCTGCGCGCCATCGCCGGGCTGATCCCCGGCTGGTCGGGGCGCATCGCGGTCGACGGCCGCGACCAGCGCGGGGATCGCCGCGACCGGGCGTTCTTCCGCAGCGTGCAGATGGTGTTCCAGGACCCCTATGCCAGCCTGCATCCGCGCCATTCCGTCGATGCCGTCCTGGCCGAGACCCTGCGCCTGCAGGGCATGGACCGGATCGACCAGCGCATCGTCAGGCTGCTGGACGACGTGGGCCTGGGCCGGGGCTTCCGCTTCCGCTATCCGCATCAGCTGTCGGGCGGGCAGCGCCAGCGCGTGGCCATCGCCCGCGCCCTGGCGGCAGAGCCGCGCCTGCTGCTGCTGGACGAGCCGACCAGCGCGCTGGATGTCAGCGTCCAGGCCGAAATCCTGAACCTGCTGGCCGATCTGCGCGAGGAACACGGGCTGACCTATCTGATGGTCAGCCACGACCTGGCGGTGATCGCCCATATGTGCGACCGGCTGGCCGTCATGCAGCAGGGCCGCATCGTGGAGATCCTGCCCGCCGACCGCCTGCGGGCGGGGCAGGGGACTGAGCCCTACACGACCCGACTGATCGCGGCTTCGGCCGGATACCACCCCGAGGAGCCCCGATGACCCGCGACGCCGCCATCGCCGCCGCCACCCGCCAGTTCGACGAGCGCGGATTCTTCGCCGATCTGGCGGCCCTGGTCGCCCGCCCCACCGAAAGCCAGGACCCCGCCCGGCACGAGGAGCTGGGCCTCTACCTGTCGGAGGCGATGGTGCCGCGCCTGACCGGGCTGGGCTTCGACTGCCGGCTGATCGACAACCCCGACCCGCGCGGCGGCCCGCTGCTGATCGGGTCGCGGATCGAGGACCCGGCCCTGACGACGGTCCTGACCTATGGCCATGGCGACGTGGTGCGCGCCCAGACCGACCAGTGGCGCGACGGGCTGCACCCGTTCCGGCTGACCGCCGAGGGCGACCGCCTTTATGGGCGCGGGGCGGCGGACAACAAGGGCCAGCATCTGATCAACCTGACCGCGCTGGAGGCGGTGCTGCGCGTCCGGGGGCATCTGGGCTTCAACCTGCGCATCATCCTGGAGATGTCGGAGGAGACCGGTTCGCCGGGCCTGGCGCAGGTCTGCCGAGACCACGCGGCGGATCTGTCGGCGGATGTGCTGATCGCCTCCGACGGGCCGCGGCTGCAGGCGGGGGTGCCGACGCTGTTCATGGGCTCGCGCGCGGCGCTGTCCTTCGACCTGGCGGTCGATCTGCGCGAGGGGGCGCATCACTCCGGCAACTGGGGCGGGCTTCTGGCCGATCCTGCGATGCTTCTGGTGCAGGCGCTGGCCTGCATCACCGACGGGCGCGGCCAGATCCGCGTCCCGGAATGGCGCCCCGCAGGGGTCGATGCGGCGCTGCGCGCGGCGCTGGCGGATCTGCCGGTGATCGAGGCGGGCGGTCCCGAGATAGACCCCGATTGGGGCGAGGCCGACCTGACGCCCACCGAACGCGCCTTCGCGTGGAATAGCTTCGCGGTGCTGGCCATGAGTTCGGGCGTGCCCGAGGCGCCGGTCAACGCCATCGCGGGCCGCGCGCGGGCGACCTGCCAGCTGCGCTATGTCATGGGGACCGATCCCGACGACATCCTGCCGGCGCTGCGCCGCCATCTGGACCGCCACGGCCATCACGCGGTGTGCATCCTGCCGCGTGACGGCGATCCGGTCGCGGCCACCCGGCTGATGCCCGATCACCCTTGGGTCCGACGCGTTGCGGCCTCGGTCCGCGACACGACGGGGATCGCGCCGCATCTGCTGCCGAATCTGGCCGGGTCGCTGCCGAACGACTGCTTCGCGGGCATCCTGGGCATGCCGACGGTCTGGATTCCGCACTCCTATCGCGGCTGCTGCCAGCACGCGCCGGATGAACATGCGCTGGCCAGCCTGTCCCGGCAGGCGCTGCAGGTGATGGCGGGACTGTGGTGGGACATCGGCGAGCACGACGCCCGTCGCTAAGCGGCGAGGCCCCGGATCATCGTTATAGTCCTGCCGCCATGCGATCCGAAAAACCCCCTTGCCCCCCGCAGGAGAGGTCCATATACGGGTCGGCGGAGACGTGGCCGAGTGGTCGAAGGCACACCCCTGCTAAGGGTGCAGGCCCGAAAGGGTCTCGAGGGTTCGAATCCCTTCGTCTCCGCCACCATGCTGTAGGTTTTCCTTAGGAAATCAACTGTTTGGCGACAGTTCAAGCAGCCACAAGGTGACATGCCGTGGTCTTGCTGTTGCAATCAGGGGCTTTCCGCTTGTCCGCCAAGTACATCCAGAAGAACGGCACTGGGAACTGAGGTTGCGACGGTTCGTTAGGAACTGGCACTAGTTCGATTTCTATTCCTTCTTGCAAAAGGTCTTGGCATCGAAGTGGCAAGCTGCTGCTGAATAATATCTCATGAAAATCCTGCGCTTGCAGTCTCTGCACCGAATCCGCGAAGTCGAAAGGTCCGGAGAATTTCGGCCCTGAGAGACCGCTGCCGTGCCGCCGCGCGTCAGACACGTTGCTCAGCTCTTCCCGCATAGCCCTTGAGAACACCGAAAAGTCCGGACACAGCCGGATCGGGAGAACGCTTTCGCGAGAGCAAGTGGCGGAGGGAACGCGACTGCGGGCGAACCTTCTCTGGGCTCTTCGCCCCAGAAGAAGGAAACGTCACCTAACGTCGAAGCCGTACCGCACCGATCCAGTCCGGATAACCCTGTATCGGTTGCGAGTGGCCTCTCCAGCCGGATTGGCCAGAGTCAAAACCCGCCATCGATCTGGATCAAAAACAAAAGGCACGTAAAGGAGGCGGTAGCGCCTCTTTCCGTCAGCCGCAGCGCTTCCGGCCACTTCTAACTCCCTGGCCGTCAGTTCAAACTCACCACCGGCGTCCAACGCAGACTTGACCTCATAGAGAATTTCATTCCGCGCTGTGACCACTCGAAAATCATATCCAAGGCTATCGTCACCTTTCTCTCCGTCCGGGCAAAACGCTTCGCGATTTCTAGACACCCAGCATCTATCGCTCATCTCTTTAGGATGGCGCTTCATCAAGTACTCGCGCGCAAGATACTCACTTGCAACTCCCATCGCGCGGAGAACGTGATCTGGGGGCTGGTCACGTCGAACACCCCCCTTTGCGTCGCCACCTCTGCCTTTCCGCTTGTCTCTTCCTGGTTCGGGTTGTTCCTGAAGCTCAAGTCGTGCCGGGCGGCTGCGTGCGAACCATTCCGCGCTGGCAGACAGGGCATTTTCCGCCAGTTCAGCGAAAACTTGGGAGAAGTCGGTAGAACCAGTGTCAAGAGCTTTTCCACCAAATGTGATGGAACGCCGCGCCACCTCAGAGCGGCGGCGCGCTTCGCGAGCCTCCCTCTCTTCGAAGTCAATATCTGCATCGTCAAGGGAAAGCTTGATCGGATCCAACGTCTGAGGCATTCCGCCTGGCCACGCGTCTATCTTGCTGCAGACCGACGGCAACTGATCAGGTAGGAACCGCTCGAAGTCTAGAAGGCCCGACCGTTCCAACGCCCTAACGAACGGTTGCGCGTCTGATGGATCCATCATCTGGGGCCTTTCGACTGCGTTCTTTCGACACCAAGCCCGCACGAGGCTAGCCATTCTTGGATGGGCGGCCTGCGCCGTTTTCTGGTTGGCAGAGGTTAGTCTCTTGATTTCGTCCAAATCACCTGCGTCCTGGTCCGGGCCAAGTTCTAAATCTGCACGGCTATTGACATAGCGCTCCACAAAGCTGCGATCGAGTTCTTCCAAGGTCACTACCCAATTGGAATCGAACGCAATGAAATCCAGAGACTTGTGCTCGAGGTACTGTTTCAAGCTATCTCCGCGGCGATAGGCAGCCAGATGTCGCCTCCTAGGCTCCAGACCCATTGATTTCATGCTTTTCGCGTGATTCAGGCTCCTCAAGGAGACCTGATCGATGAGTAATCTTTACTGGCTGAGCGACGCCCAGATGGAGCGTCTGAAACCGTTCTTTCCCAAAAGCCCTGGCAAGCCCCGCGTCGATGATCGCCGTGTCCTCAGCGGCATAATTTTCATCAATCGCAATGGGTTGCGGTGGTGTGACGCGCCGAAGGAATACGGCCCGGCCAAAACCCTCTACAACCGCTGGAAGCGCTGGAGCGACAACGGGGTTTTTGCCCGGATCATGGTCGGCCTTGCCGCCGAGAGCGCCGAGCACAAGACGATCATGATCGACGCGACCTATCTCAAGGCACACCGCACGGCCTCAAGCCTTGGGGTGAAAAAGGGGGGCGCGGGCGCCAGATCGGGCGCACCAAAGGCGGTATGAACACCAAGTTGCACGCTGTCGCCGATGCCAACGGGCGGCCGATCGGGTTCTTCATGTCGGCCGGCCAGGTCAGCGATTACACCGGCGCGGCGGCGCTGCTGGGCAGCCTGCCGAAGGCTGGGTGGCTTCTGGCCGACAGGGGCTACGACGCTGATTGGTTCAGAGACGCGTTGAAAGACAAGGGGATAAAGGTTTGCATCCCCGGACGGAAGTCCCGCAAGAAGGTCGTCAAATACGACAAGCGGCGTTACAAAAGGCGTAACCGCATCGAAATCATGTTCGGGCGTCTGAAGGACTGGAGGCGCGTCGCAACCCGTTATGACCGCTGCCCGGAAACGTTCTTCTCAGCTATTATGCTCGCCGCAACCGTCTTGTTCTGGCTGTGAAACTCAATGAGTCTGGAGCCTAAGCTGGTCGAGGTGTTCGACCGTAACGGTGTAACCTTCGTTTCGGTGACGCAATCGTTCAACACCACAACATCCATGGGGCGGCTGACGCTTAACATCCTGCTCTCCTTCGCGCAGTTCGAGCGCGAGGTGACGGCGGAACGCATCCGCGACAAGGTTCGCGCCAGTAGGATGAAGGGCATGTGGATTGGCGGCTGCCCGCCCCTCGGATACGAAGTGAAGGACCGGAAGCTGGTCGAAAAACCCGTTGATGCCGCCCATGTCCGCTGGGTTGTCGCCCGGTTCATCGAGATCGGTTCTGGTACGGAGCTGGCGCGCGAACTGGCCGAGCGGGGCGTCACCACCAGCCGGGGCCACCGCATCGACAAGAAGTTCATCTATCGGATGCTGAACAACCGGGTCTACATCGGCGAGGCCGTGCACAAGGGGACGGGCTATCCCGGCGAGCATGCGGCAATAGTTGACCGCGAGGCATGGGAAAGTGTCCACGCCATCCTAACGGAAAGCCCTCGAAAGCGCGCAGCCCGGACCCGCGCCGACACGCCCGCGCTGCTGCGGGGATTGCTCTACGGTCCAGATGGCGCGGCCTTTTCGCCCACCCACACCCGCAAGGGTGGGCGGCTGTACCGCTACTACGTCAGCCAGACGGTGCTGAAACACGGTGCGGGGTCGTGCCCCGTCAGTCGTGTGCCCGCGGGCGAAATCGAAGCCGCCGTCATCGATCAGTTGCGCGCCGTGTTCCGGCAGCCAGAGATTGTGGCGGGCACATGGAAAGCGGCTCAAGCAAAGGACTTCGTTTTCAGCGAAGCTGAGGCACGGGAAGCACTGACCCGGCTCGATCCGCTGTGGGACGAACTCTTCCCTGTCGAGCAAGCGCGCATCTTGGCGCTCTTGGTCGAACGGGTTGACATCGAGACTGACCGGCTCAATGTCCGGCTCTGCGTGGACGGTCTTGGAAGTCTCACACGCGAGATGCTGACCGGTAGCATGGGCGCTGCCGCATGAAACGCGCGACGCAAACCCCTGAAACAGTCACACTCCACGTCCCGTTTTGCATCGTAAAGCGTGGTGGGCGGAAGGAAATGCAGTTCCCTGAAAGCGCTGTGAAGGCGCGCAGGTCCGACAACATGCTGGTCAAGGCGCTGGCGCGCGCATTCCGCTGGAAGCGGATGCTGGATTCGGGCGAGTTTGCCACCATCGCCGACTTGGCCCAGCATGAGCATATCGCACATTCCTACATGACCCGCATCTTGCGGCTGACTCTGCTTGCACCAGACAAAGTTGAGGCGATCCTAGAAGGTACGCGATCCTCAGAGTTAACATTGGTGCAGCTGCTTCAACCGTTCTCTTCCGCTTGGCACGAGCAACCACATTGGTGACTGCGGCATAGTGCGGTGTAAGCCGCACTTTTGCGGTAAAGCATTGACCTTCCAGCCTGTATCGAGATACACTTTTCCAAGCGAGGAGAGCGACCAGTGTCGACCAAGAAGCAATGCAAGATAACGGTTCTGCTCGACGCACGCGAATTCGAGCGCTTCGAGCGTTATTGCGATGCGCGAGGATTTAAGAAGAGCACTCTTATTGTTCGGCTGATACGAGAGCACCTCGACGAAGAAAGATTTGAGCTCCAGCGAGAATTGCCATTGTCACAAGAGGCGGGAGCGAACCAATGACCATAATTCAACAAATAACGCTTGCTGATGGTAATCCTAAGAGAAGCAAGCAGCGTGCTATGAGCGCGCGCAGCCCAGATCCGCTTACCGCAGCCATCCATATGAATGAGAACTGGATGCGCGCAATTCAAGCAATGCCCGGTGAGATTGATGTTATCGACATGTTCAGCGGTTGTGGCGGCATGTCCACCGGATTCTTGTCTATCAACGGCCACGTACCCCTGTTCCGACTTGCCGGGGCGGTGGATATAGATGAGGTAGCGAACCGTACCTATGAGCTGAATCTTGGGGTCAAGCCCGTAAGTGTAGATATCGCCGAATTGGCCCAAAGCGATGATCTCCTGAACAAGACATTTGGAAAGTTTCGAACTGACCCCAAGCGTCCACTTGTTCTAATCGGCTGCGCGCCATGCCAAGGCTTTTCTTCTCATCGAAACGAGGCCGGCTCTGCCGATCCTCGAAACTCTCTTTACGTCGACTTTGCCCGCATCGCTGTTAAGCTTAGGCCCGCTGCTATCGTGGTTGAAAACGTCCCGGAGCTTCTGACGGACAGATACTGGCCCTTTGTATCCCTCGCTCGAGAAATTCTAGAAGAGGCAGGATACTATGTTCATGTCGGCGTTCATAACATGGCCGAATTCGGTGTGCCGCAGGAGCGATTCCGCGCCCTGATGCTTGCACTACCGAAGAAATTCAATCCGCCGAAGAGTCTGTTGAACCGTTCCGAGTTCCGAAGCGTCCGTGATGCGATTGGCCATCTACCTCCTGTCACTGCGGGCCAGCGACATCCATCAGACCCTATGCATTACTCTGCTGGACACAAGGCTTCCACAATTGAAACGATCATGGCCGTTCCACCTAACGGAGGAAGTCGCCCAGATCACGTGGGCCCAGCTTGCCTACGTAGGGCTAAAGAGCGCAACGGCCGTGCAGTCTATGAGGACGTTTACGGGCGATTGTTCTGGGATCGACCCGCGATAACGATCACTGCGTATGCCCGTAACCCCGCGAGCGGTCGCTACGTCCACCCAGAGCAGCATCGGGGTCTCTCCGTTCGGGAGGCTGCGTTGCTTCAGAGCTTTCCCGACACATATCAATTTACGGGCAGCCTCGACGAGAGGTTTCGTCAAATTGGTAATGCTGTTCCTCCAGCCTTTGCAGCTAGCCTAGCCGCACATTTGGCCTGCGAACTTGAATCAACGACCTCTCCAACGAATTTTGATCCAGGTATCACATCCCCAGTTGGTCCTTCCTTCTCTCGCCTGATTCCGGCCCTGAAGGCTGGCCATCGAAAAGGGTTTTCCACCCCCGATGTTTGACAAATTTGGTTTCGAAAATTCAGCTGCGCCCTGCGCTGTCGACCTCTTCTGTGGAGCTGGCGGCTTCTCTATTGGATTAGAGCGTGCGGGTTTTGACATCAGGCTCGCTGTGGATTCATGGCATCTGGCGGTTCAAAGCTATGCGCGTAATTTTTCGCATCCTGTAATCTGCGCTGATCTATCTGTGATGTCCGGTGGCGAGATACTGAGTAAAGCGAACACCAAAAGGGGTGAAGTAGATCTTGTCGTGGGAGGGCCGCCATGCCAGGGCTTCTCTATTCAAAGGATCGGATCCGATTACGACCTAAGAAACTCTCTCGTAATGGATTTCGCCCGTCTAGTGGACGAAATAGCGCCCCGTATTTTTATCATGGAGAACGTGCCTGGCCTCTTAGGAAAACGTGGTAGGGCCTTGTTTGAGGCCTTCCTTGTTTCTGTGGGCAAGTCAGGATATGAGGTCGAAGCGCACGTCGTCAATGCAGCGGATTTCGGTGTTGCGCAGCTGAGGAGGCGAGTGGTTATCCTTGGCCGCCGCCGTGGCGAGGCGCACAGCTTGGAAATGCCTCGTCCTACATGCGATCCAAGAAGCTACCTTACGGTACAGGACGCCATCGGCGATCTAGCGCCTCCTACCCTTCCTAAAGCGCAACCGAGTGATCCGCTACATCGCCAGACACGCATGTCCGAGCTCAATCTTGAGCGGCTGCGCCACATTCCGCCGGGAGGAGGGATGGAAGATCTTCCTATTCGTTTAAGGGTGGACTGCCACAAAGCAGGGGCCGACAAGATTGGGCATCGAAATGTTTACGGACGATTGGCATCGGATCGTCCTGCAGGAACGATTACAGCTAGATTTGACAGCTTTACTCGAGGCAAATTCGCTCATCCAATCGAAGATCGGAACATCACTCTTCGCGAAGGCGCCCGCCTCCAGTCTTTCCCCGACCACTTTTGCTTCGTTGGAAATCAAGAAGATATTGCTTGCCAGATTGGCAATGCAGTTCCACCGCTTCTAGGTGAAGCATTAGCAAGGGCAGTTCGGAAGGCCCTGAATTCATCTTGTAGTGTTAAAGACCACATACTTGAACAGACTGAAATTGGGCTCCCTTCTGGAACTTCCGACTAATGGCCGAAGAAATCCACTGGAGCGGATCTCTTCACCAGACGTTTCGTCTGCTGCCGCAAGAGAATCAGTCAGCTAACATTCGTCCTTTTTTAGAAGCTGACGGCTTAACCCCAGGCGACCTACTTTCTCGGCTGCCGTATGACCGTGCTCGGGCAAGAGATCAAACTAAGAATAGTCCTGATCCAAAAAGATATCGGGACGGTCGACAGGTCTATCAGACCGTTGGTCTCCTCTATGAGGAAGAAGGGACTATCCATGTTACCGACCTCGGCATCGCAACCCGACGTTGGCTAGATATTGTCACACCGAAGAACCGTGTACTACTAGCGAGACACGCGGCCTATGGGCTGGCCGCTTGTCAGCTTCGAAATCCCTCAGGATCCGGTAGAAAGTACTCGGACAGCGTGAAGGTTTTTCCATTCTCTTTCATCTGGCGATCAATGCTCGCACTTGATGGAAAGATTAGCTCTGATGAGCTCAATCGTGGCCTATTTAAGGTTCGAAACCCGGATGAGCTCACTGACTGTATTGAGAGAATTCGCCAGGCAAGAGAGAGAAATGATCTGACAATTCTTGGTGATGAAACCATCTCGGACACTCGAAAAAACGACCGTATCATCCCTTGGATTTCTTTGGCATCTTTTGGCTGGATTTTGTTTCCTGATAAGGGGAACGAAGCATACTATCAACTCGATAGTTCCACTGTTGATGTCGTCCGTGAAGCCTCGCGAATTCAACATTCACACAGAGATTTTCGTTCGGTCAGGGATTACATCGAGCACATTTCTAGATGTGCGGCACTTCCGAAGGACATGCGATGAAAAACTACGGCACCGCCACTGAGGCCGCTATCTCCTCTGTTGTCACGGCATGCGAGAGATATGGAGCTCGATCGATTATCGCGATGGCCGGAGTCCCTGGCACTGGAAAGTCGTTTGCAGCATCTATTGCGGCACAACGGTTTTCTGGAGAGCCATTATTGGTTCGAGAGATCCAGTTTCACCAGTCGTTTAGCTACGAAGAGTTCATTGAGGGTCTCAGGATTGATAACACAAGTGGTGTCAGTGTTGTTCCCGGTGTCTTCTTGGACTGGAATCAACGTGCGCTTGATGATCCGGACCGCCGCTATGTTCTTCTAATTGAGGAGTTCACCCGAGCAAATCTTTCCTCTGTCTTGGGTGAGTTAATGACCTATCTTGAACACAGAGACCGTCCGTTCATTTCGGTCTACAGTCGACGGCCTATTTACGTCGCCAAGAACCTTACGATTGTCGCAACCTACAATCCGACTGATCGCACTGCGATAGAAATGGACGGAGCGCTGATTCGTCGGCTTCGGATCGTTCGCTTCCGGCCATCAGGTGAACAGTTGAGCGAAATGCTTGGCAACAAGGTCCCCGACAATGTCAAACTGAAGCTGCAGGAAATCTTTTCCAAATGTGCGCAACGCTTTGGCGAGGATTACGAGCATCTAATGCCTTTTGGGCATGGTGTATTTGCAGAAGTGCAGGCGGAAGCACCTGACTTACACCTTTTGTGGAAGGAACGGATAGAGCACCTACTACGCCGCCCGTTGGTGGAACCTCATCCATTCACCGACGTTATCGAGGAACTTTACCCTTGGCGAGCATCGCCAGATTTCAAGATGTGATGACGTTGGCTGTGAGCGTCATCCATGTGCCAGAACGTGGGACACTGGATCTACAAAGTGCTGAATGGCAGAAAGTTTCGCGCAGCGCGATATTTTGGAATTTGGTAGATAGAGGGATCCTGTCAGTCGAACAGCTTCGGGGAGGACGGGCTCGCCTAAAAGGAAACTGCTATGTCGGGCGCTCACGGGTCGCTGACGATCTCGTCATAGAAATGCACGAAAAGGTTCCAGGCTCACTTGCCGCGCTTCTCAACTTTTCGGCGGGAACGGATTTTCGCATTGAGCACGTTCCGGGGCCAAAATCTGACCTTGGCCCATTGATTGCAATATTGATTGAGCACTTCGTGGGAGCTGTTCGACTCTATGCTTCTCGTGGTCGTCAGTTTCAATATGACAGAATTAAGATGACAGGTTCCCTGATTGGCGGCCGCCTGGACGTTACTCGAACGACCAAGCTCTGGGCTCAGGGCCTACGACACCTAGCAGCGTTCGAGAAGAATGAGGTTGCGTTCAATACACCGGTCAACAGGACAATTTTATCTGCCCTGCGAGAGATAGAGCGAATTGCGAGGCTGGTTGCTCTGCCGCCGCAAACTTTGGCGCAGGCTCGCTCTATGGCAATGTTATTCAGCGACTGCAGAACTGCAGAGGTTCTCTTCGGGGCTCGCTCTGAAGCTGCTCGTCAAGCGGAGCGTCTTGCAGCGTCGACATCTGACAAAGCACTTTCTGACATCTTGGGACTGGCTTCTATCGTCTTGGCTCATGAAAGCTTTGACTACGGCCAAAACGTTGGTGGAACTACGCCAAGGTCTTGGTTCTTAAACTTAGAGACACTATTCGAGCGAGCGGTGCGCCGCTCGATAGAGAGCGCCCTTGCCAACTCGGGTCAAGTTGCGACCGGCCGTCGCGCGTCACCTAGGATCTTCCCGACGGTTTCGGCGGCGTTTCGCGCAAACCCTGATCTCGTGGTCCGTCAGAAATCTGCAGGTCGACCATGCATTGGCGATGTAAAGTACAAACAGTGGTCCGGCTCGCCCGCTGCAAGTGACATCTATCAACTTTTGGTCCATTCGTCTGCATATGAGGCAGACCGATCATTTCTTGCATTTCCGGCTGACGACTTCTTCTCACATGATCTCGGCGAGGCGGTGACAGGAGCATCTGTTTCTGTCTACGGACTGGACGTCCGACGGCTTGAACAAGATGTTTCTTTAATGCTTCGAGACCTAGGTTTTCTATCAAGACAGCAAGCTGCATCTTATGAACAGGGTCGCCTCGCATTTGTCTCTCACTCGAATGAAGTAGAGGTCTGATCGATCACACTTTCTTGGAGGCGCGAGTTTGCAGCCGTTGTTCAATAGATCTTTCGCATGCAGCTATAGCGCCTCACGGATCTGATGGTCCGATACTGATGCTTACCTAACTTTGAAGAACCAAACCACGGAAGACTTAGATTTCGATGGCAACCGAAGGCTATTGGGTCTGCCGTCGAACTGCGTTCCCGCGCGAACTTTTATTATTTGTATTCAGTCGCTTGGGAGCACTTACCTAAATCTGCGCAGTCATGAGGTCCAGAGAGTTTCGCCCTTGAGAGACTGCTTTCGGGCCGCCTAGCCCCGGCGTCGGTGCTCAGCCCTTCCGGCATAACCCTCGAAAACAACGGAAAAATCCGGCCGGAGCCGGATCGGGAGAACGCTTTCGCGAGGGCAAATGGCGGAGGCGGTGGGATTCGAACCCACGGTGGGCTCGCACCCACGTCGGTTTTCAAGACCGGTGCATTAAACCACTCTGCCACGCCTCCGACCGCAACGGACTAGCGCGGTGGGGGGGCGGGCGCAAGCGTCAGCAGGTCAGCGGGTCAGCGTGATGACGCGGTCCGCGGCCTCGATCTGGATCGCCGAGATGCGCGAGAGGCGCAGGGCGCTGAAGGGCAGGGCGACCGTGATCGGGTCGGTGACGGGGTCCGCGGGCAGCGGGGTCGCATCGGCCGCGGGCGGAACCGCCACGAAGCGCAGGCGCAGGACGCCGTCCGCGTCGGGCTGCAGCTGATCGCCGGGGCGCAGCTCGGCGCGCACGAGGTCGGCGGAATGATAGCCCTTGTAGGGCGCGAAGCCGCGCACCACCAGCAGGCGGCCGTCGGTCAGCGGCTGCCATTCGGTCGCGATGATCTGGGGAACCGAGGGACGCGGATCGCGGGCGCCGGCATAGCCGCCCTCCGGGGTCAGCGTGTCGGACTGGGCGCGGCCCGGACCCCAGGCCAGCGGGTTCCAGCCGCTGTCGCCAAGGCGCCCGCATCCCGACAGGATCAGGGCACCGATCAGCAGCGGCAGGGTCAGTCTGGTCATGGCGCATCCCTCTGGCAGTCCTGCTTCGTGATAGGCGATCCGGCCCGCGCGGAAAAGCCTCTTTGACCTGACCGGCGCGCCGAGATAGGCCAAGGCACCGCACAGAGGAGCATCCCATGGCCACCGCCGCCTTCGAGGACATCGCCGAAACCTTCGATTTCCTGGACGACTGGGAGGATCGCTATCGTCACGTCATCGAACTGGGCAAGGCGATGCCGACCATGGACGCGGCCCTGCAGGTGCCGGCCACCAAGGTCGACGGATGCGCCAGCCAGGTCTGGATCCATCCGCAGATCGCGGAGGGGCGCTTCGACTTTCAGGGCGACAGCGACGCGCTGATCGTGCGCGGGCTGATCGCGGTGCTGCACGCGCTTTATGCGGGCGTCCCCGTGGCCGAGGTCGAGCGGATCGACGCGCCTGCCGCTTTGGCGCGGCTGGGCCTCGACGAGCATCTCTCGGCGCAGCGGTCCAACGGGGTGCGCGCGATGATTGCCCGGATCAGGCAGCTGGCCGCCGACGCAGGCTGATCCAGCCGCCGCCCAGGACACGGGTGCTGTCCTCGGCATAGAACACGCAGGCCTGTCCGGGGCTGACGCCGTCCTCGGGGTCGATCAGCTCGACCTCGGCACGGCGGCCGGGCAGGGGGCGCAGGATCGCGGGGCGCGGCGGCCGGGTCGAGCGGATGCGCACCAGGCAGGGGATCTCGCTCTCGAAGGGCTGATCGCCCAGCCAGTTGACCTCGGTCACGCCGATCAGGCGGGTCGACAGCGCCTCGCGCGGGCCGACGACGACGCGCCGCGTCTCGGGCTCAAGCCGCAGGACATAGAGCGGATCGCCCAGGCCCCCGATGCCCAGGCCGCGGCGCTGCCCGATCGTGTAATGGATGACGCCGCGATGGCGGCCCAGGACATTGCCCTGCTGATCCACGATCTCGCCGGGATCGGCGGCGCCGGGGCGCAGCTTCTCGATCACCGCGGCATAGTCGCCGTTGGGCACGAAGCAGATGTCTTGGCTGTCGGGCTTGTCCGCCACCGCCAGGCCGTATTCCGCAGCCAGCGCGCGGGTCTCGGCCTTGCTCACCAGATGGCCCAGGGGAAAACGCAGGAAATCCAATTGCTCCTGCGTGGTCGAGAACAGGAAATAGCTCTGGTCGCGGTTCGGATCGGCGGCCATGTGCAGCTCGGCCCGGTGGGCGCCGGGCTTGCGTTGTATGTAGTGCCCGGTCGCCATGCAGTCGGCGTCCAGATCGCGCGCGGTCTCCAGCAGGTCGCGGAACTTGACGCGCTCGTTGCAGCGGATGCAGGGCACGGGCGTCGCGCCGGACAGATAGGCATCGGCGAATTCGTCGATCACGGATTCGCGGAACTTGTTCTCGTAATCCAGGACGTAATGCGGAAAGCCCATGCGCTCGGCCACGCGGCGGGCGTCGTGGATGTCCTGGCCCGCGCAGCAGGCGCCTTTCTTAGCCAGCGCCGCGCCATGGTCATAGAGCTGCAGCGTGACGCCGATCACGTCATAGCCCTCCGACTTCAGCTGCGCGGCCACCACGGAACTGTCGACGCCGCCCGACATCGCGACCACGACGCGTGTCTGCGACGGCGGCTTGGCAAAGCCGAGGCTGTTCAACGGGGCGGACGGCGCGTCGGCGCGCAGGGCAGGGGTCGGGATCATGGATAGGACTTTCGGCCCGGTGGGCATGCTGAACGGGCGGCATAATGCGGAATGCCTCAAAATATAGGCAAATTGGCCTCATTCTCAACCCCGGACGACAGCGATTCCATCGCCACGGCTAACCCGGCCTTAAGCGATCTGACGCAGAACTGGCAGGACGAGATGGAAGGACCTGCAATGTTCGTGAAAAAGACCTCCGGCCCACGGATCGTCACCCTGGATGACGGGCGCATCCTCAGCGTCGCCGACCTGCCGCTGGCCGACACGCGCTGGGTCGCCAGCCGCAAGCAGACGGTCGTGCTGGCGGTCTCGCACGGCCTGATCACGCGGGACGAGGCGCTGCGCCGCTACGGCCTGTCGGAGGAGGAGTTCGACGGCTGGTGCACGGCGGTGATGCGCCACGGCAAGGCGGCGCTGAAGGTCACGGCGCTGCAAAAGTATAGACAACCATAGGTTGTGTCTGGCAGAACGGATCACGGTAACGACATCTTAACCACTTCATCGGATTGTCGGAACAGGACCTTTTGACGAATCAGGGAAAGATCAGGCCATGCGAATTCTTCTGGTAGAGGACGATCCCAGCACCGCCCGCGCGATCGAACTGATGCTGACGGCTGCCAGCTACAACGTCTTCCTGACCGACATGGGCGAGGAAGGCATCGATCTGGCCAAGCTCTACGACTATGACCTGATCCTGCTGGACCTGGATCTGCCGGACATGCACGGCATGGAGGTGCTGCGGCATCTGCGCCTGGCGCGGATCGACACGCCCATCCTGATCCTGACCGGTTCGGACGACACCGAGAGCAAGCTGCGCGGCTTCGGCTTCGGGGCCGACGACTACATGACCAAGCCCTTCAACCGCGAGGAGCTGCAGGCCCGGATCCAGGCGATCATCCGCCGCTCGAAAGGGCATAGCCAGGCCTTGATCCGCACCGGCGAGATCACCGTGAACCTGGACGCCCGCTCGGTCGAGGTGAAGGGCAAGCCGGTGAACCTGACCGGCAAGGAATACCAGATCCTGGAGCTGCTGAGCCTGCGTAAGGGCACCACGCTGACCAAGGAGATGTTCCTGAACCATCTCTACGGCGGCATGGACGAGCCCGAACTGAAGATCATCGACGTGTTCATCTGCAAGCTGCGCAAGAAGCTGTCCGAGGCGCTGGGCGGAGAGAGCCATATCGAGACCGTCTGGGGCCGCGGCTATGTGCTGCGCGATCCCGCCCCCGGGAGCGAGGAGCGTCTGGCTATCGGCGCCTGAGCGCACGGCCCTTCTGGACCTGCGCGGTCCCTTGGGCGATACCCGCACCTGACGGGGCCGGCGCGATCGGCCCGCAGGACGAAGGGGGCGGCGATGGCAGCAGGGATTCCGGAAACGCAGCCGGTCGAGACGATGACGCCGGAGGCTGCCGCGGTCGAGATCGCGGATCTGGCCGCGCGGGTGGCCGAGGCCAACGAGGACTATCACGGCCGCGACAGGCCGACGATCTCGGACGCGGCCTATGACGCGATGAAGGCGCGGCTGGGCGCGCTGGAGCAGGCCTTCCCCGACCTCGCGCCCGTCGACAGCCCCACCGGCAAGGTCGGCGCGGCCCCCGCCGAGGGTTTCGGCAAGGTCGTCCACGCGCAGCGGATGATGTCGCTGGGCAACGCATTTTCTGAGGAGGACGTGGGGGATTTCATCACCCGCATCCGCAGCTTTCTGGGGCTGGCTCCCGACCAGCCCCTGTCGCTGACGGCCGAACCCAAGATCGACGGCCTGTCGCTGTCGCTGCGCTACGAGGACGGCGTGCTGATTCAGGCGGCCACCCGCGGCGACGGTGCGGTGGGCGAGAACGTCACCGCGAACGCGCGCACCATCGGCGACATCCCCCAGACCCTGCCGCCCGGCGCCCCCGCGATCCTGGAGGTCCGGGGCGAGGTCTACATGAGCCATGACGACTTCGCCGCCCTGAACGCCGAAGGGGCGGCGCGGGTCTTTGCCAATCCGCGCAACGCCGCCGCCGGATCGCTGCGCCAGATCGACCCTGCGGTGACCGCCCGCCGTCCGCTGCGCTTCTTCGCCTATGGCTGGGGCGAACTGTCCCAGCCCCTTGCGGGTACGCAGATGGAGGCGGTGCAGCGTCTGGCCGCGCTGGGCTTCGTGACCAATCCGCTGACCCGGCTCTGCGAGGATGCCCAGGGGCTGATCGCCGTCTGGCGCGAGATCGAGCAGCAGCGGGCGACGCTGGGCTATGACATCGACGGGGTGGTCTACAAGGTCGACGACCTCGCGCTGCAGGCGCGGCTGGGATTCCGGTCGACGACCCCGCGCTGGGCCCTGGCGCACAAGTTTCCGGCCGAGACCGCCTGGACGCGGCTGGAACGCATCGAGATCCAGGTGGGCCGCACCGGCGCGCTGTCTCCGGTCGCGCGGCTGGAGCCGGTGACCGTGGGCGGGGTGGTGGTGTCCAACGCGACGCTGCACAACGAGGATTACATCGCCGGGCGCGACAATACCGGCGCCCCCATCCGCGAGGGCCGCGACATCCGCGAGGGCGACTGGGTCCAGGTCTATCGCGCGGGCGACGTCATCCCCAAGATCGCGGATGTCGACCTGTCGCGCCGGCGCAGCGACGCCCCCTACGTCTTTCCGACGCAGTGCCCCGAATGCGGCTCGGACGCGATCCGCGAGCCGGGCGACAGCGTGCGCCGCTGCACCGGCGGGCTGATCTGCCCCGCGCAGGCGGTCGAGAAGCTGAAGCATTTCGTCAGCCGCGCGGCCTTCGACATCGACGGGCTGGGCGCCAAGCAGATCGAGATGTTCTTTGCCGACGACCAGCTGCCCATCCGCGAGCCTGCCGACATCTTCACCCTGGCCGCCCGCGACGGGGCGAACCTGACCAAGCTGAAGAACCGCGACGGCTTCGGCGAACGCTCCGCCGAAAAGCTGTTCGCCGCCATCGAGGAACGCCGCCGCATCCCCCTGGCGCGGCTGATCTTCGCCCTGGGCATCCGCCATGTCGGAGAGGTCGCGTCGGCCACGCTGGCCCGGCACTTCCACGACTGGTCCGCCCTGGTCGCGGCCATCGACGGGGCCGCCGCCGAGCCCGCCTTCACCGCCCCCGACGACAAGGCGCGCCGCGCCAGCCTGCCCGACAGCCCGAACTGGGCCGAGCTGACCGGCATCGACGGAATCGGCGCGGTGCTGGTCGCGTCGCTGGTCACGACCTTTGCCCAGCCCACCGAACGCGCCTCGATCGACCGGCTGGCGGGGATGCTGGAGATCCTGCCCGCACAGGACCGCGGCGGGGCGCAGACAGAGATCTCGGGCAAGACGCTGGTCTTCACCGGCACGCTGGAACGCATGACCCGCGCCGAGGCCAAGGCGCGGGCCGAGGCGATGGGCGCCAAGGTCGCGGGGTCCGTCAGCGCCAAGACCGACGTGCTGATCGCGGGGCCGGGGGCAGGCTCCAAGGCCGCCAAGGCCGAAGCCCTGGGTGTCACCGTCATCGACGAGGACGAATGGCTGCGCATCGCGGGGGCCGGATGACCGCGCCCAAGGGCCGCCCGCCCGCACTGTTCCCGCTGTTCGCGGCCATCGACACGCTGCCCGGCATCGGCCCCAAGGGTCGCGCCGCGCTGGAGCAGATGGGCATCGACAAGCCGCGCGACCTGGTCCTGACGCTGCCCGCCAGCGGCGTCACCCGCCGCCGCATCGCCACCCTATCCGACGCGCGCCCGCCCGAGATCGTGACGATCACCGTCACCGTGATCCGCCACCACCCGCCCCAGGTCCGGGGCCGCCCGTTCCGGGTGCATTGCACGGACGGTGCGGGCCAGGACCTGACGCTGGTCTTCTTCCGCGCGCATGAGGCCTGGATCGCGGGCCAGCTGCCCCTGGGCGAGCGTCGTGTCCTCAGCGGCAAGCTGGAGCTGTTCGACGGCCACGCGCAGATGGTCCACCCCGATCACGTCCTGCCCGAAGGTCAGCCCCTTCCGGCGGGGTTCGAGCCGCACTACCCGCTCTCGGCGGGTCTGACGCAGCGCATGATGGCGCGGGCCGCCGCCGCCGCGCTGGAGCGGGCGCCGCCGGTTGAGGAATGGATCGACCCGCAGGTCGTGGCGACGCGCGGCTGGCCCAGTTTCGCCCAGGCCCTGCACATGGCCCATGCGCCGACCTCGCCCGCGGATCTGTCGCCCGACAGCCCGGCGCGGGCGCGGCTGGCCTATGACGAATTTCTGGCCCATCAGATGACCTTGGCCCTGGTGCGGCGCGACCGGCGGCGGCTGAAGGGGCGGGCCAGCGCCGGTGATGGCCGCCTGCGCGCGCGCGTGCTGGACAGCCTGCCCTGGCCGCCCACCGGCGCCCAGAGCCGCGCCATCGCCGAGATCGCCGAGGACATGGCCAGCGACCGCCGCATGAACCGCCTGCTGCAGGGCGATGTCGGCGCGGGCAAGACGCTGGTCGCGCTGATGGCCGCCCTGGTCGCCGTCGAGGCCGGGGGCCAGGCCGTGCTGATGGCCCCGACCGAGATCCTGGCCCGCCAGCATGCCCGCGCGCTGGAGCCCTTGGCGCGGGCGGCGGGGGTGCGCCTGGCCGCGCTGACCGGGCGCGACAAGCGCGACCTGCGCGGCCAGATCCTGACCGACCTGGCCGACGGCACCATCGACATCCTGGTCGGCACCCATGCGGTGTTCCAGAAGGACGTGACCTTCCACGATCTGCGGCTGGCCATCATCGACGAACAGCACCGCTTCGGCGTGGCGCAGCGGCTGGAGCTGTCGGCCAAGGGCGACGTGCCGCCGGACATGCTGATCATGACCGCGACGCCCATCCCCCGGTCGCTGGCCTTGTCGCAATATGGCGATCTGGACCTGTCGGTGCTGGACGAAAAGCCCCCTGGACGCCAGCCCATCGCCACCGTGATGATCGCGGACACGCGGCTGGATCAGGTGACCGACCGCCTGCGCGCGGCCATGGCGCAGGGCGCGCGGGCCTATTGGGTCTGCCCCCTGGTCGAGGAGAGCGAGGTCACCGACCTGACTGCGGCCGAGGCGCGCTTCACCCATCTGCGCGCGATCTTCGGCGACCGGGTGCGGCTGATCCACGGCCAGATGCCCCCTGACCAACGCGACGCGGCGATGGCCGATTTCGCCGACGGCACGGCCCAGCTGCTGGTCGCCACCACGGTGATCGAGGTCGGCGTGGACGTGCCGCAAGCCACGATCATGGTGATCGAGCGCGCCGAGAGCTTTGGCCTCGCGCAGCTGCATCAGCTGCGGGGGCGGGTCGGGCGCGGGGCGGGGGCCTCGACCTGTCTGCTGATGTATCACGGGCCGCTGAACGAGACCGGCGCCCGCCGCCTGACCACGCTGCGCGACACCGAGGACGGGTTCCGCATCGCCGAGGTCGATCTGGAGATGCGCGGCGCGGGCGATGTCATCGGCACCGCGCAGTCGGGCCTGCCGCGGTTCCGCATCGCGGATCTGGAACATCAGGCCGGGCTGATGGCAGTGGCGCGTCAGGACGCCCGCGCGCTTCTGGAACGCGATCCGACGCTGGAGAGCCCGCGCGGTCAGGCGCTGCGGGTTCTGATGTGGCTGATGCAGCAGGATCAGGCGATTCGGCTGATCCAGGTCGGCTGACAAGGACAAATGTTCTTAAAAAGTTCTTTACCGAATCGAAAGAACATGAGAACAAAGAAGCAACAGAGAGGAGTTGCCGCCATGACCATGGATACTGCCATCGACCTCATCGGTGCCGCCACGCTCAGCCTGACCATGATTGCCCTGCTGTGGCTGCCCGCCATCCTGCAGGTCTGACCGACTGCCCCGCGACGCAGGGATGGCGCCCCGCCTGTGCGCCATCCGTCCCCAAAGCTCGCGCACCTGGCCGGCCCCGCAAGGGGTCGGCCCTTTTCATGCGGCCCCTTTCAGGCGGCCTTGTCCATCGCCTCCAGCGTCGCGTCCCACGCCAGCAGGATCGAGGCGTGTCGGTTCGGATAGGCGCGCGCCGGGGTCAGCGCCTCCAGATCCGCGAAGGGCGCGGTGGGTGCCGGGGCATCCCCCGTCAGCATGGCCAGCAGCTGGTCGCGCGCCTGCGCGATGCCCGCACGGTCCATCCCGATCACCGCCTGGCCCAGAACCGAGGCCGAGGCCTGCCCCAATGCGCAGGCCCGCACCTCCTGCGCGAAATTGCTGATCCGGCCGTCGGCCAGCGACAGATGCACCGTCACCGACGATCCGCATTGCGGAGAGCGGCGCTGGACGCTGGCCTGCGCACCCTCCAGCCGACCCTGATGCGGGATCGCCGTGGTCAGCGCCAGGATGCGCCGCGAGTAGAGCTGCATCAGATCGGTGTCGGCCATGCGTCGTCCCTTGGGGTTTCATCAGCGCTGATCGGGGATTAGATAGGCACGGCCATGCCGAAAGGAAACCCGATGTTCGATCCCTCCAGCCTGAAATATGACGCCGCCGGGCTGATCCCCGCCATCGCGCAGGATGCCGCGACTGGTGAGGTGCTGATGATGGCCTGGATGAACGCGGATGCCGTGGCCCGCACCCTGCAGACGGGGCGCGTGACCTACTGGTCGCGGTCGCGCCAGGCGTTGTGGATCAAGGGCGAAAGCTCGGGGCACGTGCAGACGCTGATCGAGCTGCGCGTCGATTGCGACCGCGACTGTCTTCTGGTGCTGGTCGACCAGACCGGGCCCGCCTGCCACACGAACCGGCGCAGCTGCTTCTTCACCGGCATCCGGGACGGGGCCGAGGTCGTGCTGAGCGATCCGATCACCTAAAGCCCGACCATCCGGCGGATGTTGGCGGGACTCGCTCCTTCGGCGCGATACTGCCGGATGGCGCGGGCGTCGTCGCGCTTGGCCAGACGCCGTCCCGCCGTGTCGCGGATCAGCCGGTGGTGCAGGTAGTCCGGTACCGGCAGGTCCAGCAGATGCTGCAGCAGGACATGGATATGGGTGGACGCGAACAGGTCCAGCCCCCGCGTCACCAGCGTCACCCCCTGCGCCGCATCGTCCACCACGACGGCCAGGTGATAGGACGTGCCCATCCCGCGCCGCGACAGGACCACATCGCCGATCCCGTCCAGGAACTGCTGCCGGGTCAGGACATGCCGGGTGCCCTGATCGGTGAAGGCCACCGCGTCCCGCCCAAGCGCGTCGAAGGCGCGGGCCGCATCCAGCCGGATCACGTCATCGGGTCCGGCCTCCGCATGGCTGCGCCCCCGGCAGGTGCCGGGATAGATCAGCCCGTCCGGCCCGGCGGGCAGGGCGCCCTCCTGCGGGGCGGACAGGGCCGCGCGGATGTCGCCCCGGCGGCAGCGGCAGGGATAGGTCAGCGGCGAGAGCCGCGCCAGTGCCTCCCGATAGGCCGCCATCCGGTCCGATTGCCGCATGACCGGGACGGGCCAGGTCAGGCCCAGCCAGGCCAGGTCCTCGAAGATCGCGGCCTCGTATTCGGGGCGGCAGCGGTCGCGGTCGATATCCTCGATCCGCAGCAGGAAATCGCCCTGCGCCGCCGCCGTCAGGGCCGAGAAGGCATGGCCCAGATGCAGCAGCCCCGTGGGAGAGGGCGCAAAGCGCGTTACTGCCCCCGATGTTACTGGGCGGCCAGCCATGCGCCGAAATCGTCCTTGGCGCGCTGCGTATAGGCCGGATAGCGGTCCTTGCGACCGCGCCGCCCCGACCGCGTGTCGGGCAGCGGCGGGAACAGGCCGAAATTCACGTTCATCGGCTGGAAGGTCTTGGCCTCGGCCCCGCCGGTGATGTGGTTGACCAGCGCGCCCATCGCGGTGGTGAAGGGCGGCGGCGCCAGGTCGCGGCCCAAGGCCTGCGCCGCGGCCATGCGCCCGGCCAGCAGGCCCATCGCGGCGCTTTCGACATAGCCCTCGACCCCGGTCACCTGACCGGCAAAGCGCAGGTTCGGGCGCGGCCGCAGCCGCATGCGGTCGTCCAGCAGCGTGGGCGAATTCAGGAAGCTGTTGCGGTGGATGCCGCCAAGGCGCGCGAAACTGGCCTCCTGCAGGCCGGGGATCATCCGGAACACCTGGGTCTGCGCGCCGTATTTCATCTTGGTCTGGAAACCCACGATATTGTACAGCGTCCCCAGGGCGTTGTCGCGGCGCAGCTGGACGACGGCATAGGCCTTCTCCTCGGGCTTGTGCGCGTTGGTCAGGCCCACGGGCTTCATCGGGCCGTGGCGCAGGGTCTCGCGGCCGCGTTCGGCCATGACCTCGATGGGCAGGCAGCCGTCGAAATAGCCCGCCGTCTCGCCCTCGTGGAACTCGGTCTTGTCGGCGGCCAGAAGCGCGTCGATGAAGGCCTCGTATTCGTCACGCGTCATCGGGCAGTTGATATAGGCCTTCTGCTCGGCCAGGGTCTCGCCCTTGTCATAGCGCGACTGCTCCCAAGCAATCGACATGTCGATCGTGTCGGCATGCACGATGGGCGCGATGGCGTCGAAGAAGGCCAGCGCCTCGGTCCCCGTCACGCCACGGATCGCCCCCGCCAGCGCGTCCGAGGTAAGCGGCCCCGTCGCCACGATCCAGTTGCCGGTGTCGGGCAGTTCGGTGATCTCTCCGGGAACGATGGTGATCAGCGGATCGGCCTGCAGCGCGGCCGTCACGGCGGCCGAGAAGGCCTCGCGGTCCACGGCCAGCGCGCCGCCCGCGGGCAGGCGGTGGCGGCCCGCCATCTCCATGATCAGACCGCCCGCGGCCCGCATCTCCCAATGCAGCTGGCCCACCGCGTTCATCACGTCGTCATCCGAGCGGAAGCTGTTCGAACAGACCATCTCGGCGCAGTCGCCGGTCTTGTGGGCAAAGGTCTCGACCTGGGGGCGCATCTCGTGCAGCACGACGGGCACGCCCATGCGGGCGATCTGCCAGGCGGCCTCGGACCCGGCCAGGCCGGCGCCGATGATGTGGACGGGTTCCATGCGTGTCTCCATGCGGTCTGGGCTAGCAAGGCGGGGGCGGAATGGAAAGGGGCGGCGCCGATGGCACCGCCCCCAAGGTCATGCGACCGATCCGCGCGGGATCAGGCCTCGGTGGTCTCGGCGGCTTCGCCTTCGGCCTCGGCCTCGTCGTCCTCGGCGCGCAGCGCCGACGGTGCGGCGAGGTTCGCGATCACGAAGTTGCGGTCGATGGTCGTCTTGGCGCCCGCGGGCAGCTTGACGTCCTCGATGTGGATCGTGTCGCCGACGTTCAGGCCTTCCAGATCGACGGTGATGTGATCGGGGATGTCACCCGCGGTCACGACCAGCTCGACCTCGGGACGCACGGTCACCAGGGTGCCGCCGCGCTTCAGGCCGGGGCACTTGTCCTCGTTCACGAACTCGACCGGGATGAACAGGTTCACCTTCGAGGTCCGGCGCAGGCGCATGAAGTCGATGTGGATCGGCAGATCCTTGACGACATCGCGCTGCACGCCGCGGCAGATGACGCGGACGTCGTCCTGGCCCTCGACCTGCAGGTTCCACAGGGTGGACTTGAAGCGGCCGGCGCGCAGGGCGGTCAGCAGCTTGTTGAAGTCGAACTGGATGGCGACCGGGTCCTTGCCGTCACCATAAACGATACCGGGCACCTTGCCGTCGCGGCGAGCCTGGCGGGCGGCCCCCTTGCCTGACCCCGCGCGTGCCTCGGCCACCAGATTCGGAATCTCTTTGGCCATTGCTGTAATCCTTAAACAGTGTTGACGGCGCCACCCTCCAAGGGTGCGTGACGCCAAGCGGTGCCCATACCCCAGCCCGACCCCGATGTGAAGCGGTAAAAAGCCGCGCCTGCGGGCGAATTGACTTGCCAGGCCCGGGGCCGCTATGGCCCATGGACCGACCGGGGCGGCGCGTTCCGGCAGGCGGACGGCGGGGCTCGGGGAGGCGCAGGGTGACGGCAGGGACGGATGGCGCGCAGGCGCGGCTGATGTCGGTGGACTATCTGCGGGTGGTCCTGGCCGCCTTCGTGGTGCTGGCCCATTCGGGCCTCGCGCGCGAGACGCTGCGCGACGGCGGCGCGGCCGGGCTCTGGGGCTTGGCGCTCGGCAACAGCACGCTGCGCGTCGCGGTGCCGGTCTTCACGCTGATCGCGGGGCTGTTTCTGGGCCAGGTGATCCGGCGCGGACAGATATCGCCCTGGGCGGGCGGCCTTCTGGCGCGCTACGCGGTCTGGAGCGGGGTCTATCTGCTGTTCCTGTGGTTCTACTACAGCGAACGCCCCCTGTCGCTGACGCTGAGCGAGCTGCTGCTGGGCTTCATGCATCTGTGGTTCCTGGAGGGGCTGGCCATCGCCGGCATCATCCTGGCCGCGATGGTGCGCCTCGGGTGCGGGGCGGTGATCGGATCGGCGATCGTGCTGGGGGCTGCGGGGCTGTGGCTGCAATATCTGCGCATGGCGGGCCTTGCGGATGTTCCGGTCGAGCATTACCGCAACGGCCCGCTCTATCTCTATCCCTATCTGGCGATGGGCTGGCTGATGGCGCAGTCGCCGCCGCGCCTGTCCGCGGCGGCGCTGTGGCTGGTCGCAGGCGTCGGCCTGGCCGCGACGGTCGTCGAGAGCCACGCCTGGCTGCGCCGCATCGGAGAGGAGCCGCTGCTGGAGATGCCCCTGGGTCATCTGCTGCTGTGCCCGGCGCTGCTGATGCTGGTCATGCGCTGGCGCGCACCCGTGACCCACCTCCCCCTGGGACGGGCCGCGGCGGGCATCTACGTGATGCACGTCCTGGTGCTGCAGGGGCTGCCGATGCTGGGCATCGACCATCCGGGCTGGGGCGTGATCCTGGGGATCGCGCTGCCCTTTGCCCTGGTCTGGGCGGTCGTGGCGGCCGGACGCCGCCACCGCTGGCTGCTGCGGCTGATCTAGGCGATCGTGTATTCGTCCAGGAAGTCCCGCGGGATCAGCAGGTTCTGCGGGCCGACCCGGTTCAGGTCGCGCTCTCCGCACAGGGCCATGCTGGTGTCCAGTTCCTTGCGGATGATCTCCAGCGCGCGGGTCACGCCGGCCTCGCCCATGGCACCCAGACCGTGCAGCCAGGCGCGCCCGATCCAGGTGCCATGCGCGCCCAGGGCCAGGGCCTTCAGCACGTCCTGACCCGAGCGGATGCCGCCGTCCATATGCACCTCGACCGATGTGCCCACCGCCTTGACGATATGCGGCAGCATCCGGATCGAGGACAGCGCCCCGTCCAGCTGCCGCCCGCCATGGTTGCTGACCACGATCGCGTCGGCCCCGAAATCGGCGGCGATGCGTGCGTCCTCCGGGTCCAGGATGCCCTTCAGGATCAGCTTGCCGCCCCACATGTCGCGGATCTTGGCGATCTTGTCCCAGTCCAGGCGCTCGTCGAACTGCTCGGCCGTCCAGCTCATCAGGCTGGAGGTGTCGCCCACGCCCTTGGCATGGCCCACGATGTTGCCGAAGAACCGCCGCTTGGTCTTCAGCATGCCCATGCCCCACCGCCAGCGGGTGGCCAGGTCCAGCATGGTGGGCAGGGTCATCTTGGGGGGCGCGGACAGGCCGTTCTTCAGGTCCTTGTGCCGCTGGCCCAGGATCTGCAGATCCAGCGTCAGCACCAGCGCGCTGCAGCGCGCGGCCTTGGCCCGCTCGATGATTGCGGCCAGGAAATCCTGGTCCTTCATCACATACAGCTGGAACATGAAGGGCTGCGTCACATGGGCGGCCACGTCCTCGATCGAACAGATCGACATGGTCGACAGGCAGAAGGGCACGCCGAACTTCTCGGCCGCGCGGGCGGCGTGGATCTCTCCGTCGGCATGCTGCATGCCGGTCAGCCCCACGGGCGCCAGCGCCACCGGCATGGAGACGGGCAGGCCCGCCATCTCGCGCGACAGGCTGCGGTTCGACATGTCCACGGCCACCTTCTGCCGCAGCTTCAGCCGCGCGAAGTCGGTCGTGTTGTCGCGGAAGGTCTGCTCGGTATAGCTGCCCGATTCCGCATAGTCGTAGAACATCCGCGGGGTGCGGGCGCGGTGCATCCGCTTGAGGTCTTCGATGCTGGTGATGACGGGCATGGGCGGGCCTTTCGCGCAATTGGTCAAAACTTCTTACCAGTTGCGCGGCGGCCTGGCAATCATTCCGTGGGCGTCGCCCCGGCGCGGGTGACCAGCGCATCGTCCACCACCGGGCCGCGCAGCGCCTCGGCCCGCGCCTGCAGGGCGGAGGCACGGGCAGCGGTCGCGGTCTCGACCGGTGCGGCGCTGGTCGCGGCGGGGGCGGCATGGGCGGGCAGGGCGGGCGGCGCCAGCACCTGATCGGTCGGCAGCAGCGCGGGATAGGCCCCGTCTTGCGAACAGGCCCCCAGGGTCAGGATCAGGATCAGCGCATGTCTCATGGCCGGACGATACGTCGGCGCGGGGCGGCCGGCAACGCCTTCCCTCGCCGCCGGGCGCGGGCTAGAGAGGCTCATGGCCCGCACCCAAGGTTCCCGCGCCGAGATCACCGGCCCCCTGATCCGCGACACCGCCCGGCGGCTGTTCGCGCGACAGGGCTATGCCGCCGTCTCCATGCGCCAGATCGCGGCGGCGGTGGGCGTTCAGGCCGGGGCGCTCTATGCCTATACGCCTGACAAGCAGGCCCTGCTGGCGGAACTGCTGGAGAGCCACATGCGCGACCTTCTGGACGCGTGGCGCGACGATCCGGCCCTGGACCCGCTGGCCCGGCTGGAGCGGTTCGTGCGCTTCCACATCGACTTCAGCCTGGACAGTTCGGACGCGGTGTTCCTCTCCTACATGGAGCTGCGCAACCTGACGCCCGAGAATTTCGACCGCATCGCCCGGCTGCGCGGCGCCTATGAGGGGCTGCTGGAGGGCATCCTGCGCGCGGGCATCGCCGCGGGCGTCATGCGCATCGAGGACCCCAAGCTGACCACGCTGGCGCTGATCGCCATGCTGACCGGCGTCACCGACTGGTACCGCGAGGGCGGCCGTCTGGACCGGGCGCGCATCGCCCAGATCTACTGGGGCCTGGCGCGGGGGGCGGTCGGCGCGTGACGCCTTGCCGCCCCGCGCGCCATGCCGGATAATCGCGCCCATGTCCCTGCCCCCCGGATTCCTCGACGAGATTCGCAACCGCGTTCCGATCAGCCGCGTGATCGGGAAGAAGGTGACGTGGGACCTGCGCAAGTCGAACCAGGCGCGCGGCGACTGGTGGGCGCCATGCCCCTTCCACCAGGAGAAGTCCGCCAGCTTCCACTGCGACGACCAGAAGGGGTTTTATTACTGCTTCGGCTGCCAGGCCAAGGGCGACGCCATCGGCTTTCTGCGCGATCATGACGGGATGGAGTTCATGGACGCGGTCAAGATGCTGGCCGCCGAGGCCGGGCTGACCATGCCCGAACCCGACCCGCGCATGCGCGAGCGCACCGACCGGCGCAGCCAGCTCCTGGAGGTGACCGAGACCGCCAGCCGCTGGTTCCGCCTGCAGCTGCAGACCGGCGCCGCGGCCGAGGCGCGGGCCTATCTGGACCGCCGCGGCCTGGACGCGGCCGCGCTGGAGCGGTTCGAGATCGGCTTCGCCCCCGATCAGCGCACCGCCCTGACCACCGCCCTGCGCGACAAGGGTTTTGCCGAGGAGCAGATCATCGAGGCCGGCATGTCCGCCCGCCCGGATGGCGGCGGCGCGGCCTATGACCGGTTCCGGGGCCGGATCGTCTTTCCGATCCGCGACGGGCAGGGGCGCTGCATCGGCTTCGGCGGGCGCGCGATGGACCCGAACGCCCGGGCGAAATACCTCAACAGCCCCGAGACGCCACTCTTCGACAAGGGGCGCAACCTCTACAACCTCGGCCCCGCGCGCAGTGCGGTGTCCAAGGGCGCGCCCCTGGTGGTGGCCGAAGGCTACATGGACGTCATCGCGCTGGTCCGGGCGGGCTTCGGGGGCGCGGTGGCGCCCTTGGGCACCGCCATCACCGAGGAACAGCTGCGGCTCATGTGGCGCGTCTCGCCCGAACCGGTGATCGCGCTGGACGGGGACGCGGCCGGACAGCGCGCGGCGCAGCGGCTGATCGACCTGGCGCTGCCGCTGACGGGGCCGGGGCAGGCGCTGCGCTTCGTCATCCTGCCCGCGGGGCAGGACCCGGACGACCTGATCAAGGCGGCCGGTCCCGGCGCGATGGGGGCGCTGCTGGATAAGGCGCGGCCGATGCTGGACCTGCTCTGGGCGCGCGAGACGCAAGGGCAGGTCTTCGACAGCCCCGAGCGCAAGGCCGCGCTGGACCGCCGCCTGGGCGAGGCCATCGCGCGCATCCCCGACGAACGCACCCGCGCGCTCTATGCCGAGGACATCCGCCGCAAGCAGTGGGACCTGTTCGGCGGCGCCCGCAGGACGACCCCTCGGTCGGGCGCGGCCGGGCGCGGCCCGGCCCGGCGCCAAGGGGCCTCGATGGCCCCGCAGGCGCCGATCACTGCCATCGCGCCGAACGTGCCCGACCGGGGCGACGACCTGATGGAGGGCGCGGCGTTGCTGATCTGCGCGCTGCGTCCCTCGGTCGTCGCGCGGATCGAGGCGCGGCTGGAACGGCTGCTGCCGCCGGACCCCGACCGCGCGGCGCTGCTGCACGACCTGCTGACGCGGGGCGACAGCCCGGCGGGGCGGCGCGGCCTTGAAACGCTGCGGCGCAACGCCCATCTGGGCCTGACGCCGGCGGTGATCGAGCAGAAGGACGACGAGGCCGCGCTACTGATCCTGCTGGACTTGCTGGACAAGCTGGAGGTTGCCCGTGCCACCCATCACGAACTGCCGCGCGCCGAATCCGAGATCCAGGGCGAGGCGGACGAGGGCCTGACCTGGCGCCTCAACCAGATCAACCGCGCCCGCCACCGCGCCGAACGCCCCGAGATGGAGACCTCGGGCGACATGAACGAGGACAGCGACGCCCTGTCTGCGCAGCTGTCGGACTGGCTTTCCGGGCAGATCTGGCGCAAGCCGCCACGGCGCTGAGCCGAATCGCCGGACCGCCGGTTGCGAATCATCAGCGCGCACGGCCTTTGAATCGGCCGGGAAGCGCGCTAGAACCGAAACGATTTTGCGCTGATTCGCGACCCTCGGCGAATCGATCGCGCCGAATGTTCTCGCCGAGAAGGAGCCCTGGATGGCCGCCAAGGACGACGACCACGACAAGACCGACAAGGACGACAACGCCCATACGCTGGACATGAGTCAGGCGGCGGTCAAGCGGATGATCGCCGAGGCGCGCGAGCGGGGCTACATCACCTACGATCAGCTGAACTCCGTCCTGCCGCCCGAGCAGGTCAGCAGCGAGCAGATCGAGGACGTCATGTCGATGCTGTCCGAGATGGGCATCAACGTCATCGAGGATGACGAGGCGGCCGAGGAATCCGAGGGCGGCGCCGTGGTCGCGGCCGGATCGGGCTCGCGCGAGCTGGCCGTCTCGACCAGCGAGACCGAGAAGCTGGACCGCACCGACGACCCCGTCCGCATGTATCTGCGCGAGATGGGCTCGGTCGAGCTGCTGTCGCGCGAGGGCGAGATCGCCATCGCCAAGCGCATCGAGGCCGGTCGCAACACCATGATCGCGGGGCTTTGCGAGAGCCCGCTGACCTTCAAGGCCATCACGCTCTGGCGCGAGGAGCTTCTCGACGAGGAGATCCTGCTGCGTGACGTGATCGACCTGGAGACCACCTTCGGCCAGTCGATGGACGGCGAGGAGGCCGAGGAGGTCGAGCTGACCGTCGAGGGCGAGCCCAGTGCCGCCGCCCCCAAGCGTGAGGAATACGACGCCGACGGCAACCCCCTGCGCGTCGAGGACGACGAGGAGGAGGACGAGGGCGCCAACCTGTCCCTGGCCGCCATGGAGGCCAGCCTCAAGCCCAAGGTCCTGGAGACGCTGGAGGCCATCGCCCATCACTACGAGGGCCTGGCCGACATGCAGGATCAGCGCATGTCCGCGACGCTGAACGAGGACAACAGCTTCTCGGCCAGCGCCGAGAGCGAGTACCAGAAGCTGCGGTCGGAAATCGTGGTGCTGGTCAACTCGCTGCACCTGAACAGCGGCCGGATCGAGGCGCTGGTCGACCAGCTCTACGGCATCAACCGCCGCATCGTCACCATCGACAGCGGCATGGTCAAGCTGGCCGACGCCGCCCGCATCAACCGCCGCGAGTTCATCGACGCCTATCGCGGCGCCGAGCTGGACCCGACCTGGGTGGACCGCATGTCGGCGCAGGCCGGGCGCGGCTGGCAGGCCCTATTCGAACGCTCGCGTGACCAGGTCGAGCGTCTGCGTGCCGACATGGCCGAGGTCGGGCAGTATGTCGGCGTCGACATCGAGGAGTTCCGCCGCATCGTGGCCCAGGTCCAGCGCGGCGAGAAGGAGGCCCGTCAGGCCAAGAAGGAAATGGTCGAGGCCAACCTGCGCCTGGTCATCTCCATCGCCAAGAAATACACGAACCGCGGATTGCAGTTCCTGGACCTGATCCAGGAGGGCAACATCGGCCTGATGAAGGCCGTCGACAAGTTCGAGTATCGCCGCGGCTACAAGTTCTCGACCTATGCGACCTGGTGGATCCGTCAGGCGATCACGCGCTCGATCGCGGATCAGGCCCGCACGATCCGCATCCCGGTCCACATGATCGAGACGATCAACAAGCTGGTCCGCACCGGCCGCCAGATGCTGCACGAGATCGGCCGCGAACCGACCCCCGAGGAACTGGCCGAAAAGCTGCAGATGCCGCTGGAGAAGGTCCGCAAGGTGATGAAGATCGCCAAGGAGCCGATCAGCCTCGAGACCCCGATCGGGGACGAGGAGGACAGCCAGCTTGGCGATTTCATCGAGGACAAGAACGCCGTTCTGCCCTTGGACAGCGCCATCCAGGAGAACCTCAAGGAGACCACGACCCGGGTTCTCGCCAGCCTGACGCCCCGCGAGGAGCGCGTGCTGCGCATGCGCTTCGGCATCGGCATGAACACCGACCACACCCTGGAGGAGGTCGGCCAGCAGTTCAGCGTCACCCGCGAGCGCATCCGCCAGATCGAGGCCAAGGCGCTGCGCAAGCTGAAACACCCTTCGCGAAGCAGAAAGCTGCGGTCCTTCCTTGACCAGTGATCTGGAGGGCATCGACGGGCTGGGCTTCGTGCTGTACCGCAGCACCGCCCGGCCCGGTCTGGACGGATCGGACATGCAGGACATCCTGCGCAGCGCCCGGTCACGCAACCAGTCGCTGGGCCTGACCGGCTGCCTGCACCATGAGGAAGGCCTGTTTTTCCAGTGGCTGGAAGGCCCTGCGGAGGGTCTGCGGCAGGTGATGGCCTTGCTGACCTCGGATGCGCGGCACAGCCGGATCGAGGTCCTGGACAGCGGTGCGCTGAACCATCGCCGGTTCCAGGACTGGCGGATGCGGTTCTCGGACCGCGACCGGGCCTCGCTGATGGACTGGTTCGCGCGCTCCGACACGGCCACCGTGCATCGCGGCGATTATGCGGGGGGCGTCGTGGCCTTCATGCTGGGCCTCGAGATCTGATCGCGGTCTTGCAATTCCGGCACAAACTGTGAACATTGCGCGTGACGAGGGAGATCGGCGCGCGTGATGACAGTGGATGAGGCGGGGGTCCACCTGACCCTGGGGCTGGCCTTGGGTCTGGTGGTGCTGCTGATGGTGGCCGCGGGATCGTGGCTGGCGGTGGCCCGCGACCGGGCGCGTCTGCGCCGCGAGGCCGACGCCGATCGCCAGGCCGCCCGCATTGCGGAGGTCCGCCTGCGCGGGCACGCCGAGATGCTGGAGGCGCGCCTGGCCGAGCTGACCGAGGATCGCGACGGCCTGACCGATGCGCTGCACCTGTCGCGTCAGCAGGCGGCCCAGCTGGAGACGCGGCTTGCCGAGGCGCGGCTGCGGGCCGAGAAGGATGCCGAGGCCGATGCCCGCGAGATCGCGACCCTGCGCGAGATGCGGGCCGAGATGACGCAGCAGTTCAAGCTTCTGTCCGCCGAGACCCTGCGCAGCCAGCAGGAGGACCTGCAACGGATGCAGAACGACCGTCTGGCGGCGCTTCTGACGCCGTTCCGCGACCAGGTCGGCCGGTTCCAGACCGAATTGCAGGCCCGCAACCGCATCTTGGACGAGGAATCCGCCCGCCTGCGCGAGCAGATCCTGTCGCTGCACAATCGCAGCGAACAGATCAGCCGAGAGGCCGTGAACCTAACCCGCGCGCTGAAGGGCGACAAGCAGCGGCAGGGGGCCTGGGGCGAGATGGTGCTGGAGCGCATCCTGGAGGATTCGGGCCTGGAGGCGGGAACGCATTACGACCTTCAGGCCAGCTGGCGCGACGATGACGGCAGGCTGTGGCGGCCCGATGCGGTGGTGCGCCTGCCGCGCGGCAAGGTCATGGTCATCGACAGCAAGGTGTCGCTGAACGACTATCAGCTGTCGGTGACCGCCGAGGAGCCGGAGGTCCGCGCCGCCGCCCTGCGCCGCCACGTCGCCGCCATCCGCACCCATGTCGAGACGCTGTCGCGCAAGGGCTATCAGCGCATGGATGACGGATCGGTCGATTACGTCCTGATGTTCGTCCCGGTCGAGGGCGCGTTCCAGGAGGCGCTCCGGGCCGACCCGGACCTCGCGGGCTTTGCCATCGACCGCCGCGTGGGGCTGACGACGGCCACGACGCTGATGCTGACGCTGCGCACCGTGGACCATGTCTGGGCGGTCGAGCGGCGCGAGAGCAACGCGCTGGAGATCGCGCGGCGGGCGGGGCAGCTCTACGACAAGGTCGCGGGCTTCGTGGAGGCGATGGAGGGCGTGGGCCGCGCGCTGGACCAGGCCAGCCGGGCGCATGGGCAGGCGATGGACCGGCTGACCCGCGGACCCGGCAACGTGATCCGCCAGGTCGAGATGCTGCGCGGACTGGGCGCACGCAGCAGCAAGCAGATGGCGCTGGATCACGACCGCGAGGACGACCGCCCGCCGGAGGCCGCCGAATGATCCACAGCCTGACCGTCCAGACGCACGGACCTGCGCTGCACGAGATCACCGATCCTTTGCATCGCTGGCTGGATGCCACGGGCGCGGGCGACGGGGTGCTGACCCTGATGATCCGGCACAGCTCGGCCTCGCTGCTGATCCAAGAGAATGCCGATCCGGACGTGCGCACCGATCTGCTGGCCTGGCTGGAGCGCATCGCGCCACCGGCCGACCATCTGTCGATGGGCTGGATCATCCCTCGCGACGAAGGACCGGACGACATGCCCGCGCATCTGAAGGCTGCCGTCCTGCCGACGACGCTGCAAATCCCGGTTCGGCGGGGCGCGATGATGCTGGGCCGCTGGCAGGGCGTCTATCTGGTCGAACATCGCCGCGCCCCGCACCGGCGCGAGGTCGTGGCCGCGTTTCAGTCGTTCGACTGAGGCATGAGGTAGATCTCGCGGATCGCCGCGCGTTCCGGCGCGGTAATCATGTGCAGCACCGCATCGGCCACGTCCTGCGGCTGCAGCTTGTCGGGGGCGCCCTTGTCGAAGAAGGGCGTGTCGACCATGCCCGGCGCGACGACGCAGCAGCGCCCGCCCCATTCGCGCATCTCCTCGGCCAGATTGCCGGCATAGCCATGCACGAACCACTTGGTCGCGCCATAGATCGAGCCGGGGATGTGCCGCCGACCCGCCGCCGATCCGGTCAGGACCAGCGTGCCGCGCGTCCTGCGCAGATGCGGCAGCAGCGCGCGCGCGGTCAGCACCACGCCCGTGACGTTCAGGTCGATCATGCCGCGGATGTCGTCCAGGTCGCCGGCCTCGGTGCCCGGTGTCTTCAGGCCGCGCCCGGCATTGGCGAAGGCGGCGTCGATCCCGCCGAAACGCTCCTCCACCTGCGCCGCCGCCGCCGTCAGCGCGTCGATGTCAGTTGCATCGCCCCCGACGACCATCGCCCTGTCGCCAAGCTCGTCCGCCAGCGCCGTCAGCTTGTCGGCGGACCGGGCGAACAGGGCGACGTTCCAGCCGGCCGCGACCGCCACGCGGGCGGTCGCGGCGCCGATGCCGGAGGAGGCGCCGGTGATGAACAGGGTCTGGGTCATGGTGGCCTCGATCGTTGGAATTCCGCGGGAAATGACCGCGGCCAACGCGTCATTCGGGCCACAGGTTCCGGGGGGCGCATCTTGTGGGCTGTGGATAACGCTACCCAATCCCTGCCAAGCTGCCTATAGTCGCTGTGGATCGCCCCAGCACAGGGACAACGGAATGCGCTGCCCGTTTTGCGGAAATGTCGATACCCAGGTCAAGGACTCGCGTCCGGCCGAGGATAACGTGGCGATCCGCCGCCGTCGCTTCTGCCCGGCCTGCAGCGGCCGCTTCACCACCTATGAGCGGGTGCAGCTGCGCGATCTGGTCGTGGTCAAGACCAACGGTCGGCGCGAGGATTTCGACCGCGACAAGATGGCCCGCTCGATCCGCATCGCCATGCAGAAGCGCCCGGTCGAGCCCGAACGCATCGAGCAGATGATCAGCGGCATCGTCCGGCGGCTGGAGAGCACCGGAGAGACCGACATCCCCTCCAAGGCCATCGGCGAGATCGTGATGGAGGCCCTGTCGCGCATCGACAACGTGGCCTATGTCCGCTTCGCCAGCGTCTACAAGAACTTCCAGGACGCGGACGATTTCGACAAGTTCGTGTCCGAGCTGCGCCCCGGCGCCGCGCAGGATTGACGCCCGACCCGACAGAGGACGCGCGGCACATGGCTCATGCCCTGCGGCTGGCGCGGCGGGGTCTGGGCAATGTCTGGCCGAACCCCGCGGTAGGCTGCGTGCTGGTGCGCGACGGTCGCGTCGTCGGGCGCGGCTGGACCCAGCCCGGCGGACGCCCCCATGCCGAGCGGATGGCGCTGGACGCCGCGGGCGCCGATGCGGCCGGCGCCACCGCCTATGTCACGCTGGAGCCCTGCGCCCATCACGGCCGCACCCCGCCCTGCGCCGAGGGTCTTGTGGGCGCCGGCATCGCCCGCGTGGTGACCGCGCTGACCGATCCCGACCCGCGCGTGGCCGGACGCGGTCATGCGATGCTGCGCGCGGCGGGCATCCCGCTGACCGAGGGCGTGCTGGCCGATCAGGCGGCGGAACTGCAGGCGGGCTTCCTGCTGCGCATCACCGCGCGCCGCCCCTTCGTGACGCTGAAGCTGGCCAGCAGCCTGGACGGCCGCATCGCCATGGCCAGCGGAGAGAGCCGCTGGATCACCGGACCGCAGGCGCGGGCGCATGTCCACGCGCTCCGCGCGCAGCATGACGCGATCCTGGTCGGCGGCGGCACCGCGCGGGCCGACCGACCGCATCTGAACGTGCGCGGCATCGCCACGCCCCAGCAGCCTGTGCGCATCGTCCTGTCCGCGCAGGCCCTGCCGCCCATGCCGCCGCAGGACGCCGATCACGGCCCCCTGTGGCGGGTGGAGGGGCCGCCCGACCGTGTTCTGGCCGATCTGGCCGGGCGCGGCCTGACGCGGGTCTTCTGCGAGGGGGGCGGCCGGCTGGCCGCCAGCCTGATGACCGCGGGTCTGGTCGATCAGGTCGTCGGTTACACGGCGGGGCTGGTGCTGGGTGCGGAGGCGCGGCCGTTCCTGGGCGCCACGGGCTGGGCCGCGCTGGCGGATGCACCGCGGTTCCGCTTGGTCGAGAGCCGGGCGATCGGGGGCGATCTGTTCCACCGCTGGCGGCGGATCTAGCGCCGCCAGATCCAGGCGTGACCGGCCAGCGCGCCCTGCGCCTTGGCCAGCAGCCGCAGCAGCGGCGGGTGCGGGACGCGGTCCTCCGTCAGACGCTCCAGCGCCAGTTCGACCGGGCAGGGCAGGCCCGTGACCGGGTCGCGGTAGCGCGGATAGGCGATCAGGCAGGCATGGACCAGCGCCGCCAGATCGGGGCGCGCCCGGCGGCGCGCCGGGATCGGGCCAAGATCGCGCGTCAGGCCCCAGCCCGCATAGAAGGGCGCCCCCAGGGTGGTGACGGGTCTGCCGCGCAGCAGCGCCTCGAAGCCCAGGGTGGAGGTGATGGTCCAGACCTCGTCCGCATCCCGGATCAGGGCGACGGGATCGGCCCCGGCCGCGACGTGATCGGCCAGACCGGCCATGGCCTCGGGCGCGATGCCGCCGGGGCGCAGCCCGGCCTCCACGTCGGGATGGGGCTTGTAGATCACGAAGGCCTGCGGATTGTCGCGGCGCACGCGCTCCAGCAGGGCCAGGTTCGTGCGCTCGGCGCCCGCGCCGAGGCGGATCGAGGCGTCGTCCTCGACCTGGCCGGGGACCAGGATGCGGCGCCGGTCGTCGCGCGGCGGTAGGTCGGTCGCGCCGCCGAGGTTGTACTTGGTCAGCCCCGCCGCGATCAGCGCCGCGATCAGCCGTTCGGCCCGCGCCCGCCCGCCCGGCGGCGGCCCGAGCGCGATCAGCGCCTCCAGCCGCGACGGCGCGGTCGGGTCGAAATAGATCCCCAGATCGTCGGCCACCAGCGACAGCGGCGGCGTCAGCGCCGCGCCCAGCCCGCGAGAGCGCAGGAAGCCGTCCTCGACCCGGATGGCCTGCGGCACGGTGGCCGCCGCACCCGCCCAGGCCAGCGTCACGGCCTCCGAGGGCCGGTCGGCAAAGCGCAGGGGCCGCGCGTCGCCGAATTCGCGCGCCAGAAAGCGTCGCTTCCACAGGCGCATGCCGTAGGCCAGATGGCCGTCGCGATCCTGGCGGAAGGCGCGGGCCTCGGCCTCGATCTGGTCCATCGCGGTCTCCAGATCGGTCAGGCGGTCGCGGCAGGGGTCGTACCAGACCGGGCCGTCGAGATGGCTGGCGGCGAACAGCGCCTCGCGCGTCGCCTGACCGCGGCGGGGCGGGGGGCGGTCGTCGTCGCTGAGGCCCCAGCCCGCATAGAAGGGCTGGCCGAACAGCCGCGGGCGGTGCCCCGCCAGCAGCGCCTCATAGCCTAGCTGCGAGCTCACGGCATAGACCGCCTCGGCCTCCTGGACCAGCCGCCAGGGCGAGACCGGGCCGTCGCAGATCACGTCGCCTGGACGCAGGTCGCCCGCCTCCAGATGGCCGGGACGCAGGCCCGCGGCGGTCTCGGGGTGGGTGCGGATTACGATGGGGCGGCCCGGATGCTCGTCCCGAGCGGCCTCCAGCATGGTCAGGAACCGCGCGCGGTCCGCGCCCTGCAGCGAGGCGTCGCCCCGCGTCTGATCGATGACCAGCACATGGCCCGGCGGGGGCAGGGGGTGGCGCGCGTCGTGGTGGTTGTACTTGGACAGATCGGCCGCCCGCATGCGCGCCATCAGCCGCACGGCCCGGTCGCGCTGATCGTCGCTCAGGGGTCGGGCGATCAGCCGCTCCAGCCGCGAGGGGCGGGAGGGGTCGAAATGCAGCCCGTCCGGGTCGATCAGGAGGCCGATGGGCCCGCGCGCGGCCAGGTGCCCCGACGCGCGCCCCGGCAGGACCGAGCGCAGGAAGCCATCCTCGACCGTGACGATGGGGCAGCCGCGGCGCCGCGCGACGGCCTGGCCGCGCCACGCGGTCGGGCTGGCGCCCCAGATGCCGACGGGTTCGCCCGGCGGCGGCAGGCCCAGGACCGGGCGATGGCCCGCCAGCGTCAGGATGCGCGCGATGCGGGGGCGGGTCAGGAAGCCCAGGTTCATGATGAAAAGCCGCCGAGTTTCCCCGGCGGCTGTCGCGTCGTTCGGCATCATCGGGCGCAGGTCAGTTGCCGATGTTGGACAGGCTGTCGGCCGTGGCGGCGCTGCCGGTGACGGCGGAGAGAGTCTTCTGCCATTGGACATAGGGCGCTTCGGTCACATAGACGGTATCGCCGTCGCGGATGATGAAGTCGCGCGCCAGGAACAGCCCGTTCGGCCGGGTCAGGTCCAGCACATAGGCAAAGCGCTGCGTGCCGATCACCGGCTTGCCCATCACGCGGCTGGCGACCGATTCCGGCTCGTCGCGTAGCACGAAGACGCCCGTGGGGTCGGCCAGGCTGCTGTTCAGGCCGCCGACCATGGCGATGGCCTCGGCCGCGCTGATCATCTCGTTGCCCAGGGGGACGCGGGTCTGGCCGCCGAGCGCGCCGAGCGCGGTGAAGCTGCGCTGATCCTCCTCGACCACGATCAGGTCGCCCGGACGCAGCGCGATGTCGTTGGTGGGGCTGGAATAGAGGTCGGTCAGCCAGACGCGCCCGCTGTCGCTGCCGCGCTTGACGGTGACGACCGCCACCTCGGGCTCGATCGCGACGCCGCCGGCCCGCGCCAGCATGGCCGAGAGCGACCGCGTGGGCCGTTCGATCGGATAGACGCCCTGCGCGCCGACGCGGCCGACGACCGAGACGGTGGCGCCGTTGCCCGCCACGCGCTGGACCGTCACCTGCGGATCGGGGGTCTGGGCGCTGAGTTCGCGAGTGATGATCTGGCGCAGCTGGTCGGGGGTGTTGCCGGCCGCGCGGACCCGCCCCGCATATGGCACGAAGATGAAGCCGTCGCTGTCGACCTGGATCTCGGTCAGCGAGGTCGAGCTGGACCCGAGCGAGGTCAGCAGGCCGTCATCCACGTTCTCCCAGATCGACAGGCCGAGCGTGTCGCCCGCCCGGATCTCGTCCGCGCCGACCTGGCCGGCGTTGCGGAAGCTGTTGGAGAAGCCGTAGGCCGGCGCGAAGGCCGAGGCGCGGGTCACGTGGTCGTTCACGAAGATGACCTGCGTGTTGCCGCCGCGCTCGACGGCGCCGTCGAAGATCTCGCCCTTGTTGGGACCGGACCGGGGCAGCGCGCAGGCCGCGAGAAGGCAGAGCGATGCCGCCATCAGCACCCTGAGGGTGCTCGACGATCGAAGGGTAACTGTCACCTCGGATACTCCGTTGTTATCGTGGCCGGGTCCGACCGGCCTGTTTTGACCCTATTCTAGCCGCGTCGGGCGGTTCAGACCACAGGTTCTTGCGCGTCGCGGGCGCGCCGTTGCGTTTTAGCCATCCCGGTCCGACAGCTGCTGGCGGGGCAGGGTCCGGCCGGTGGCCAGCGCCTCGTAGGGATCGTCCGGCGAGAGCAGCATGTCGGCCACCAGGCGCAGCGCATGGGCCCGCGATCGGCTGGCGTAGAAGCCGCCGGGGATCTGGCTGGTCTGCAGCAGATAGTCGCGGAATACCCGGTAGGCCTGCGGATCGGGCGCGTCTGGATCGGCCAGGAACGCGTCCAGGTCCTGGTCCGAGACCAGCCCCGGCTTGTCGTAGACCGCCCGGCCCAGGGGCTTGACCGGGATGCCGCGCCACAGCGCCTGCTGGGCGGCGGTCGAGTTGACCGTCACCACGGCGCGGGCATGCGACAGGATCTCGGCCAGCTTGCCGCCGCGGATGTAGTGGACCCGACCCGCCACGTCGTGCCGCGCCGCCGCGGCGGTGATCGCCGCACGGTTGCCCGCGCGGCCGTCCTCCAGCGGATGGGCCTTGAAGATCAGGTGGTGATGGCGCGGGGCCGCGCGCGCGAAGCTGTCGACGACCGTGTCGATGAATTGGGCGTTCCGGGTGAAGGGCGAATGGCCGAGGAAGTTCGAATCATGTTCCAGCTGCATCAGGACCAGGTTGTAGGGCCACCCCGACAGCCGCAGGCGCCGCCACTGCAGCGCGCGGCCCAGGTTGTAGAACGGCGCCAGGACCAGCCTGCGCAGGTTCAGCCGGAATTCCTGCACGACCGAGATCGCGCGGTGACCCTGATAGGCGCGATAGCGGCGGTTCGCGACCAGGATGAGGAAGTGGTAGAAGGCGCCGTAGAACTTGTGCTGGCGCATGTCGCCCCAATGGGCGGGGGGGCGGCGCACCTCGTTCAGCTGTTCGCGCAGGACGGCGCGCATCTGGGCCAGCGGGATGCGCATCAGCGCCGAGTTGCCGTTCGAGCCCTGCCGTTCATAGCTGATCCAGTAGGGGCGCAGGTAGCCCTCCTCGAAGACGTGGACGCGCAGCCCGCGTTCGGCCGCCATGGCGCGGGCGGTGGCGTGGATCGGCCGGACGTCGCCGTAGAGCACGATGTCCGTGACGCCGCGTTCGGTCAGGATGCGCGACAGATGCGCCGACCAGCCGGGCAGCCCGTCCTCGTGCCGAATGAAGCGGTCGCGGTCGGACCAGAAGAACTCGTCCCCCGCGTTGAAGCCGCAGCGCCAGACGGTGGCGCCCGCCGCGCGCAGCAGCCGGCCCAGCCTGTCGAAGAACGGGCCGTGCGGACCCTGGAGCATCAGGAACACCCGCGCCGCGACGGGCGCGTCGGGCAGGCGGGCGGCGGGCGGGTCCGCAAGGGGGACCGGTGGCGGGGACGGGGGCTGGAACATGGCACTTGAAACGGAAATGGCGTCACGCGACGGGGACCGAACAGACCTGACATGCCACGTCGCGGCCCGTCGATCCAGAATTTTGTCCATGACGCTTAACGGCGGCCGACCGGAGGGGGCGGCCGGGCTTGACGCTTGAACGGGCGGGGCCGATGGCCTAGGTCGGACGGGAAGCATTGGGACGTCACACAGGGAGGCCGCGATGTTCACCGGCATCATCACCGACATCGGCATCGTGCGGGCCGTGGAAATGCGCGGCGACATGCGCGCGCGCATCGGCTGCGCCTATGACATGGCGGGGGTCGATCTGGGCGCGTCCATCGCCTGCGACGGGGTCTGCCTGACGGTCATCGCCAAGGGCGGAGACTGGTTCGACGTGGACATCTCGGCCGAGACCCTGTCCAAGACGCGCATCGGCGCCGAGGGCTGGGAGGTGGGTCAGCGGCTGAACCTGGAGCGCGCGCTGCGCGTGGGCGACGAACTGGGTGGCCATATCGTCAGCGGCCATGTGGACGGCGTGGCCCGCATCACCGCCGCCGCGCGCGAGGGCGACAGCCTGCGCCTGACCTTCGAGGCGCCCGCCGATCTGGCGCGCTTCATCGCGCCCAAGGGGTCGGTCACGCTGAACGGCACGTCGCTGACCGTGAACGAGGTCGCGGGCAACAGCTTCGGCATCAACCTGATCCCGCATACCCAGCAGGTCACCACCTGGGGCGATGCGGCGGTCGGCGACGCCGTGAATCTGGAGATCGACACGCTGGCCCGCTATGTCGCGCGGCTGGCCGAGGCCGGGCAACCCATCGGCGCATGACGCCAGTCTGAAGGACGAACAGATGCAATTCGAGGAACCCGGCCCCGTCGAGCGCGACCTGTCGGCCGCCATCTCTCCGATCGAGGACATCATCAACGAGGCCCGCAACGGCCGCATGTACATCCTGGTCGACCACGAGGACCGCGAGAACGAGGGCGATCTGTGCATCCCCGCGCAGATGGCCACGCCGGACGCGATCAACTTCATGGCCACCCATGGCCGCGGCCTGATCTGCCTGTCGCTGACCGCCGAGCGGATCGAGACGCTGGGCCTGACGCTGATGAGCCCCAAGAACTCCAGCCGCCACGAGACCGCCTTCACCATGTCCATCGAGGCGCGCGAGGGCGTCACGACCGGCATCAGCGCCCATGACCGCGCCCGCACGATCAGCGTGGCGATCGACCCGACCAAGGGCGCGCCCGACATCGCGACGCCGGGCCACATCTTTCCGCTGCGCGCCCGCGACGGCGGCGTCCTGGTCCGCGCCGGCCATACCGAGGCGGCCGTGGACATCTCGCGCCTCGCCGGGCTGAACCCGTCAGGGGTGATCTGCGAGATCATGAACGAGGACGGCAGCATGGCGCGCCTGCCCGACCTGGTCGCCTTCGCGCAACGCCACCGCCTGAAGATCGGCACGATCAGCGACCTGATCCGCTATCGCCGCCGCCACGACAACCTGATCGCCGAGCGGTCGCAGCAGGCGGTCCGCTCGGTCCATGGCGGCGAGTGGCTGATGCGCATCTTCGCCGATGAGACGCAGGGGACCGAGCATATCGTCCTCACCAAGGGCGATCTGGCCGCACCCGGCCCGGTCCTCGTGCGCATGCACGCGCTGGACCCGCTGCACGACGTGCTGGGCATCGGCCGGGACGGGGCGGGCAGCCTCGCGTCCTGCATGAGCGTCATCGCGCAGGAGGGGCGCGGCGTCGTCGTGCTGATCCGCGACCTGACGCATGCGGTCACGCCCGGCGACGATGCCGGGCCGCACACGCTGCGCCAATACGGGCTGGGCGCGCAGATCCTGTCGGCGCTGGGCCTGTCCGAGCTGACCCTTCTGACGAATTCGGCGCCCGTGCGGGTGGTGGGGCTTGACGCCTACGGGCTTTCCATCCATTCCACCCGGCCTATTCCCAAGGACTGAGACATGGCCTCGAACACGCAACATCACGAACTGGCGCTGCCGCGTCTTGATGCGCCGGTGCGCCTGCTGGCGGTCGTGGCGCCCTATTACAAGCCGATCACCGACGGCCTGCTGTCCGGTGCGCGGGCCACGGCGGATGCGGCGGGGGCCAGCCTCGACGTGATCGAGGTGCCGGGCGCGCTGGAGATCCCGACCGCGGTCGGTCTGGCCGCGCGCAGCGGGCGCTATGACGGCTTCGTCGCGCTGGGCTGCGTGATCCGGGGAGAGACGACGCATTACGACACGGTCTGCAACGACAGCTCGCGCGCGCTGACGCTTCTGGGGCTGCAGGGCGTGTGCCTGGGCAACGGCATCCTGACGGTCGAGACCCTGGCCCAGGCCGAGGTCCGGGCCGATCCGGCGGGACAGAACAAGGGCGGCGGTGCCGCCGCCGCGGCGCTGCACCTGATCGCCCTGGCGCGCCGCTGGGGCGGGGATGCCGCGCAGACATCCGCGGCCGATCACGACGTGATCCGCCTCGCGGGACAGATGGAAGGGCAGGGCCGGTCATGAGCGAGCAGGACCCCGCAAAGCGCCCCGACCGCCGCACGCTGAGCAGCGCGGCGCGCATGTATGCCGTCCAGGCGCTGTTCCAGATGGAGGCGGCCGGACAGTCCGCCGACCGCGTCACGCGCGAGTTCCAGAACTATCGCATCGACTTCGACGACCGCGACGGCCCGACCGAGCAGGCCGACGAGGCGCTGTTCATGCGCATCGTCGATGACGTCGTCATGTGGCAGTCGCGCATCGACCAGGCGACCGATCGCGGTTTGGTGGCCAAATGGCCCATCGACCGGATCGATCCCGTGCTGCGTGCCGTCTTCCGGGCCGCGGGGGCCGAGCTGGTCACGGAACGCGCCCCCGCCAAGGTCGTCATCAGCGAATATGTCCGCCTGACGCAGGCCTTCTTCCCCGACGGACGCGAGGCACGCTTCGTCAACGCGGTGCTGGACCACATGGCGCGCGACCTGAAGCCTGATTCCCTGGATTGACCGCCGCTTCCACGTGCGGTCCGCATGGGCTCGGACAGTCGCTGTCCGGGCCCTTTTCACGTCCTCCAGCCGGGATCGCGCGTGTCCTGCGTGTCGGGTAAACGGCAGCGTCGTGGCATCTATGCAACAACAGCGATGGCGGGTAGCGGAAGATTCTCTGCCGTTTTCATGGGCAGTCACGGTCGTGTTTCAGGGCGGATGGGCCTGCCGGGATTGCCGTCAGCGTCGAGAAACGGCTGAAAGAGGCAGGATTACCGTGCGTTACGCATCGGTCGATCCGGTTTCATCACCAATCATTTCAAGCAATTTTCGGCGATCTCTTGCCTGTTTGCGTCAAGGCCCCAAAGGCTCACGTTTGCGCGACCGTTCCAAGAAATGCAGCGCACTTTGAACCCAAAGGCGGTGGCGCTAATTGT